>CAZQFA010000007.1:88828-104058 GCA_964592245.1 uncultured Pseudohongiella sp. | reverse complement strand
AGCCTCCGCAAGACATCGGTATCGAAGCGGGTCGCCTGACCCCCTGCCCGGATTCACCCAACTGTGTTTCCAGTTACGCTGCTGACGAGGAACATGGCATCGCGCCGCTCGCCGCAACGCTTGAACAGGTACGGCAAGTCCTGACTACCATGGAGCGAACCCACATTGTCAGCGCCGAGGGCAATTACCTCTATGCGGAATTCACCACCCGATTAATGGGTTATGTGGACGATGTGGAATTTCTTTATGACCCGGCTGCCGGTGTAACCCATGTACGCTCCGCATCACGACTTGGCTACAGTGATCTCGGTGCCAACCGCAAACGCATCGAAGCCATCCGCGCCGCGTTATAATTTTCATCCTGCTACGGGTTTTCAGGAGCCCATCGCTGCCCGAGCGAGTTGCTGGCGTAGTGACGGGACCATATCGATCGCCAGTAAACCAACTTTGCGGGCCAGCACTTTGTCTGCCCTGCTGTTGGAGAACAGGTTAATCAATTGATCGGTGAATGTGATGACCTTGTTCTGGTCAGCTGATTGCCTGTCCAGGTAGCGTTGCAATACCGCCATAGCGCCTGCGGCTTGCTGCCGGATGCTACCCTGTTGAATCTCATCCACCAGGCATTCGCTATCGCGCAGCGCGAGATTCAGGCCTTGTCCGGCGACCGGATGCACCGTATGGGCAACATTGCCCAATAGCACCAGCCCGGGACGGATTTGTTCTTTGGCCACCGACAACGTCAGCGGGTAACAAACACGCTCACCTATCTGTGTTACCCGGCCCGCACCATGTCCCAATTGCCTGTTGAGATTCTGCAATAGCTCCTCATCCTGCATTGCCATGGTTTGCTGACTGTCAGCAGCGGCGAGGGTCCAGACCAGAGAGGCTCGTGCTTGTTTGTTGTAGTCGGTCAGAGGTAAAACGGCTAGCGGCCCACTGCGAGTAAAGCGCTCGATGGCCTGATTCCGGTGCGGCCGATCCAGCGCGATATTGGCGATCATGGCGTGTTGTTCGTAGGACTTGCGCTGCTGTTCGATGCCCAATTGCTGGCAAATGGGCGATCTGCCCCCTTCGGCTACAACTACCAGCCCGGCATTGACCGAGTGAGCCGTGCCATTGGCGTCGATGTTCAGAGTCATGCCCTGCTGCCGCGGTGTCACCTGTTCAATGCGTGCCGGTGCCAGTTTGGCCACGTGTGGCGATGCCGCCAGCGCCGCATTCAATGCCGAACCGAGGTGACGATTCTCAATGACATAACCCAGCGCCGATTGCTGATGCTCCTGGTGGCTGAGTGAAGCGACGCCAAAGCGGCCCTGATCCGACACCTTGATATCGAGAATGGCCGTGGCATCGGGTTCGAGTTCATCCCATAAGCCAGCGGCTGTGAAGAACTGGCGTGAACTCCAGGATAATGCCGTGGAGCGCGCATCGAAACTGGGCTGCATTGACGCCTCTGCCTGTACTGCTTCCACCACCAGTATCGATGGCGGTGCGGTCATGGCGCTAGCCAGACGCAAGGCAAAACTGGCACCCACCAGCCCGCCGCCGACGACGACAATGTCGTATTCTTTCTTCGGTGTGGTGATCAGCATGCCGTCAGTGTGCCGCTGCCATGAAGGATTCGATTTCCTGCACGGTCTTGGGAATGCCGGTGCTGAGTATCTTGTTACCCTTGCGCGTGACCAGCACGTCGTCTTCAATGCGCACACCGATACCGCGCCACTTCTTCGCCACGCGCTTGTTGTCCGGAGAGATGTAAATGCCCGGTTCGATCGTGGTTACCATACCCGGCTCCAGCAAGCGCCAGTGGTCATCTATCTTGTAATCACCCACATCATGCACGTCCATGCCCAGCCAGTGGCCGACACGATGCATGTAGAATTCGCGATAAGCCTGACTCTTGATCAGCTCCGCGGGGCGGCCTTTAAGCAAGCCGAGCTTAACCAGACCCTGAGTGATCACTTTTACCGATGCCTTGTGTGGTTCATCCCAGTTGGCACCTGGCTGTACGGCCTTGATAGCCGCATCCTGTGCCTTCAGGACAATTTCGTAGATAGCTTTTTGTTCCGGTGAGAATTTGCCATTGGCCGGAAAGGTGCGCGTAATATCAGAAGCATAATGCTGGTATTCACAACCCGCGTCGATAAGTACCAGGTCGCCTTCTTTAACCTGTTCAGTGTTTTCAGTGTAGTGCAGAATACAGGCATTCTCACCGGTGGCGACGATTGAAGAATAGGCCGGCGAACGGCTGCCGTTGCGCGCAAAGGCGTGCAGCAGTTCCGCTTCCATTTCGTATTCATAGATGCCTGGCTTACAGATCGTCATGGCACGCTTGTGGCCTTCAGCGGAAATTTTCGCGGCCTGTTCCATGAGCTTTATCTCGGCACTCGATTTCAGTAACCGGAGCTCGTGCAGCAGATGATCCAGCATCAGGAATTCGCCCGGAGGATGCGCACCCATTTTCGATTTGCTGCGAATCACCTTCACCCAGTTCATGACACGGTCATCGAACTGATCGTCCTTGCCCATGGCGTAATACACACGATCCCGACCTTCTATCAATCCCGGCAGAATTTCATCAATATCGCCGATGGGGAAAGCATCGTCCACCCCCAGCGTGGTAATAGCCGCATCAGGGCCCAGCACGCGGCCGTTCCATAATTCCTTTTCCGGATTCTTTTCTGCGCAAAAGAGGACAACTTCGCCCTGCTTGCGACCGGGGATCAGCGCCAACAAGGCATTGGCCTCGGCGAAGCCGGTCAGGTAGAAAAAGTCACTACTCTGGCGGTAGGGATACTCGGCGTCGGCATTACGCATCTTCACGGGGGCGGCCGCCAACAAAGCAATACTGTTAGGCTCCATCTGGGCCATCAGCTCCTTGCGGCGTGTTTTCATTTCCCGAAATTTACTGCTCATGGGCGGGTTGTTTCCTCCAATCGGTCAGGCGGTCAAGCATATAGGGGACCGAATGGCGAACCAAGTCCCATTTTTTCCCTGCTTGATATTGACCCTTGTGGACCTCGGCTCTATAGTTACAGCACTCTTAATGTAAATCCTAAAGTAATGCCAATAGCGCATTGCGGTTACAGTAAAATCTGTTAAATCAGTCAATAAAATCAATACGGTATAGACCACAAGTACAGAATGAACGAAGACAGCTTTCAGAATCTGAGCAACAAAGTCGATGACCTCATCGACCTGTGTGCGCAAATGAAACGTGAAAATCAGCTGCTCAAAGCCAATGAGAGCAGCTGGCAGTCTGAGCGCCAAAAACTCCTGGAAAAAAACAAAGAGACCAAGAGCAAGCTCGAGTCCATTCTGGTTCGCCTCAAGGCGATGGATCCAACCTAACACTTCTCCGGCACACAGCGGTTACCCCTATGAGTGAACAAAGCACTTCCGTTCAGGTGAAAATTCTGGATAAGGAATACCAGGTGAATTGTCCGCCTTCCGATCAGGAAGCGCTGCTGAAGTCTGCTCATTATCTTGACGAGAACATGCGCAAGATCAAGAGTCGCGGCAATATCCATGGCGCCGAAAAAATTGCCGTCATGGCGGCACTGAATATCACCCACGACATGCTGCGCAAGAACCGTTTGATTAATGAAACCCGTCATGTCACAGCGCAGCAGGTCAAAGGTCTGGAAGATAAAATAGACATGGCGCTCGCTTCAGGTCGCCAGCTGGAAATCTGAACACGCGTTGTCGAAAGTCACGTATTTTTACGCACGAATCTCGCTTTATCTCTGCCGCCGTCACGGGCTATACTCAGTTCAGAGTTCCCTAGAACATTTGCCAATCAAAAGTGTTCTTGAGCCGATATCTGTATACCCGGAGGCAACTCGTTAGATGTTGTTGTGCACGTCCGCACGTCGGAAAGCCTGATTCATCGCGGGAGCCACCACCTGAACCTTTGGGTTCAGGGCAACTTTGGTAGCGGTGTTCCGGGGAACCTCATTTTTTCTTACCTTTTTTCTTATCTTTGCTCGATTAACCGCTTATGAACCAGGAAGAACGCAGCGCCCTGCGCGCCGCCTTGCGGCAGACGCGTAATGCACTCACGTCCGAACAACAACAGACGGCAGCAGCTGCCATTGCGACGACTGTTCTGGCTCAGGATTTCTTCCGCTCGGCACAGAGTCTGGCTTTCTATCACCACATTGACGGCGAGATCGATACGACACCTCTCATTGCTGCCGCCATGGCAGCGGGTCAATCCTGTTTTTTACCGGTAGTGGATACCGGGCAGGAAGGTTTTATGGCCTTTGTGCCTTATACCGCCGAGACCGAGCTGAACAATAACAAGTGGGGTATCGCCGAACCGACTGCTGTGGATGCCGTCAGCTCACCAACGGAACTGGATGTGGTGTTTGTGCCGCTGGTTGGTTTCGATGCCGGTTGTTTTCGTCTCGGCATGGGCAAGGGTTTTTACGACCGTACTTTCAGCTTCAAGATATTCAATCGTGGCAGCAAGCCGTTGCTGATTGGTCTGGCCCATGAATGTCAGTTGACCGAGGCGTTTCCGGTGGCCAGCTGGGATGTGCGTCTGGATGCGGTGATTACTGATCAGAAAATTTACCGCCCCGATACTGCTTAGGGCGGTTATTAGGCTACTTCACTACCTGTCCCTGGTTGTCGCTTTCCCTTGTCGTTTTCTGTGGTCGGCTCGCGCCGGCTGTCCCCTTGGCGGTGTCTGGCTGCTGTGACTAGAGCAAGGCGCTCTGGGCAACTCCGCTGGCCAGGACTCCAGCAACGAACAGGGCGATGATGACCATGACCATGTCCGGTTTTTTACTCATTTCACTTCTCCGCTGCAGATTCAACGTACAAATTCCTTAGCGGCGCCACCAGCCAAACCTTTAACTTTGTTAAAAAAAACAATTGATTACCGCACTTACCTCGCCTCATTAATAAAACTGTGAAAAGGCATTGCTTTCCGAAAAGTGCTGTCTATAATACTGTATAGACATACAGTACTTAGTAGCGACGGTCATTGCCATGAACTCTCTGAAGCACCCTATCGATCTCCCACAGCCCCCACATCATGCGGCTTTCAGCCACTATGGCCAGGTTTCCCGGGTACCGGCGCACAGTACGCCGGGCCCGTTGGACACGCTGTCTGGCGAGCCGGAACCAGATGGCGCCGGACCTGATAGAGCGTCCGGACAGCACGAGATTGAAGCCCTGCTGCAACGCCATGCCAACCTGTGGCGTGGTTGCGATCTGGCGGGTCAGGGGCAGCATGGTCGCAGCACCGGCTTTCCGGCACTGGATGCCATTCTCCCCGGACAGGGCTGGCCGCAGAGCGGCCTGATGGAAGTGATTACGCCCTGTTGGGGCCACGGCGAATTGCAGCTGCTGATTCCGCTCATGCGCGACGTGGTTGCTGCAGGGCAATGGATCCTCTGGGTCTCGCCGCCCTTCCACCTGTATGCCCCGGCGCTGCAGCAGGCCGGCATCGATACCGAGCAGATTCTGCTGGTGGATCTGCAGACTTCCTGCAAGGATGCCCTGTGGACCATGGAGAAGGCCTTGCAAAACCGGCACTGCGGACTGGTACTGGCCTGGCAGAACTGGCTACCCGGCAAGGTATTGCGTCGCCTGCAACTCGCGGCCGACACGGGTGATACTCTCGGCGTGCTGTTCAAGCACACCGATAGTAAGTACTCACCATCTCAGGTGTGCCTGCAAGTAAAGGACATCCCCTCCGCCGATCCTCGTGTTTCCGAGTCAGAGATCACCTTGATCAAGGCCCGTGGCAACTTCCGGCCGCGCCGTGCTCGCGTCCATTTACAGCCCTCCCTGTAACAGCCGTGGTGGACGGTGGATGACTCCGAGCACAGCGCGCAACTGCCCCTGCCTGCCGTCCCCGACCGGCAGGGGGCGCGCATTATTGCCCTGCCCGCCCCGGCGCCGCGAACAGGAACTGACAGCAGCACCGACACGCCAGCCAGACGCCGGCCGGCACTGTGGTACGCCCTGTACTTCCCGGCACTGGCGCAGCTGCCCGAGACAACCCAACAGCAATCTCTGCAACGACTGGCCGCGGTGGCGGAGTCGGTCAGTTCCACTGTCAGTTATCATCCCCAGGCGCTGATCTGCGAAGCCCGCTCAAGCCTGCGCTATTTCGGTGGCCTTGAGGCGCTGCATAACCGTCTGCAACAACCTTTGCGTGACTGCCTCAGGCAACTGCAGCTGCCCGAGCAGTTTTTCTATGCCGCCAGCCCGACCGTGTCCGGCAGCTTGTTATTGGCGCGCGCCGGCCGCAACACGCTGGTTTACCAACCGGAGAATCTGCGCGCAGCGCTGGGACATCTGGATACGGCTGTGCTGCAGCTGAACAAGGAACAGAATCGTCGTCTCTACAACATGGGCATCCGAAAATTGCGTGACATCTGGCGCCTTCCTTCCGATGGTGTGCGCAAACGTTTTGGCAGCGACCTGAGCAATCTTCTCAACAAGGCGCTGGGCATCGCGCCTGAGCCGACGTGTAATTACATCCCTGCGCCCGCGTTCAACACCGTCCATGAACTGCCCTACGGCGTTGAGCAACTGGATCGACTGTTGCCGGTGGCCGATGACATGCTGGCACAACTGTGCGATTTCCTGTTGCAACGTGATTTGTGCAGTAGCCAGTTGCACTTCAGCCTGTGTCATGAAAAGCGCGAACCCACTTTAGTCACACTGGGACTGCGACAAGCCAGCCGTTGCCGCCAGCATTTGTTGAATCTGTTAGGCACGCATTTCAGCGCCCTTAGCCTGCCGGCGCCTGTGACAGCCATCAAACTGCAGGTCACGGCGTTCGATGCCTTTCTTGGCCAGAGCGATTCGCTGTTACAAGGGCCGGGCACCCAGACAGCGCAGGACCAACGCAGCAATCTGGATTTGTTCATGGAACAACTCCGTGCCCGTCTGGGTTGTCAGCCAGTGCGGAGTATCCATAGCGTCGCCGAGCACTGCCCGGAGTATGCCAGCCAGCAACTGGATTATGACGCGGCACGCCGACGGCAGCAGTCGAAGTCTCATGCAGTAGCCAGCATGGTGAGCGAGAATCCGCGACCATTGTGGCTGTTGCCAGAGCCCCGACTGCTAACGATACGTCATGGCAGACTCTACCACCGTCAGGCACTCCGCATTCTGCGCGGCCCGGAGCGCATCGAGACGCACTGGTGGGCCGGTCAGGATATACGCCGTGATTACTATATCGCCCGCGAGCATAACGGCAGCCGCTTGTGGATTTATCGTGAGCGGCAAGGCGAGCGACACTGGTATCTGCACGGTATCTTTGCCTGAGGGATTTTCATGTCGCTACAATCGCAGCGGCAGTGCTACATTAATACTGCGGTCAGACAGACCGGCCTGCTGCAAAATCAACACTGGCAGCGACGGTGAACAACAAGGAGCATCAACATGGTGAAGAACCCCATCATCTGGTTCGAGATTTACGTGCAAGACATCGAACGCGCCAAAAAATTCTACGAAACCGTACTACAAGTGGAGCTGAGTAATTTAAGCCCTCCCGATGGCGAACTGGCGATGTATTCTTTCCCGGCCAACCCGGAAAAATTTGGCAGCACAGGTGCGCTCGTCAGCCACCCTGACGTTCCTTCGGGAGGCAATAGCACACTGGTTTATTTCAATTGCGATGATTGTGCTATTGAAGAAGCCCGCATCGAAGCAGCCGGTGGCAAACTGGAACGCCCGAAGATGTCCATTGGTGAATACGGTTTTATCACTCTGGCTATCGATCCGGATGGTAATCGATTTGGTCTGCACTCGATGCAGTAGTTACAGCGGTTATCCATGCCGTGGTTTTCATGAAGCGGGGCAGGGCACAGGTCTCTGCTCACCCGTTCATTTGTATTACACTGTTGTATTACACTCTCATAGTTAAGCCATAGTTAACTCATAGTTAACTCATAGTTAAATGCGAACCATCGGCAACAGCCTCACTGATATTCACCTTGCAGGGAATCCATAACAATGACAACAGCCCTTCGCCTGATGACAACAACAATCGCCATGGTCACTCTTGTGTGGACCTGTGCTGCCTCGGCACAGCAACGCAACACACGAGACGGAGTCTACACACAAGCTCAGGTCGATGCTGGTCAGGAAGTCTATGATCAATATTGTGCAGTCTGCCATGAACCCAAGTTTTACCGAGATATCTGGCCTTCCTGGGAAGGCAAAACGGTAGAGAATTTCTGGTTCACCATTATCGGCGAGATGCCGTCGGACAACCCCGGTATGTTGTACGACGATGAATACACCAACATCGTTGCAGTGATTCTGCAGCAACTGGGATATCCGGCAGGGGATACACCGCTCGATCCAAACAACGGCATGGCCAACATTGCCATCGTCGCTCCCTGACGATGACTGCTGGAATTAATTACGGCAACCGGTGTCAGTGAGATGTAAATTAACTGATCACGACATCCTGTTTAGAGAATCTCATCATGTTACAACTTCGGCCCAACTGTGAATGCTGTGATCGCGACCTGCCGGCTGATGCAATCGACGCCATGATTTGTACATTTGAATGTACGTTCTGCACAGAGTGTGTTGAATCGGTGCTGCATGGTGTCTGCCCCAATTGTCAGGGCAATCTGGTTCCTCGACCGATTCGCCCGGCAGCGCTGTTGCAAAAATTCCCCGCCGCCACAGAGCGTGTGGTCAAAGCAGGCGGATGTTGAAAATAACGCTCAGGTAAAATCCCGCGACGAGACTTCCATGTCACCCAGCCAATGACTCAGGTCAATCAGGTCGCGAGCAATAAGATGAATGACACCGTCGCTTTTTTGCACATGCCCGCTCACTCCCAGTAACATCGCCTGTCTTACCACCGGCCGTTTCTGCTCGCCGAGACTGGGCCATACCACCACATTCACAAAGCCGGTTTCATCCTCCATGGTTATGAAGGTCACACCCGCGGCAGTCATCGGGCGCTGGCGGCAGGTTACCAGCCCGGTTACTTTGACACGGGATTCATCAGCCACCGCTTGCAGGTCGCTGGCAGTGTTGACTTGATAATGGTTCAGGTGTTCGCGAAACAATGCCAGCGGATGCCGGCGTAGAGTAAAGCCGGTAGCGGTGTAATCGCCGACAATGTTTTGCCCCTCACTGGCCACCGGCAATAACACATCGACGCCGAAGTCACTGCTCTGGGCACCACCATCGAAATCCAGTGGCACCGTGCCATAGCTTGCAGTAGTTGCTCTCGGCTCGAGACCCGATGCCTGCCAGAAGGCACGGTGGCGATCACCACTCAGGCCGCGCAAGGCATCAGCGGCAGCAAGGGCTTCAAGGTCTTTTTTGTTGAGGCCACTGCGAAATACCAGATCCTGGATGCTGACAAAACGCTTGCCCTGCCGCGCTTCCACTATTGCCCGGCCACCGCTTTCCGACAAGCCTTTCACCATGCGCAAACCAATGCGCAGCGCCGGTTCCAGCGTGCGCCTGGCCGGCGCTTGCAGTTTGACAAACTCCTTGGCCAGCTCCAGCGTACAGTCGTAGGCACTGCTGTTCACATCCACTACCCTGATCGCCACGCCATGACGGCGAGCATCCTGTATCAGCTGTGCCGGCGCATAGAATCCCATAGGTTGGCTATTAAGCAAGGCGCAACAGAAGGCCGCCGGGTGGTAGTGTTTGAACCAAGACGACACATAGGCCAGCAGCGCAAAACTGGCGGAATGGGATTCCGGAAAGCCATAATCACCAAAGCCCTTGATCTGATTGAACAGCTGTTCAGCAAAGCCCTGCTCATAACCACGCTCCAACATGCCTCTTACCAGCTTGTCACGATAAGGCTCCAGCCCGCCCTTGCGTTTCCAGGCGGCCATGGCCCGGCGTAGCTGATCGGCCTCGCCACCACTAAAGCCGGCGGCTACCATAGCCAATTGCATTACCTGTTCCTGGAAAATGGGTACGCCCATGGTACGCTCCAATGCCGCCCGCACTGCCTCACTGGGATAGGTAATGGCTTCCTTGCCATTACGGCGATTGAGATAGGGGTGTACCATGTCTCCCTGAATAGGGCCAGGTCGCACTATTGCGATCTGGATAACGAGATCATAGTAAGACCGTGGCCGCAGACGCGGCAACATACTCATCTGGGCGCGCGATTCGATCTGGAAAACACCAACGGTATCGGCCTCGCCCATCATGTCGTAGACGGCAGGGTCTTCGGCAGGAATTTTCTGCATGGTCAGGGGCTCACGACAGTAACTGCTGACCAGATCAAGGCATTTTTGCAACGCCGTCAGCATGCCCAGTGCCAGTACATCAATCTTCAACAGGCCCAGCGATTCGAGATCGTCCTTCTCCCACTGGATAACCGTGCGATCAGCCATGCTGGCGTTCTCAATCGGTACCAGATGGGAAAGCGGCCCCTGACTGATAACAAAGCCGCCCACATGCTGCGACAGGTGTCGGGGAAAACCAATCAGCGCCTGCGCCAGTGTTACCAACTGATTGATCTTCGGGTCAGTAAAATCCACTTTGGCATCACTGAGTTGCTCTGGCAGCGACGAGCCCCACCAGTAGATCGATTTGGCGAGATGGTTCAGCAGCTCCTCATCGATGCCCAAAGCCTTGCCGACATCGCGCAGGGCACTGCGCGAGCGGTAGGTAATGACCGTCGCTGCCAGCGCCGCACGTCCGCGGCCGTATTTGCGATAGATGTATTGAATAACCTCCTCACGGCGGGCATTTTCAAAATCCACATCTATATCTGGCGGCTCATCCCGCTCCCGGGAGATAAAGCGTTCAAACAACACTTCGACGCGCGCCGGGTCCACTTCGGTAATGCCGAGGCAATAGCACACGGCAGAGTTGGCCGCCGACCCCCGACCCTGACAGAGAATATGTTGGCGCCGGGCGAAGGCCACCAGATCATGTACCGTGAGAAAGTAGTGCTCGTAGTGCAACTCCCTGATCAGCATCAGTTCGTGCTCGATGATATTGCGCACCTTGGCGCTGACGCCGCCGGGCCAGCGCTGGCGGATTCCCGCCTCGGTCAGCTCCCTCAGCCAACCATGAGGGGTATAACCCTCCGGGACCAGTTCACGGGGGTATTCGTAACGCAGTTCTGCCAATGAGAACTCACAGAGTCCGGCAATCTCCACCGTCGCCTGCAATAACGCCGGCGGATAGAGCTTGCGCAGCTGTTCCATCTTGCGCAGGTGTCGCTGCCCGTTACTCTCGCCAAACAACCCCACCCGGGAGATCAGTTTGCCAAGACGAATCGCTGTCACAGTGTCCTGCAAGATACGCCGACTCGGCACGTGCATGTAGACGCCCCCCGCAGCACACAGAGGAATCCCATAGCGCTTACCCAATGCCTGCAAGCGTTGCAAAAAGCGCCGGTCATTCCCGCGCAGCAATAGCTCGACGGCCAGCCACAGCTGCCCGGGGAACAGGCGCTGCAACCACGCCGCCTGGGCCGCTGTCTGTTCCGCGGCCCGGGACAGATCCGGCAGCCATAACGCCAGGCAACGCTGCGGCAGATTGGCTTCCAGCATGGTCTGATCCAGCGCATAGCTGCCTTTGGGAGAGTCACGTCGGGCACAGGTGATGAGATGACTGAGTTCACCGTAGCCCTGCCGGTCACGGGCCAGTAGCACGACGTGGCAACCATCCTGCAGGCGGAACTCACTGCCAATGATCAACTTGATATCACGGGACCGCGCCTCGCTATGGGCCCGCACAACACCCGACAACGAGCATTCGTCGGTGATCGCAAGAGCGCGATAACCCAGCTCATCAGCGCGTGCGACCAGCTCCTCCGGAAACGAGGCGCCGCGCAGGAAGGTAAAATTGGACAGACAGTGCAACTCGGCATAGTCGACGCGCGGGACCGGCAAAGTGGCAGCAGTAACCCCCGCGCCACCCGCTGACTGATCGCCTGAACTGCCGCTGGTCGCCGCAGGCGATGCTGAGTCGCGGCGAGGTTTTTCAGGGGAGGTCAGGGGCATAATGACATAACTCGATACTGTATAAATATACAGTATTTGTCCTCCGCCTTTTTGTCAATCAGCAAAGCGGGAGCGTGCCATTACAAGAACGCCAGCGCCAGCGCGCACAGGTCTGAATATTGCAGCGAATAAGCTGGTCAAGCAGCAAACCTATCCAGTAATTTAGCGGAGTCACCGACCACACCAGCCGCGACAACAACGCCACGAGGCAGCACGGTACATCAGCACAGGGACAACAACATGCAGTCAAGAAAACCCGCACGCCAAGTCATTCAGCCAGCACTGAAAACGCTGTTCTTAACGTTGCTGCTAGGCGGCCTCATCGCCTGCGGCAGCATCAGCAATTCGCCAACCTACGACGTGGTGATTCGGGGAGGAACCGTCTATGACGGCAGCGGCGACGCCGGGTTTGAGGCCGACATTGCTATTGTCGATGATCGCATTGTCGCCATCGGTGACATCCCTGAAGCTGGCGAGACGGAAATAGACGCCAGTGGTCTGGCTGTGGCACCGGGCTTCATCAACATGTTGAGCTGGGCAACGGAATCACTGGTAATCGATGGCCGCAGTCAAAGCGATATTCGTCAGGGCGTGACGCTTGAGGTCTTTGGCGAAGGCTCTTCCGAAGGCCCGCTGAACGCCAGCATGAAAGCTGACATCGAGGCCAACGACGGCTTTGGCGGCGTCGCTATCGACTGGACCACACTGGGTGAATACCTGGAATTTCTTGAAGCACGCGGCGTCGCGACCAATGTGGCTTCCTTCGTCGGCGCCACTACCGTGCGCATTCATGAAGTAGGCTATGAAGACAGAACTCCCACCGCAGCAGAGTTGCAACGTATGCAGCAACTGGTACGCACGGCCATGGAAGAAGGCGCCATGGGTTTGGGCTCATCGCTGATCTATGCCCCGGCTTTCTACGCCAGCACCGACGAGTTGATTGCGCTGGCGCAGGTGGTGGGCGAATACGACGGCATGTACATCTCGCACATGCGCAGCGAAGGCAACCGCCTACTGGAGTCTATCGACGAATTGATCGAGATCGCCCGCGCCGCTGGCACTCCCGCCGAAATCTATCATCTGAAGATGGCCGGCCAGCAGAACTGGGACAAGTTTGCTGCCGTGGTGGACAAGGTTGAGTCGGCCCGCGACGAGGGACTGGCTATCAGCGCCAATATCTACACCTACACCGCCGGTTCTACCGGACTGGATGCCCATATGCCACCGTGGGTACAGGAGGGCGGCTATGACGCCTGGGCCGAACGCCTGCAGGACCCAACCATTCGCGCTCAGGTGAGAGTGGAGATGATTACACCGACCAATGATTGGGAAAATCTCGGTCTGGCCGCTGGCCCTGAGGGCACTTTGCTGGTCGGCTTTCGCAATCCCGAATTGCGCAAGTATCAGGGGATGACATTAGCCGAGGTGGCAGCCGAGCGTGGCACAACACCAGCCGACACGGCGATCGATCTCGTCATCGAGGACGGCAGTCGCGTACAGGTCGTTTACTTTCTGATGTCGGAAGAGAACGTCGCCAACGGCATTGCCTTGCCCTGGGTAAGTTTTGCGTCCGATGCGCAATCGATGGCAGCCGAAGGTATTTTTCTGCAGCGCAGCACACACCCGCGCGCCTACGGTAACTTCGCCCGGGTTCTGGGCAAATACACAAGAGAAGATCAGGTTCTGACCTTGCCGGAGGCTATTCACAAACTGACCCTGCTACCTGCCAGCCATCTGAAAATCCGTGAGCGTGGCCAGCTAAGTGAAGGCTACTACGCGGATATTGTGATATTTGACCCCTTAGCCATCACGGATCATGCCACCTATGAAGAGCCGCATCAGTATGCCACCGGCATGGAGTATGTGCTGGTCAATGGCGAATTGGTGTTGGCTGAAGGGGAACACACAGGCGCCCTGCCTGGTCGTGTAGTGCGAGGCCCTGGCTGGACTGGCTGGGATTAAATAGCCGCAGCCGTGAACCGACAACCTGTAGCACGCATGATGCGCTCACAATCCTGCATGGTAATAGACTGGCTGACATTGTTATCCCCGCTGATGATCGGTGCTACCTAATAGCGAATACTGTAGTGCACGCTTTTTGCTGACTTTATTCAGAGCAAAAAAAAACGCCTACCGAAGTAGGCGTTTTTTGTACGTTCGCAAACGATCTTACAGTTCGAAGTCCACAGAGTAGGAAACTACGAATTTGATTTCGTCGTTATCACGAGCAGGCATGCTGGCGTAGTCTTCGAAACCGTCGCCATCATCGTCATCACCCAGTGAAGTGGTAGTGACCATAGCGGCCAGGCCGTCTTTGGCGATGCTGATGTTGAAATCCCAGTAATCGTCAGTTACGCCGTTAAAGGAATAAACGAAGTCACCTTCGTGGAAACCACCGTGCAGGCCGAGTTCAGCACCGCTGGCCAGTGGGATTGCGTAGTCGAATGACCAGTAAGAAGCAGAACCGAAGCCGAAGTCTTCACCCGGACCTTCGTCTGGTTCAGCATTGGCCAGAATAGACAGAGTCACGCTGAAGTTACCGAAACCCAGTGAACCGTAAACTTCACCGAAGTCATAGCCGGCGTTTTCGTCGTAGTTGTAGTACAGGTAGCCGATATCCCAGCTCACGCCACCGGTTTCGCCGGCAAAACCGCCATAAATGTCGTGCTCGTATGAGTAGGCATCGTCTGCATCGTACTGAACGTTAGAAGCCCAAGTACCAATGTAGAAACCGGAATCAGAAGCCCAGTCCAGACCGCCCTGAACAGCAGCTTCGTTAGTAGTCTGGGTCAGGCCGCGCCAGATGTAGTTGTTAGTCACTGAGACATTGCCGCTCAGTTGCGCACTGGCGGCGCTAGACAGGATCATCGCTGAAGAGGCGAGAATCAGGCCAGAGGCGATGTGGGTTAATTTCTTCATAAATCTTGCTCCAAGATAGTTATCATCGTTTCGCAGGACGCTGCTGGTTTACTCCAATGCGTCCCTAACAAGGAAACTTTGCTTCCCTTGGCCTGCTTGTTAGCAAGTAGCGGGCCACATTGGAAAAAATCATTAAATACATGGGGTTATCTCAATTCCCCGTCAGTATCTTGGGGAGACTCCGGCCAGTATCGTGACACGCGCACTCTCTTGGTGCCTGCAACCCGTCTCCGCCTTCGCCGGGTGCGTTGATGGAGACAAGCGCCTGACAAGCTCACCGGTCACCGTTTATTTCCATGGCAAAGACGTCACCAGGGCCGATGGATGTCT
>CAZQFA010000007.1:78334-88728 GCA_964592245.1 uncultured Pseudohongiella sp. | reverse complement strand
CACCGGTCACCGTTTATTTCCATGGCAAAGACGTCACCAGGGCCGATGGATGTCTGATGTTCTGGACCAGACGAGGCTTACGAAAATGCTCACACGCGCTGGCAGGCACTACCGGGGCTTCCGTGGGGCCCCAAAGCCACGTATTTCAAGGAAGTAGCTGACGAGTAAGCAGCTAATGCCGGTCAATTGGCTCAATAGCCATCAGCTTGGGGTAAGGCAGAGTGTTGCTCAGGGTGAATGGCCGCTACTGCTATTAGCCGTGGTTCGACGAAAGAAAATCCTGAACTGCAATCAATTGACGAGACTGCAGTGCTGACCACACACCATCGCAGCGCCTCTCATACAGTGTGGCCCGGTTGCGTACAGGCCGCGTATTTACTGGGGTTCAGCTGGGTTAATTAACACGGAAAGGACGAATGCACCTTATAGGTGCTAATAATTGCCTGATAGTGAGGCTCGCACTGAAGTGGTGCCAAAACAGGATTTCATCGAACTAGCGCTCGGAACCAGAAATGGGCACACTAGCAGTATGACTACTCCTTCCAAGCGTAAACAACGCATTGTTCGCGAACAGGTGAAAGACCAGCACACCAGCCACTGGGATCTGGACATGCTGAGCTATGCCGAACTCGAACAGTTAATGAGACAGCAAGAAAATGACGGCGCCGCGGAGGCCGATACAGTCAGTGACGCCGAGCAGTCTGATGACTCACGACAGTAGCCAGGGTTGACCAACACCAGTGGTCAAAACAGCGGCGACTGTTTTGGCAGAGGCTTTGGCAGCGGCGAGTTTGTCTGAGTACTCCTTATTTAGGTTATATTTCGGCTATCTCTATATCGACTAGCTGCATACCGGTTCTCAGGCTCTACCTTATCGGCCAACTCTCCACGCTTTTCTAAATTTCGCTGCTTCCCTGCTGCCTGTGCCGTGCATTGTGTCCAGATCCTTAACTCCCTGTTCTCCATCTGCCTGCCGGCAGCGCAAGACGGTGACCGTTCAATGGGTAGTGGGTGACACGAGCAGGCACCTCAGGGGATAGGGACTGATAGTGGCTCAGGCACGGCATAGCCGCGCTGCACAGCCTCTCTCTCGGCAATGCGCAGGTACCACTCTGTCAGGGCCGGATACTCCCTTAAAGGCATCTGCTGAAATTCGAAGCGGGATATCCACGGCCAGGTGGCAATATCGACAATAGAGTAGTCGTTACAAATATAGTCACGCGTCTGCAGTCGCTTTTCCAGCACCGCATACAAACGCTGGTTCTCTTTTTTGTAGCGCTCTTCGGCATAAGGCGATTTCCCGGGATTGAATTTTACGAAGTGATGCGTTTGTCCCAGCATCGGCCCGACATGGGCGACCTGAAACATGAGCCACTGCATTTCTTCCCAATACGATGCACCGGACTGACTCATCAGCTTGCCCGATTTCTGTGCCAGATACATAAGAATTGCACCTGACTCCATCATGGTGATGCCCGCATCGTGATCGACAATGACCGGGATTTTCTCATTCAGGTTGCGACTCGCCAGCGCTTCTTCGTGTTGTTCGCCCTTGCCGATGTTAACCGGAATAACGTTGTAGGGTAGCTCCAGCTCTTCCAGCATGATTGATACTTTGCGACCGTTAGGTGTCGCCCAGGTGTAGAGATCGATTGCTTGTTTGTGGGTTGAATCTGCCATGATTTTGCTCTCCTTGTTGTACCGCTCGTGCTGACTTCTGCGCTTGCCAGCTGGTGTGGCTGTTGCTTGCCAATGGCACCAGCGCTGGTTCAGCCAATGCCTTCACTACAGTCTTGGCCAAACCCTCGGCTGCATTGCAGTACCGACTGTTAGAACCGGATGGCTTATGCCGTTCACGGTGCGGTTGTGGCGAAATCAGTCACTTTCCTGTCGACAATACGAGATTGATGTAACAAATGAATTGAATGTGGTAGCGTACAATTTACTGACGCTGGACACTAGGCGATGGTGTTGGTACAGCCATTGCTTCGCAAATAGTCGAATGACTTTATTGCTGGATCGAACGCTTATGCGATTACGATGGTTGGCACTGATAGCGCTTTTTTGCAGCCCGGGCATCGCTCAGTCGCAATCCCAAGCTGTTGCCTCCCGCCAACACAGTGTCACAGACTGGAATAATATCTACGCCTTCAGTCTGGGCGAGCAACACACCGAGCAAGGCGTACAGCTACTGAAAAGTGGTGACTATCTGGCGGCGGAACGCAAGTTGCTCGATGCAATTCATGTCATCAAGGTGAATCACGGGTTGCACAGCACTCTGCAACTTGCCCCGCTACAATATTTGATCGAAGCACAGCTCACCTTCGGTCAGTGGCAAGCCGCAAAAACCCAGATCGAATACTTCCAGTGGATCAACGTCAGAAACTATCGTGACAATCTTTATGCCTATCTGGCTGGCACTGAAAAACTCAGCGGCCTGCTCCTCGCTGCCTCGGCCAATATCGACAATCCCTATGCTGTCAGTAACCTGATAGCCGCCAAGAACCTGAACTGGCAAGCCGTCAATGCGATTGAGCAGACACTGGGTCCAGACAGCTTGGAACTGGCACCCTGGCTCTATCGCATTGTGCTCAATCATTATTATCAGTCCACCATGCTGCGGCGACGTGAAGTCAGTGAAGCTACCAGCGCCGAAGCGCTGGCCAGCGACAGTGACGAGATCGTTGACAGTTGGACGCGGCGGCGCAATGAAACGCTGGACATGAGTTACCGGATTGGCCGGGAATTGTTGACGCGGATCGAGGGACTGTTTGCGCATCACACCGACAGCAATGCCGAGGCTGCAGCATTGAGCACAGTCTATCAGGGTGATTGGGAGTTGCTTTTCGGTCACAACGAAAAAGCATTGTCACTCTACCATAATGCTTATCAATCCCTGCGCGAGCATGGCCGTAGCGCTGCCGAGATCGATCGCTTTTTCAGCCGGCCCGTTTCCTTGCCGGCACCACACTTGCACATGCAGTGGCCACAAGCCGTGCCAGAAGACGCCAGCCAGCCGCTACAATTTTTTGCCTGGTCACCCATGTATCCCACTGCCGCCAGACCCGCCGTGCCACGCGATGAGTTCGTCGAGTCTGCCAATGCACAAATGGCCATCGCCACTTTTGACCTGATGCCCTCAGCCAATGGCAGTGTGACTGAATTCACCGCCAAGGAGGCGGACCTGAATCTGGACAATCTGCAAATTCTCAGCACTACGCCTGACAATGCCCTGACACGCGAGCAGGCGCGGGTCTATATCTCATTACTGCAGTTTCGCCCGCGTCTGGTAGCCGGGCTGCCTGCTTCGTCGGAGAATATAGAACTCCGGTATCTGTTCCCGCCACAGGTCAGTCTGCTACCGCTACTGCAGCAATGAAGCCGCCTGTTCATCTACTCATGTCAGTACCAGCCTTCCCGGCCATGGCATTAGCTCTGTTGCTGGCCGCCTGTGCCACCGCAGATCCCGATTACACACCGACACGCCTGCCCACCGAGGCCGAGGTGGAACAATACAATGCCAATGTGCCGGAAGAAGAGCAGATCACCTGTCGCACCGAGACTCCTGTGGGCAGCAATATCCCACGGCGTGTATGTCGATACACTCGCGACATTCAGGACACCTCCACATTTCATCGCGAGCAATTACGCCGCGCTCTGTGAGCCCGAATCTCACTTGGATAATCCGGCCACAGCACTGGAACGGACGTTTTCTGGACCCGGTCCCGACTTGGTCGCTTGCTGAATTCGGGTATACTCGGGGCAATAAGCTGCCCGTGTTACAACAGCCATGCTGTATCGCCGGGCGAGTCATTACAGCCTTTCAGTTCGCGGGGATAATCAGCCGCGAACTACTCTCTAAATTCCCGAGGTTTTCCATGTCGACAATCAAGAAATTTGCCCTGGCACCGCTGTGTGCAGCTCTGCTCAACTGCAGTGGCGAAGACAATGCCCAACAGGCAGCGACGCCCGTCACTCCACCCGCACAGGAAGCCAGCACTGCCAGCAACAGCTCCGCAGAATCAGCAACGCCGGAGCTGGGCAGTTTCGGCGTCGACCTGAGTTATCAGGATGCCAGTGTTGATCCGGGCGATGATTTTTTTCGCTATGCCAACGGCGTCTGGCTCGATGAGTTCGAGTTGCCAGCCGACCGCAGTAACTACGGCAGTTTCACCGCACTCAGTGATCGTTCCGATGAACGTGTGCGGACAATTATCGAAGACCTGAGCAGCATGGAGCCGACGGCAGGCAGTATCGAGCAAAAAATCAGCGATTATTTCCTCAGCTATATGGATACCGAGACGCTGAACGAACGCGGTATCGAACCACTGCAACCGGGTCTGGCAGCGCTGGCCGAAATTGATACCCGCGAAGAACTGGTTACCGGCTTTGGTCGCGCCCAGATCGATAACACGGCCAGTCCTTTTGGCTTCTATGTGACCGCCGACCGCAGTGACCCCGATCAGCATCAGCTGTCTCTGGTAGCGGGTACCGGGCTGGGCCTGCCGGATCGCGACTACTACCTGGTGGACAATGCCGATTATCAGGAAGTGCGTGAGGAGTACATCGCGCATATCGAACGCATTCTGGATTTTGCCGAGATTCCGGACAGCGCCGCCAAGGCTGAAACCATCCTGGCATTGGAAACTCGCATTGCCGAGTTCACCTGGCCAAGATCACAGCGTCGCAATCGTGATCTCACCTACAATCCGATGAGCTATGCCGATTTCAAGGCAGAGTATCCCGGTTTTGACTGGGACAGTTTTTTCGCCGCTGCTGGCATTACAGAGCTTGCGGACCTCAACGTGCTGTACCCCAGCGTCATGGCGCCGGTAATCGATCTGGTCAATTCAGTGCCCGTGGCAGACTGGCGCAGCCTGATGACCTACCGCTACATCGTTGACAGCTCCAGCGTGTTGTCAGAAGCGATTGATCAGGAAGCGTTCCACTTTTACTCCACCGTCCTCAACGGCGTACCCGAACAACGTCAGCGCTGGGAGCGCGGTGTTACCCGAGTGGGCGGCCTCAACAGCCTCGGTGAAGCGGTCGGCCAGATCTATGTGCAGCGTCACTTCCCGGAGTCTGCCAAACAACAGATGGAAGTACTGGTAGAGAATCTGCGCACGGCTCTGGCGCAAAGCATCGAAGAGATCGACTGGATGGGCGAAGACACCAAAGAGGAAGCGCACATGAAGCTGGAGGCATTCCGACCGAAGATTGCCTACCCGGATGAGTGGAAAGATTTGTCGGACATTGAAATCACTCGTGATGACCTGTTCGCCAACGCCGAGAATATTCGTCAGTTCAACTATGAAGACGAAATCAGCCGACTCGGCGAATCGACCAATCGGGAAGAGTGGGGCATGACACCGCAAACGGTGAATGCCTATTACAACTCCTCCTTCAACGAGATCGTATTCCCGGCAGGCATTCTGCAACCACCGTTCTTCGACCCGGCGGCAGACATGGCGGTCAACTACGGGGGTATCGGTGCTGTAATCGGCCACGAGATGGGTCATGGCTTTGACGACCAGGGATCGAAGTCGGATTTTGCCGGCGTCCAGCGTAACTGGTGGAGTGACGAGGATCGGGCCAACTTCGAGCAGCTCACCACCGCACTGGCTGAGCAGTACAATCAGTTCGAGCCAGTGCCCGGCTATTTTATCGATGGTGAGTTTACACTCGGTGAAAACATCGGCGATGTGGGTGGACTGTCACTGGCCTATCGCGCCTATCAATTGGCATTGGATGGTGAGGAAGCACCGGTTATCGATGGTTATACTGGCGATCAGCGATTCTTTCTGGCCTGGGCACAAGTCTGGCAGCGCAAGTATCGTGAGGATAACCTCATTCAAAGACTGACAACTGACCCCCATTCACCTTCCGAATTCAGGGTTAATGGTGTCGTGCGTAATTTCGATGAATGGTACGAGGCGTTTGACGTCACTCCGGAAGACGATCTTTATCTGCCTCCGGAAGAGCGTATTCGGATCTGGTAGGGCACAGGCCCAGGCATTTAACTCCCGGCAGGAAAACATCATGACAAGCAAAGTAGTAATCATCAGACTGTTCATTCTGCTGGGAGCCAGCCTCAGCGCTCTCGGCGCCAGTACTGTCAGTGCCCAGTCAAACTATGACATCCTGATCACTGGCGGACAGATCGTCGACGGCAGTGGCAATCCCTGGTACGAGGCTGACGTCGCCATTATAGGTGAACAGATAGTTGCCATTGGCGATCTCTCTACTGCCAACGCAACCACTCGCATCGATGCCAGCGGCTTGATTGTTGCACCGGGATTTATCGATCCCCATACCCATGCCCTGCGCGGCATCTTCGATGTGCCCAATGCCGAGAGTGCATTGCTGCAGGGTGTGACCACACTCACTGAAGGCAATGACGGCAGCTCACCCTATCCAATCGCCGAGCACTACGCCGAGATTGCCGAACTGGGCATCAGTCCCAACTGGAGCGTGTTTGTCGGCCAGGGCACCATCCGTTCACGTGTCATTGGTGAGGAAGATCGCGAGCCGAGTGCCGCCGAGATGGAGCAGATGAAAGCCATGGTGCGGCAAGCCATGGAGGAGGGCGCACTTGGCATCTCCACCGGCCTGTTCTATGTACCCGGCAGTTTCACTTCTACCGAAGAGGTCATCGAATTATCCCGTGAAGCAGCCGCCTACGATGGCATCTATATCTCGCACATGCGCGAGGAGGCTTATCAGTTACTCGACTCGGTGCGGGAAACCATACGTATTGGCGAAGAAGCAGGGATCCCGGTGCAGATGACCCACCACAAGGTCATCGGCGTGGAAAACTTTGGCGCCTCTGTCGAAAGTTTGCGACTGGTGGATGAAGCCCGCAGCCGCGGCATCGACATTACTATCGACCAGTACCCCTATACCGCATCACAAACCGGGATCACCGCGCTGATTCCGCAATGGGCACAAGAAGGCGGTACCGAGCAGATGCTGGCGCGCATCGACAGCCAGGAAACTCGCGGCACGATCAAGAATGAAGTCGTCGAGAAAATTCTCTACGATCGCGGCGGCGGCCATCCGCGTAATGTATTTATTTCCAGAAATTCCTGGGCACCGGAAATGGCCGGCAAAAACCTCGCCGAGCTGACGGCCGAAGCCGGCATGGAAGTGACGCCGGAGAATGCCGCAGAGATCGTCTTTGATATTGTTCGCGGCGGTGGTGCTACTGCGGTCTATCACGCCATCGGTCCGGAAGATGTGGATCGCATCATGCAACACCCGGCGACGGCGATCGGCTCCGATGGTCCCATCGGCATTTTCGGTGAAGGCGCGCCGCATCCGCGACAATACGGCACCTTTGCCCGCGTCCTCGGACATTATGTCAGGGAGCGCGGCATACTCACTCTGGAGCAGGCGGTGCGCAAGATGAGTTCGCAAACTGCAGTGCGTCTTGGCATCCATGATCGCGGGCTAATTGCTCCGGGCTATTTTGCCGACATCGCCATCTTTGATGCCGACACCATTATCGATCGCGCCACCTTTGAAGACCCGCATCAGTATGCTGAAGGCATGCATCATGTGTTGGTGAATGGACAGGTCGTGGTTCGTGATGGTGTACATACCGGCAACCGTCCCGGCAAGATTCTCTACGGTCCAGGCTACACTGGCCAGCGTTAGGGCATACCAACAGTTAGCTCGGCGTGAACTACAATGAAAACCATCAAAGAGGCGCCAACCGATGAAACCCTTGTTCGCTACTCTGTTGGCTGTTGCCAGCATTATCGTCACCGGTGTCGCAGCTGCCCAGACCGTTGAGTATCAAGCGTTAACTGAAGCCGAGTTACGCGCTGCCGACCTGGGTACGTTGGCCTACAGGATTCTTGTCGACGCCGAGAATCTGGGTGGCGAGGAGACACGGATTGCCGAGCTGACACTGTCACCGGACTATGTCGGTCAGCCCCATACCCATGATGCCATTGAAATCTTTTACGTCCTGAGTGGCCGCTTCGGCCACAACGTCAATGGCGAACCCGGCATACTGGAACCCGGCCAGATCGGTATTTGTCGACCCGGAGACACCATCATTCATTCAGTGGAAAGCGCTGAGCCGGCCGTTGTGCTGACTATCTGGCTGCCCGGTGGCGCCGCCGCGCCGTTTCATCAGGCGCCTTGAACTGCGCCAGCCTGGCATCTACAGCAGTGCTGCTGGCAACTGCTCGACACGCGCATCAACTGGCACACCCGCTTCCAGTCTGGGTCGAAACACAGATTGCCGTAGTCGTTCAGTAATAAGAGCCTGATTCTCCTTGCTCAAATCTGTGCCGCTACCGGTGATACCAAGATTGCGTATTTTGCCGTCAGCGGTGACCTCAAATGAGACAAGCCCTCCGGGCACTTGTTCGGGTGCTACCGGTTTCAGACCCAACTCAGACATCGCTCCGCGACTGATTTCCCGTGGCTGACCCATTAGCTGTTCTTGAACGGCTGGCGGGACATTGGCGGCTACAAGAATTTCGTGGGCGCGAGCATATTGCGTCTTCGCGCGCAGATTGTCCTGCAATAGAAAGTTCATGTCTCCCAACGCCAGCACCGCCGTAGCCAGCGTCACCGGGTCGGTATTCTCATCCTGCTCAAGTTGGCTAATCAGTTCGATAAAGCTGCGGCGAATCGCCGTGACATGGCCCTGCAAGAGTGTGTGCTTGGCACGTTGGCGGCTTTCAAAGTAGTCAGGGTTGGGAGTCGCATTGTTTTCACAGACCCGGGTAGGTTGTCCCGAGTTGTCTCTGATTGTGAAACAGGAGCGTGTGTTGATCACCTCAACGCCCTGGCCCTCAAATTCATCGAAGGGCAACGCCGAGATCGCCATCGCCGCATGATAATGTGCCAGTCCCTTTTCGGTCATGTAAGTGATGAGTTTGTCGGTATTGTCATCAGGCAATGTGTCGATGAGAATTTCGTAGTACTCGACAGTGTCTTCGATGGACCGGGGATCGCTTTCCACATCGAGATTGTTGCGGTGGGCTTCGATTTTCCAGTTGGTAAAGCGTCGTACCAGGGATTCGAATTCCGGGCTGTCTGCGGCAACTGACTGGCCGGCAATGTCCAGCGCCAGATAGAAATTGCGATCGACCTGGGCCCAATCTTCCTGTGCCAGCGCACTGATTGTATAGCTGTCCAGAATTTCCAGTTGCTCGGCTGCATACAGACCGTCACTGATGCGAATACCCTGTAGCGCCTCGAAATACATGCTGCTGGCCTCATCAAACCGGCCCAGTTGGAGCAAGGCGTCAGCCAGCGCTGTATGTAATTCAATTGCGCGCCGGTCGTAGACGCCACCATGTTGTGAAATGAGATCCTGATATTGCCTGACCGACTGTTCCAGTTGCCCGGATTCCGGCACGCTGCCAGCGGCTGTTGCAGCCGCGCCCTGTTGCCCGGAAACCGCAGCAGACAGACTCAACAGTATGCCAACCCACCCCATTGCTTCGGACACTTTGCGCACGGTCTTACTCCGAAAAAATTGCAGTTACCTGATCGTTTATGGCCACCCGGTTTGGCGACTCTGGCGGCGCAGGTTCAGTTATTTAAGTAGCTATCCATACAGTTACTGGGTAGCTATTAGATAGCTGCTTGCAGTTGCCTGCGTCGCATGGCCACTTCTGTTCAATTCAATTCCCAAGTCTGGCGCTTGTCAACTCATTGCCCGCATCCAATCGGCCTTTCATCACTGCTGCAAAGAAGCCTGATTGCCAAATACCGGGCGAGGACGAGCCACAGAAATACTCAGCTGTTGTTTCCCACCAATGAGAAAGGATGGCACCTGTAAGCTGCGTCACTGCCCGGTTTTTGCTGACATCACAATTGTGGGACAGCAATTTTTACCAATTTTTGGGAGTGTGAACTGTGTCATTTACGCAATCTGGTTAATTTTTCATCATGGCCTGCGTGGTAAGCGAACCGACATGGATAGGGGATATTCATGTTTATTTTTGCACTCATGATCAAGGAAGCGCTTTCCAGTAAATGTAATGGACGTCTTTAGACGAAGGAGAGACAGTTAAGATGAAGAAATTAACCACTCTAATTTCAATCGCAGTGAGTGCCGTTTTTCTGGTATCCGCTCAGCTGGCAGCCGCTCAGGGCAACAGCAACGGAAATGGCAACGGTAACGGCAATGGAATGGGCAACGGCAATGGCAAGAACAAGAACATTGGCGTCGGCAATGCCTCTGACGGTATCAAAGGCCGAATTGTCACCGAGAAGAGTATTTTCTATACCGGTGATCCGCTGGCCATCAGTATTCACTTCCCGCGCGGTGCTGATTTAATCGCCGAGGGCGAAGCAGACGCCTATGTAGTAGTTTTCGCCCCCACAGTCACTGAGGATGAACCTGCTGATGACAGCACGGATGACAG
>CAZQFA010000007.1:68050-78234 GCA_964592245.1 uncultured Pseudohongiella sp. | reverse complement strand
TTTTCGCCCCCACAGTCACTGAGGATGAACCTGCTGATGACAGCACGGATGACAGTACTGATGACTCAACCGATGATTCAACCGATGATTCAACCGACGACTCAACTGATGATTCAACCGATGACTCAACTGATGACTCAACCGATGATTCAACCGACGACTCAACTGATGATTCAACCGATGACTCAACTGATGATTCAACCGACGACTCAACCGACGATACTGCCGGTACTGATGACGAGCTGACTGACGCCGTAGTGCTGCCAGTCAGTTCTGAAGCCAGCGCTGAGACCCGTCAACTGTTTGCCATTGACGCCGTTGATGTCAGCACTCTGCCAGCAGGCACTTATCAACTGGGCCTGATCCTGACTAATCCAGGTGGCGATCCGCTGGTCATCAATGACTGGTATAACGGTCTTCTGGGTCTGATCGATGTCGTTGGCCTCACCGTAGCCGATGAAGCTGTCGATTTCGACGAAGATGGTGATGGTGAAGTTGATGACGACAGCGATGGTGACGGCTTCTCTGATGATGAAGAAGACAGCAGCGAAGACGATTCTTCTGAGGAAGAAACCACGTCATAAGCTGACAGCAAAATGAGCTGGTGAGAGCCGGCTCAGCAACACAAAAAGGGCGAATGGAGGACACTCTGTTCGCCCTTTTTCATGCCGGACCAAATCGCCTGACCTTACACCCGCCGCTGCTGGCGAGTCACAGCAGGTAGTCGCACCCAACTGGCGAAATTCGCTATTTTGTCGTTCATACTGCCATGACTTAGCACCTTCTGCCTCATAACTATCTGATATACAACAAGTTATATATTGGCACGCTCTTCGCAGTATCATTCTGGAAGATTGATTGTTTTCGCCAGCAATTGCAGGGCGAGGCATTGAGCGGAGAAAGACAATGAAAACACTGGGCAGTTTGTTGACGATATTTCTGGTCATTCTGGGATGTTTGGCGCTGGTACCCTTGCTGACGTTCAGTTTCGGACTGGTTACAGCCATCGCCGTGTTTGCGCTCTGGCTGGCGCCTTTCTGGATTATCGCCACCTCCGACAAAACCACAGGCTTTGAGAAGATCGCCTGGCTGCTGGCCATGATCTGCCTGTCCTGGTTCGCCTGGGTCTTCTATTTCTTTCTGGCACCCATCAAGCCACGCCGCACCTCGTATTACGACTACCGGTATTAGGCAGTATGGCGCCACGCAATATGGCGCCACAGTGGCAGTGTCATCGAGCCCATGATGACGCTGTTAATATCCCTCCTTTCGCGTATGATGTAGCCACTTTCTAGAGCCCAAGTGCCGGAACTGATTGCGACTCCCAGCAAATGGAATCCGGCCAGCACCACAGGATTGTCTGCGTGACTGCGCCTATCATATTCATCGACAAGCTCTGTAAACGCTATCCACTGCCAGACAACAAGAAGGAAACCTTCCTCGCCGTCAACAATGTCTCCATGCGTATCGACGCCGGAGAGATCTTCGGCATTCTCGGGCCCAATGGCGCTGGCAAGACGACCACACTGGAGATGCTGGAAGGGCTCAATGACATCGACAGTGGTCAGGCCATCATCGACGGCATCGATGTCGGTACCTCACCGTTTCAGGTAAAGAAAATCATTGGCGTGCAACTGCAAGCCAATGAGTATTTCGACAATCTGTCGTTACAGGAATTGCTGGTGTTGTTCGCCGCGCTCTATGACCGCGAAGTGGATACCGATGAGTTACTGGACAAGGTCAACCTGCGCGACAAGGCAAAAGCCAAGCCAGCGAACCTTTCGGGCGGGCAGAAGCAACGTTTCTCTATTGCCTGTGCCCTGGTGAACCAGCCCAAAGTACTGTTTCTGGACGAACCGACCACCGGCCTTGACCCACAAGCCAAGCGCAACCTGTGGGAGTTGGTCAGGCAGCTCAACGCCTCCGGTATGACAATTGTGCTGACCACACACAACATGGAAGAAGCCGAACATCTTTGCCAACGTCTGGCCATCATGGATCACGGCGAAATCATCGCCGAAGGCACGCCGCAAGAACTGATATTGACACATGCACCAGAGCCACCCGCAGCACCATTGCACGGCAATCTGGAAGATGTGTTTCTGGTCTTGACCGGTCACGAGTTACGCGAGTAGAGGGCATGCTGACGAAACTGCAACGACATCTCGCCCGCGTCTTCCTGAAGATTTTCTTGCGTGACAGGCAGTCGATCTTCTTCAGCCTGTTTTTCCCGATTATCTTCATGACGGTATTCGGTTTTATCAACAACGGCGAACAGGATCCGATCAATATCGGCGTCGTCAATAACGCCACCGATGCCGTCGCCGAATCCTTTGTACAACAACTCATTGATGATCCTGTGTTCAATGTCACGGTAGGGCTTGAACAACGCCTCGGCGACGAGTTACAAGCGGGCGAGCAGACCATGGTGCTGGTGCTACCTGCACAGTTTGGAGTAGCTGTGGAGGATGAGTCAGGCACACCATTGCGGGTACTGGTAGACGCGGCGCAGGTGCAGCAATTAGGATTGATCATTCCACTATTGGAGCAGAAACTGCTGGCGATCGAACGCGAGTTCCGCGATATCGAGCCAATGTTTACGCTGGCGATTGAGGATGTACAGGCGCGCTCCCAGCGCTATATCGATTTCCTGTTGCCCGGCCTGATGGCTTTCACACTGATGCAACTCAGCATCGCCGGCAGCGGTTTCAATATCGTTGAGTATCGACGCAAGGGAATTCTCAAGCGCCTGTTCGTAACCCCTATTCAGCCGAAAGATTTCATCGCCGCCATCGTGCTGGCGCGCACGTCAATCGTGTTACTGCAGTTGAGTATATTGATTGCCTTTGCCGTGTTTGTGCTGGATGTCCGCATAATTGGCAGTTTTGCAGCCTTCTTCTTTGTTGTGATTCTTGGCACTTTTACCTTCCTGAATCTGGGCTTCTGTCTTGGCAGTCTGGCCAAGACCCAGCAGGCGGTCATGGCGGTAGGTAATATCATTATCTTCCCGCAGATCTTCCTCTCTGGCGTCTTCTATCCCATTGAGTCCATGCCCGAGTTAATCCAGCCTGTTGCCCGCATTTTACCGCTGAGCTTCGTCGCCACCGGGATGCGTGACATCGCCAACGAAGGTGCCTCGCTATTGGCCATCGCGCCCGATTTACTGGGGATTGTGGTGTGGTTCGTGATCGGCTTTGTACTCGCGACCCGTCTGTTTGTCTGGAAAGAAGTCGCCAGCTAGAGGTTTGTCAGACCCTATAAGTCTGCTAAGGCTCGACAGTTTGACTGGCCGTAGTCCTGGCTTTGTCATCAGCTTGCTACCGGACGAGTGGCCCATACGACAGGGCATGACAACAGCGCGGTGACATCAGGCAAACAGTTGTACTATAGTCAGGCACTGACTGGTCGGGTCACAATCTGCTGATGTTTTTGTTCAGAATTGTTCAGACTAATTCGATTAGTAAGGTCAGTTGATTTACCTGATATCTCATTCGAGGACACGGAGAAGAATTCATGAAGAAGATCGTAGTAATGCTTTGCACCCTGCTCGTCGCAGCTTCAGGCACATTGTTTACTGCCACAGCTCAGGACATGACCCCGGAAGAGCGCGCTGCCGCCGCCGTAGATACCCGCAAATCCCTCTTCAAAATGCTGCGTTACAATCTGGGCCCGGTTGCTGCCATGGCCCGGGGTGCAGAGTTTGACGCCGCAGTAGCCGAGCGCAACGCGCGTCGCATCGCCGTCATGGCCACCATGATTCCCGAGGTCCTGTCAGTTGATACCAGCGAGTTCGACAGCATTGAGACTACTGCTCTGGATTCTATCTGGGACAATCAGGATGATATCGCTGCCAAGGCACAAGCATTGATCGACAACGCCAATGCCTTCGCCGACGCTGCGGCCACAGGTGAGAGATCCAATGCCTTACGTGCCTTCCAGGCATTCGGCAGCACTTGCGGTAATTGCCATGATGAATATCGCGTCGACGATTAACAGCAGAGCGCTATCGCCAAATAAAAAAGCAGCCTACTGGCTGCTTTTTTTATGCACGGCTGTCAGGCGATGTTGCCGACAACAATATTTTATTCGGTCATGTTATGGCGGGTGAAGAACGTTGCCAGGGCCAGACGGTCGGCGTCTGTCAGCAAGCTGGTATTGTGTTCGATCACATCACTCATCTCGCCACCGACAAAGTCATCATCCGGCTTTAATCCCAGCAGCAGGAACAGATCAAAGGCTTCGGTCGACCATTCTGCCAGCGCTTCGGCGTCGATTGCTTCAATATTGTCCTCTCCCAGTGTGGCGCCAGCGAACTCTCGAGTGAGATCGGGAATGCCCAGCTCATCACGCGGCGTATGGCACTCTCCACAGTGACCCAGGTTACGGGCCAGATAGGCGCCGCGCGCCAGCTGTTCGTCATCGAAATCGTTCAATTCCGGTTGCCGCATGTCTGCCAGTCTGTTCCAGCCAGCAATAGTCCAACGTCCCAGCCAGGCAGGTGTTTCGTGCGCCGGGACTGCATTGCTCACCGGTTCCAGTGACTGCAGATAAGCGGCCATGGCCAGAACGTCGCGATCAGTCAATCCACTGTAGGCGCGATAGGGGAAGGCAGGAAAATAAAAACTGCCATTCGGCGTACGGCCGTGTTTGAGGGCCAGCAGAAAATCGTTGCCACTCCAGCCGCCAATACCTGTTTCCATGTCAGGAGTAATATTTGGCGCGTAGAAAGTACCGAACTCTGTAGTCAGGGCGAGTCCGCCAGCCAACGTCTCCTCCGTGTCCTCGCTTTGGCCCTGGTGACAGGAAAAGCAGCCACCGGCAGTCACCAAATAGGCGCCGCGTTCGATTGTTGCCGCGGTGCGCGGAATTTCATGAGTGCCAACATCGGGCAAAGCGAATAACCAGTAGCTACCGCCACCAAGCAACAGCCCTAACAGGACTAACAGGATAAGTTTGAATTTCATGGCTATAGCTTAAACCAGAAGTCAGGTAAATGTCGCATGGCAGACAGTTACTGGTCGCAGCGTTATGCAGGTTACCCTCTGCGGTTGCGGGCCATCGCGGTTTGTTCTCTCTTGTTAACCGGGTGCCGGTCTGGTTACACTGCGATAAAACCCCCGCCGCAAGTATCAACTTAACCAAACAGTAAACACCGCAACGGACCGAGCCGTGCTGGAATTCGAACACATTGTGCAGGTCAATGACCTGAGCAATAGCGCAATCACACCTCTCACCAGGCAGCAATTGTGGCGTGGTTTACTGCTACGCGCGCGTAATCCTGAAAAGTTTAACCACGGCCTGGAATGCGAATCTCAAACCATCGAGAATAATCAGTTCCTGCGCATGATCGCCGCCGGTGAGAGCAAGTTTGTGGAGAAAGTCACGCTGCACCCGGAGCAAATGATTCGTACTTGCACCCTGACAGAGCTGGATCAGCCACACGCCGAGAGTACGGCACAAATAGAAGAGCCGCAGGAAGGGTATTTGTTTGTTCGCTTTAGTTACCGTCGGGAACTCGAAGTGACGACTGAGGCGGTAGATGTAGCAGAGCATCTGAAGTCAGCGTATGTACAAGTGGACCGCGATGCCATTGCCCTGATTCGCCTACTCGCCGAATCCAGACTCTTCGATCAGTCAGTTAACTAGCGGTTTGTCGCAATCCTGACGACATTTATTGCGGTGTAATGACCAGACGAAAGCCGATTGTCGCGTTACGCACGCCGGGGTCTGCTGCGCCGCGGACTGCTGTGCGCACATTGTTGACCGCATCGGCATAGGAGCCGCCACGCATCACGTAGAGCGGATCAGCTGTGCCAACTTGCAGATCATCCGAAGGATCATAGGGATAGTCCTGTAACGGACTACGGGTCAGTTCCCACACATTACCAGCCATGTCGGCCAGCCCGTGGGCGCAGTCAGGGCACTCTTTACTGCCGACCGGCAATGGCGCGTCACTGGCGAAATGGGCAAAATCCGAACGTGGTCTGGCACCCCAGGGAAATACCCGGCCGTCAGATCCGCGCGCCGCTTTTTCCCACTCTGCCTCACTTGGCAAGATGACGCGGCCGCCGTTTTCCAGTAGTTCGCGAATTGCAACTGGCGTGGCTTCACTGGCCAGCAATCGATCTTGCAACCAGCGGCCATAGGCAATTGCTTCAGGCCAGGTGACACTGGCGACGGGGTAAGTGCCGTCAGCAACGTCGCTGATCGCTGCCATGCCGACACCAGTGTCGCGAACAAAGGCACGAAATTGCGCAACCGTTGTTTCATAGCGGGCGATGTAGAATGTTGGCAATCGCACTTCACCCTGTCGTTGCAGATTTGACCAGCGCTCATTTTCGTAAGCCATCCGGTCCAGTGCGGGATTGCTGCCCATAGTGAACACCCCTGCCGGAATTTCGACGAAGCCCAGCATCGCGTCATCTGGCAGATAAGCCAGATCGCTGCGAAAACCCGGATAGGAAGCACTACTGCTATCGGCGACCATCTCCGTCATGCCCGTCTGGCTCTGATAGTTCATCCAGTAAGCGACGAAGGCAATCATGATCACCATAATACTGAAGCCTAAAGTGCGACCCGGCACTTTAGTAACTTGAGGACTGGCTTGTTCTGCCGACTGCGCCGACTTGTCCGTCATGAAGGGTTCCCGTTACGCTGACAGGCAAATGCCCAGTCATGCTCACAGGCGCGGTCATACAATTCCGGAAGTGGTGTTTCCAGCAGATTGCGACCACCTTGTCGCAACAGCAGACGCAGATCAAGTTCCCGCGGTTCAGCTCGGGCAATGGCATCTTGATCGAGCAAATTCACACAACCGGCCTGGAATTTCAGCTCGCAAGCGCGCGCGAAAAACGCCAGCGCCAGATCCGGGTCGGCATCGATAATCCGCGCCTCGCGGTAGTGGGCCCCCAGTTCATTGCAAGCCCAGGCCGCATTGTCATTGCAGTAGGTGCGCTCCAGCTGCACCAGCCGTTCACAAGCATTGGGTCGACCCTCACTACAGGCGTTTTCCCAGAACGGTAGACTGTCACCGGCATGGCGGCCATCCATCTTGCCCAGCAAGCTCATGGCAGCAAAGAACACAATCCAGATAGCCATATGGGCAATATTGCCACGGCCACTAAACCAGGTCGGGCGCCAGACGTTGGTGAGTGCGTCAGAGTTAATGGAACGCACTGTCTTGTCGATGGCAATAACACTGAGATTCAGCAGTGGGACGCAAAGCAGTTTGTCGTAGAAGGTCGGTGCGCCAAGGGCACCCAGCAGCGTGTACAGAGCGAAAACACCCAGCCCGTAAAGCACACCGAAAAACACTTTACCCAGTGGCGTACGCGGTGAAGTCGACGGATCGGTGATGAGCAAGTGCAAGCCGAGAAACACCGCCGCCGGTATTTCCGAATCGAGGAAATAGGGCACGCCGGTGCTGGCGGAATACAGCGCGCTGAATCCCAGCAGGGTAATGGCGGCCATGCCTGCGACCAGTGTGATTGAGAAGAAGTACATCACCACCAGACCGGCCAGAAACAGGAAGGTGTAGATATTGGGTGCCAGCGTCAGGGTCGAAGCGATCTCCTGTCCCCAGGTCAACTCGGTGGTATTGGTGAGTATCAATACCAGTGAAAACAGCCCCAAGGCGAATGCCGAGGGATTGAAAATATGGACATTGCGGCCTTCACGGTTCCAGCGCACGTATTCCTTGCCAAGAAAGCCCAAAGCGATCATCAGGAATTGCATGTAGAACCAGTCATCCCGGAACCACAGGAACAGGTTGATACTGAGGATAATCGGTACGGGGCCGAAGCCCAGCGTGTAGTCTCGACGCCGCGCCCACGACAGCAACATGTCAAAGGTATAGGCAAACAGTATCTGCGCCAGAATGAGCCACGCGTGCTCGTACACCGGGCGCCAGAAAAAGCCCCAGTACAGGTAAACACTGGATTGCACCATGGCCTGCACATAGTGCTGCGGCCGCAAGAGCACCTGAAAGCCATAAAATACGCCATGGCGATTGGCCAGAATCAGCTGATAGGCCTGCCAGACCAGCAGTGCTGCAATGGTGCCGTAAAAGGACGCAGCGAGAGTGGGATTTTCCTGTACCCGTGGCATGAAAGAGAGCAGCAGCAAAGCTGCCGTCAGGCTCAGGGTAACGGCATAACGGCCCAGCATCAGACCGCCCTTGGCGGTGCTGTCGCCAGCGGATTGACTGCGTTTATTGCTTTGCGTTGTCGCTGCCATGGTAGATCCTGTGTTTACGCCATAGTCGGGCAGATCACGAGGCTCGGAAGGATAGCCCAGCTCCCTGCCCAATTCAATTTACCCCGATAGGCGCTGCGACAGGCAGTGGACTGCACCGCGCCGAGCAGCTGTTCAGCACGTTTACCTTGAAAAAGACCGGGATGAGGCGTAGTTTCACAAGCCTATAAAGAGTATTGACCAATCGTTAATGCCGATAAGAAAAATTGGAGGTTCTCATGACTACTCGAACCCTGCCTGCCTTACCTGCCGCACTGCTAGGCTTGCTCATTTCTCCTCTCGCCATGGCGCAGGATATTCCCCGCACAGAACATGGCCACCCTGACCTGCAAGGTACTTACACCTTCCGCACCATCACGCCTTTGCAGCGCCCGGAGGAGTTAGCCAATAAAGAGGTGCTGACGCCGGAAGAAGCGGCTGAATGGGAAGCCTATGAGAACCAACGCCAAAATCGTGACCTGATCATCGATTCAGTGGGCGGCGCCGGTTATCCGCCGGGAGTGATCTCCTACAACGAATTCTGGTACGAACGCGGCAGCGAAACCATTGAAAGCCGTCGTACTTCCCTGATCTATGACCCGCCAAATGGCCGCATGCCCCCGTATAACGAGGCAGGTCGCGCGCGCCGGGCTGAATACAGCCAGATGGTGTTTGAAAGCGCCGGCCCCGAAGGGCGGACCACTGTCGATCGCTGCATCACCGGTTTTGTCGGCGGGCCGCCCATGATTCCCGGTTCTTACAACAACAATATGCAGATTGTGCAGACTGCCGATCATGTGATGATCCTGAATGAGATGGTGCACTCGGCACGCATAATCCGCCTCGACAGCGAGCACCACACCAAGCAATTGAAGTGGGAAGGCGACTCAATCGGCTATTGGGAAGGCGATACGCTGGTGATTCATACCCGCAACTGGTACCACGACTACAACCTGCGCGGCATGTCCGATCAGGCCCAGGTCACCGAGCGCATCAGCTATATCGACGAAAACACCCTGGGTTACGACTTCACCGTCGAAGACCCGTTATCGTGGGATGAGCCCTGGTCAGCGCGATTGCCCCTGCGTCGCTCCAGCGACCCGGTTTACGAATACGCCTGCCATGAAGGCAACCACGGTCTGCTGGGCATTCTGGCTGGCTGGCGCCGCTACGAAGTCATGGGCTTCAATGGCGATGGCTCGCCCAAGTCCGAAACAGGCTCCGTACAACTGGAAGAATAAGCCCGCAGCAGAGCAGGCAATACAATCAGGCCGGCCCGGCATAACAGCGGGCCGGCCTTTTTACTTGTACACATTATTAGTACACGTTGCTTTGTACCCGCGGCGCCGTCTGCCTTGCCATCAATGACAGCTAACCCTCTCCGATAACTACCTGCACTGCTGGCTACCGCCGCTGGTGTCATCTGTATCACAGCGTTTTTTTTAGCTTGAGCAGTTGTGTAAACTACGACTGTCTCTTTAATAAAGTAGTAAAACCGATGAGATCACTGAGTCAATTTGTTCAGCAACGCTGTCGCCTTGTTCTGGCCTGCGCCCTGCTACTGGCACCGCTGCCGGCTCTGGCAGTTAATTCTGTTTTTGTGCAATCGTTGCTGGATTACAACGCCATTCTGATCAGTGGCGTCGACGTGGTCTTTGTCTACGATGAAGAAGTGCTAGCCGACATGCCACAAACCAAAAGCAGCTGGTTCTCCGGTAAACAGCAATTTCTCGATGATGCCGGCGATGCCGCCCAGGTTGTCAGTGTTTTCATTCCGCAAGGTTTCGATTCAGAAATGATGAGTCTGCCAGATCGCAAAGGCGAAGCAGTTAAAGTGTTCGTACTGGCACAACATGATTCCTCGGATCGCGCGCCGATTGACATCACTGACTACGAGAACGTGCTGGTGCAGATCAATCAGTTCGGCATTATCGTGTCGCGGCGCGACTAAC
>CAZQFA010000007.1:0-67950 GCA_964592245.1 uncultured Pseudohongiella sp. | reverse complement strand
CACAAGGGTGCTTCTCCGTGCTGCCTGACTGATTCTTTACAATCTGTCACAGCCCCCGGTACTCCGCCCCTCCCGCAATTGAATTGACTGCACCCCTAGTTTATCCTTGGGGGCCTTTTTTCAGTAACGAGAGTTGAGACATGACCAACAATAACACCATAAAGTCAGCCTGCCTCGCGCTTCTGGTAACGCCTGCTCTGGCGTTCGCGCAAGCTGACATGCCTCCAGTCAACGATCTTCCCAATCCTTATATTACCCAGGCCGGTTTCTTCAAATTGCCAGCTGGTCGCGAATGGGGTTCTTCCAGTACGGTTGAAATTCATCCGGACGGCGAGAGCATTTGGGTAGCCGAGCGTTGCGGCGGCAATGCCAATGCCTGTATTCAAAACCCTGACGTCAATCCGATTATGCTGTTTGATAAAGACGGCAACCTGATCCGCAGCTTTGGTGCCGGCTACATCACCTGGCCACACGGTATTGAAGTAGACCACGAAGGCAATGTCTGGATTGCCGATGCCCGTGGTACCGATCAGATGAATGGTTATGAAGGCGAAGCCTACGGCCACCAGGTTCACAAATTCAGCCCAACTGGCGTGCATCTGATGTCGCTGGGCCGCAAAGGTGGTGGTCGTGACGAAGAATACTTCTACACGCCTAACGATGTGTTGGTAGCACCGGACGGTTCTATCTTCGTGGGTGAAGGTCACTCCAGCGCCGAAGGTACACCGAACCGCATGCACAAGTTCGATGCTGACGGTAATCACCTGTTCTCATTCGGCGAGTGGGGCGATGGCCCGGGTCAATTCCGTCAACCACACGGTCTGGCCATGGACTCCAAAGGCCGTTTGTTCATTGCCGACCGCGGCAACGACCGCATCCAGATATTTGACCAGGAAGGCAATCTGCTGGACATCTGGTATCAGTTCAGCCGTAACAGCGGCGTGTTCATCGATGATCACGACGTCCTCTATGCCGCCGACTCCGAGTCCGGTTCTGTAAACCCGGACCACGGCGACTGGCTGCGCGGTATTCGTATCGGTAGCGCTATTACCGGTGAAGTGGAATTCTTCATTCCGGATCCACAGCCTGACTGCCGCGGCACCTGTACTGCTGAGGGTGTAGTTGCTGACAAGAACGGCAACATCTTCGGTGCCGAAGTAGGCCCTGTAGGCGGAATCAAGCGCTATGTGCGTCCTGTGAAGTAACACCGGAGACAAAAGCTACAAGCCGCAAACAAAAAAGCCCGTCTGCAAAGACGGGCTTTTTTTGTGCCCGGGATTAACCCGGTCGGGCTGTTAGTCGATCAGACTTTAGCCAGTATCTCATTGAACGTTGCACTGGGGCGCATGGCAGCCGATGCCTTGGCCGCATCCGGACGATAATAACCGCCGATGTCCATGGCAACTCCCTGTGCAGAATTCAGCTCGCCAACAATCGTTTCTTCATTGTCCGCCAGAGCCTTTGCCACATCTGTAAACCTGGCCTGTAAATCGCTGTCATCGGTTTGTGTCGCAAGTGCCTGCGCCCAATACATCGCCAGATAGAAATGGCTGCCGCGGTTGTCCAGCTCACCCACCTTGCGTGATGGCGATTTGTTATTGTCCAGGAAATCTGCGGTGGCTTTGTCCAGCGTGTCAGCCAGAATCTTCGCGCGCTTGTTACCGGTGACATTGGACAAGTGTTCAAAAGAAGCCGCCAGCGCCAGGAACTCACCCAGCGAATCCCAACGCAGGTGATTTTCTTTTTCAAACTGCTGCACGTGTTTCGGCGCAGAACCACCGGCGCCAGTTTCGAACAAGCCACCGCCATTCATCAATGGCACGATGGAGAGCATCTTCGCACTGGTACCCAACTCCAGAATCGGAAACAGGTCGGTGAGGTAGTCGCGCAGGACGTTACCGGTTACTGAAATAGTGTCCTTGCCGTCCTTGATACGCTCCAGTGAGAAGCGCGTGGCATCATTCGGATTCATAATATGAATCTCCAGGCCACTGGTGTCGTGATCAGGCAGGTACTTGTTGACCTTGGTAATCAGTTCGCGGTCATGGGCACGCTCTTCGTTCAACCAGAAAACGGCTGGCGTATTGGAGAGACGGGCACGACTCACTGCCAGCTTTACCCAATCCTGAATTGGCGCATCCTTCACCTGGCACATACGCCAGATATCGCCTTGTTCAACCGAATGTTCCAGCAAGACAGCACCGTCTTTGTCGACAACTTGCATTTTGCCCGCCGCCGGAATCTCGAAGGTCTTGTCATGAGAACCGTATTCTTCTGCTTTCTGCGCCATCAAACCAACGTTAGGCACGGTGCCCATTGTCGTCGGATCCAGTGCACCATGCTTCTTGCAGAAGTCGATGACTTCCTGATAAACACCGGCATAGCAACGGTCAGGAATAATGGCCTTCATATCGTGCAGAGAGCCGTCAGGGCCCCACATCTTGCCCGAGGAACGCAACGCTGCCGGCATGGAAGCATCGATAATCACATCACTGGGCACGTGCAGGTTGGTAATACCACGATCGGAATCGACCATAGCCATTTCCGGACGCGTGCGGTAACAGGCCTTGATGTCTGCTTCAATCGCTTCACGCTCGTCTTTCGGCAAGTCGCCGATACGACTGTAGACGTCGCCAATACCATTGTTGGGATCAACGCCCAGATCCTTGAACAGGCCGCCGTACTTGTTGAACACCTCTTCGTAGAACACGGTAACGGCGTGGCCGAAGATGATCGGGTCTGAAACCTTCATCATGGTGGCCTTCAGATGCAAGGACATTAGTACGCCCTTGTTTTTGGCATCATCGATCTCTGTGGCCAAAAAGCTGCGCAAGGCATGCTTGCTCATGCAGGACGCATCGATCACCTCACCGGCCTGCAGAGGAATGTCCTGCTTCAGCACAGTAGTATTGCCGGCGGCATCCAGAAGCTGAATGGAGACCGAGGTGGCCGCTGGAACAGTAGTCGATTGCTCGCTGCCGAAGAAATCACCGGCGCTCATGCTGGCGACGTGGCTCTTGCTGTCAGGCGACCAGGCACCCATGGAATGAGGGTTCTTGCGCACGTAGGATTTAACCGAAGCCGGGGCACGGCGGTCAGAATTACCTTCGCGCAATACCGGATTCACAGCGCTGCCCTTGATGCGGTCGTAGCGCGCCTTGGCTTCGCGCTCCTTGTCGTTGGCAGGCTCTTCCGGGTAGTTGGGCAGGTTGTAGCCCTTGTGCTGCAATTCCTTGATAGCTGCCTTCATTTGCGGGATCGAGGCCGAAATATTGGGCAACTTGATGATATTGGCCATCGGGTCCTGAGTCATCTCACCCAGTTCAGCCAGCGCATCTGACTGTTGCTGCTCTGGCGTCAGGTAATCTGGAAAGTTGGCGATGATACGCCCGGACAAAGAAATATCCCGGATTTCAACTGCAATATCAGATGCATTACCAAAGGCCTGAATAATCGGCAGCAGTGAATAGGTGGCCAACGCTGGGGCTTCGTCGGTCTCGGTATAAATAATGGTGGATTTTTTCTCTGACATCATGTTTCCTTGTTTACTTGGCTCGCGCATTCGTTGCGGATCTGGATCAACCCGATTGGCTCCGGGATACTTGCCATGCGACTCCCGAAAGACAACCGAAAGACACCCGAAAAAAGGCGCGTATTATAGCAGTCAGTCAATTCCTCGAATAGTCGGCCTGCCCCCCTGCTTTGCACTTAATTTCCAGTAAACCAGTAAATCTCCCATGATTATCACCACATCATTGCCCGAATTCGTCATTCGTCAGGCTGAAAAGAACGACTGCGGCCTCATTCTCGCCTTCATCAAGGAGCTGGCCGATTACGAAAAACTCAGCCACGAAGTGGTCGCCTCGGTCGAGATGCTGGAGGAAACGCTGTTTGGCGATACTCCCTTTGCCAAAGTCATTATTGCCGAGTATCAAAACAAAGCTGTAGGCTACGCCCTGTTTTTCCATAACTTCTCGACCTTTACCGGTCGTCCCGGGATCTATCTGGAAGATCTCTACGTGCAGCCCGCCTATCGCGGTCAGGGCTTTGGCAAGTGCCTGTTGGCTTACATAGCCGACCTCGCTGTACAGATGCGCTGCACTCGCGTTGAGTGGTCGGTGCTTGACTGGAACGAACCGTCAATTCAGTTCTATCGGTCCATTGGCGCCAAACCCATGGACGAATGGACAGTGCAACGACTTGATGGCGAAGCACTGGCACAGTTCGCCCAACAGTTCCCACGCGCCGGGGACTGATGAGATGGCTATTGGAAGTGCCTTTGAGAGCACTGACAAGCAGGCAGTGCTCTAACCGGCCTGGTGGTAGCCAGTAACGGCCACTGCATCGAGTCAATAAACTCGAATTAATAAAGTAGACAGGACAATTAATGGAGGTCCGTTTGAGCAAGATCGTTTACGTAAATGGTGAGTATGTCGCCGACACGGAAGCCCGGGTTTCCATTTTTGACCGCGGCTATTTGTTTGGTGACGGCGTCTACGAAGTGGTTCCGGTGATTCAGGGTCAGGTCATCGACAAGGCTTATTTCATCGAACGACTGCGCCGTAGCCTGGGTGAATTGCAGATTGATTGGCCCTGTAGTGAGTCCGAGTACATGCAGGTCATGGTGGAGCTGGTTGCTCGCAATAATCTGCAGGAAGGTGTTGTCTACTCCCAGGTCACCCGTGGAGTCGCACCTCGTGATTTTGTCTTCCCCGAAAACACCGCACCGGCTTTCATTGCTTTCTCATCACCCATGGCATTGATCGACCACCCAAAGGCGGCAAATGGTATCAAGGTAGTCACCACGCCAGATCTGCGCTGGAAACGACGCGATATTAAATCCATCAATTTGCTTGGACAGGTACTGGCCAAGCAAGACGCGGCCAGCCGCGGTGCCATCGAGGGCTGGATGGTTGAAGATGGCCATGTTACCGAGGGCGTGTCATCTTCCGCCTATATCGTTAAAGACAATCGCGTGATCACCCGGCAATTAAGCAATTCGATTTTACCGGGTATTCGCCGCCGGACTTTACTGGAGCTGGCGCAGAGCAATGATATTGTCATTGAAGAGCGTCCTTTTACCGTGGCTGAAGCACTGGCGGCAGACGAGGCTTTCATCAGCAGCGCCACTACCATGTGTCTGGGCGTCGTCGATATTGACGGCCAGGTCATTGGCACCGGGTCACCCGGGCCGGTGACACAGAAGTTGCGCGAATTGTACGTGGCGCGAGCGTTACGAGAAGCCGCTGGCGAATGAACTAGGTGCGGTCGGTAGTGAAGCTGATCACGTCGGCGATGTTGTCGGTCTTTGCGGCCAGCATCACCAGGCGATCAAAACCCAGTGCGACGCCGGCGCAAGCCGGCATCGACGCAATGGCCGCTAACAATTTGTCATCGACTTCCGGTTGCGCTAATCCCAACTCGCGCCGCCGCTGCTGGTCTTTTTCAAAGCGACGTTGCAGCTCCGCCGCATTCGTGCATTCCTGATAACCATTGGCCAACTCCATACCGCTGGCGTAGAGCTCAAAACGCCGGGCAACGGCCTGTCCCGTCTCATCTTCGACTATTTCCGCCAGCGCCGCCTGGGCGGCCGGAAAATCATAAACGAAACAATACTCCGGCAGTGTTGGCTCGACCACTTCGCTCATCAGCACTTGCAGGTAGTCAGTGTCGTTGAAATTATCGCCCTGTAGATCCACATGCGTTGCCACCAAAGTCGCCAGCTGCTCGCTGTCGAGCGTGTGCGGGTCGACACCCAGCGCCTGCTGAAAGCATTGCCGGTAACTCAACTGTGGAATCGTGTCAGTGCCAAGCAATTGCGCCAACAAGGCGCTGACCTCGGCCATCAGTTGCGCCAGAGAGTAACCGGGCTGATACCACTCCAGCATCGTAAATTCCGGATTATGGCGACGGGATGCTTCGCCGGCACGGAACGCCTTGCAGAGCTGGAATACAGGACCACTGCCTGCGGCCAACAGCCGTTTCATGGCAAATTCGGGAGAGGTTTGCAGATAGAAGGGTGGTGCTGAGAATGAAGTTTCTGCGCCCGGAGCAATAGCAACGCGCAAGGATTCGATGTGCACATCAGTTACGGTGTGCGAGGTAAGCAACGGGGTTTCGACTTCCAGCACGTTGCGGACGTTGAAAAACTCCCGCGCGGCTTGCAGTAGTTTGGCCCGAAGACGCAGCGCGGCATTGCTCGCGCCAGGTGCCCAATCAGTCATCGGGCCGCTACACTATTTACTCGCGCGATTCTGGTATTCACCAGTACGCGTATCAACACGTAGCACGTCTCCCACATTGATGAAGAGCGGCACTTTAACTACCGCGCCGGAACTCAGAGTAGCTGGCTTGGTGCCACCTTGCGCAGTATCACCTTTCAGTCCCGGGTCGGTTTCGGTCACTTCCAGTTCGACGAAGTTGGGCGGTTGTACGGAAATGGGATTCTCGTTCCACAGCACGACCTGATAGGGTTCCTGTTCTTTCAACCAGTCTTTGGCATCGGCAATAGCCGCTTCATCGGCCGCAACTTGTTCGAAGCTGCCATCGGTTTTCATGAAGTGCCAGAACTCGCCATCTGTGTAGAGGTACTCCATTTCGATTTCCATGACGTCCGCACCATCAACCGATTCACCCGACTTATAAGTCCGCTCCCAGACGCGGCCATTCTTCAGATTACGCAATCGCACGCGATTGAATGCCTGACCTTTGCCGGGTTTAACCACTTCGTTTTCCAGGATTGAACACGGTTCTCCGTCGATAAGCAGTTTCAAACCGTTTTTGAATTCATTTGTTGAATAGCTGGCCATGTAGTCCTCTTGCGCCGGATGTGCGCCGGTGCGCTTTGTAGTGATGCGTTTGGTTAACCGAGTGGATGGGTGCGTTTTGCAATTGCTGCTATGATAAACGCCTTCTAGAGTGAACCCGCCATACCCATGCCAGATTCCGCCCTGCAATTAATCCATTCAGACACCGCTGAAAAATGGCAACAGATATTAGCTGATCTGATAACAGAACCAAAGGAATTACTGGAAATCCTGGCGCTGGACCCGGCACAGAATCCGCTCGGCGAGGAGGGCCTGAGCAGCTTCGCTCTCAAGGTGCCGCGACCTTTCGTCGCGCGCATGCAGAAGGGCAACTGGCAGGACCCACTGTTGCGGCAGGTCTGGCCGGATCGGCTGGAGGCCGTCAGAGATCCGGCTCTGGTGCAGGATCCCTTGCAGGAAAGTCGCTTTAATCCAGCCCCCGGATTACTGCAAAAGTACCAGCGCCGCGTGCTGCTCACTGCAGCGCCGCATTGCGCCATACATTGCCGTTACTGCTTCCGGCGGCATTTTGATTACGCTGCCAACACGCCCGGGCGAGCCCAGTGGCAACAGGCGCTCAGCGGCATTCGCGCGGATGCGACCTTGCGCGAGGTCATTCTCAGTGGCGGCGACCCGCTGGCTGCAGGTGACCGCTACCTGGCGTGGTTGATAGACGAGCTCGGCAGCATTCCGCAACTGACCACGCTGCGCATCCATACCCGGTTACCCATCGTCATTCCGCAACGCATCAGTAGCCACTTGCTGTCCATACTGAGCAATACGCGTCTGAAAGTCGTGGTCATTGTTCACAGCAACCATGCCCAGGAGCTGGACTCTGATGTCACCACGGCAATTGGCAAGTTAGCCGCAATTGGCTGCACTTTATTGAATCAATCCGTACTTTTAGCGGATGTTAACGACAACGTTGATACTCTCTGTGAGCTCAGTGACGGCCTGTTCGCAGCCGCTGTACTACCTTATTACCTGCATCTGCCAGATCAGGTTGCCGGCACTGCGCACTTTCAGGTGCGCCTGCAGCAAGCCAGCGAACTGGTGTTAGCCATGCGGGCAAGGATGCCCGGCTATCTCGTACCCCGGCTGGTCAGGGAAGACCCGGGTGAGGACGCCAAAACCCTGCTGTTGTGATTGTTTCGGGGTGACGGCAACCTGATCGCGCAGCTGCCCAGTAAGCGCCAAACCGGGGGTCTCTCAGCGAAATGCCAGCACACACACCAACCCTGAATGGCCACAATGGTCATCCATTCAAACTCGAATACCTGTTTCCGGCACAATCGCCACCGGCAGATCCGCTAACCGGCCTGTGCACACTCCCCGCCCTCAAGCAGGCACTGCAGCGACTGCTGGCGCAAAGTCGCCGGCAGCCTGTGACAGCCTCGCTGGCGCTGTTGCAGCTTGCCAATTTCTACGAAATTCGTACCTGGGTCGGCCGCCCGGAAGCTGACTTGTTGCTCGGCCGGGTCGCAGCAACCTTACGCGCAGCCGTACCCGACGGCGCAGAGCTGTATCGCTGCGAGCATTACGAATTTGCTCTGCTCCTCGGTAACGAGCAGAGTCACAACGCCAACTCTGTTGTCGAGCAGCTGCGTCTTGCCTTGCTCGGTACGCAGTTTGATGGCCTGCCCGCCCAGCTGGAGATGGAGTGTGCCGCGGGGGTGGTCCCGGTACATTCTTCACTGCCCAATGTCGACGTACTGTTTGCGCGGGCCAGACACGACTTGCGGCAAAACCGCGAGCAACCGGCGGCGGAGCTACAGGCTTTCGCCTACCTGCATCAATCACCGGGAGCGGTAGTGGCACTGGTGCGATCTATCCTGCGCAGCCAGTCGCTGCACTTGAATTTCCAGCCTACTGTTGCTTTTCTCGCCAGCAAGATCGAAGGCTATGAAGTGCGCGCTGCCATGACACCCGATCATGACGCCGTTCCCGCCACCGTGTTGTTTATGCAGGCCTCACTGAATGCGCTGGGAGAAGCACTGGATCGCTATGTCATCGTGAAATCGCTGGCAGCACTGGCGCAAGACGCCGCTGCAACATGGCGACTGACAGTGAACCTGGGCCTGAACTCTCTGGTCAGCGACGACTTTCTGCGCTGGCTGGATCAGCGCCTGCAACGCTATCCATCCTGTCGCTCACGCCTGAGTGTACAAATTAGCGAAGCCGACGCCCTCATCGCGCAACACTATCTCGGCGACTTCAGTGAGGCACTGCGGCAGTTGGGTATAGCGTTGGGTATTACCCATTTTGGCTGCATGAACGAGCCACTGTGTTATCTGCCGCGCGTGAAAGTGGACTTCGTCAAACTCGATACTTCGCTGACTGACAATGTCCACAGCGATGCGCTGCGTCACGCGCAATTACTGAAACTGGTGCAACGCTTGCACAAGCATCGCCTGCAAGTCTGTGCCGGAAAGGTGGAATCACAACACAGACTATTGACTCTGTTCGCCGCCGGCATCGACGCGGTTCAGGGTTATGCACTGGCGAAACCACAGCAGGCACCGGGCTATCACTTTGCGAGCACACAACGCTTTGACTGAGGCGCCGATCATCCCGATAAACTGATTGGGGAACCCGCCTGCTCCTGCTATCCTTGCGGCTCAAGAGAAAAAGCAATCCGCAGAACTGACGAATGCCATCGGCCGCAGCAAAGACCACGACAGACACCACACTGCCCAGCAAGCGTTCGCGTAAAATTGCCCGCAAGTTTGCCTTCACAGTCAGCTTGCTCATTGTGCTGACCATGTGCAGTTACTGGTTGATCAGCAGTTTCAACACGCAGAATATCCTCAACCGTCAGGCGACCGATCTGGGTAATGTGCTGGCCGAACAAACGGCGGCGCAATTAACCGAGCTGGTATTGGCGAACGACCTCATCAGCATGAATGTGGTACTGGGGAACCTGACTGAATCCAGTGCTATTGCCGCCGTCTCGGTACTCAACGTGGATGGCAATGTCATAGCCAGCGCTACCACCAATCGCGCCACGCCAACGCCTTTCATTCCGCTGCCGATTCAACTCAGCTCATTGAACGTGGATTATCTGGCGCCGATCAATCTGGCTGACTCAGTTGCCGGCTATGTACGATTGCGACTGGACCTGACTTATATCGAAGTCGCCATGGTGAACAACTTGTTGCTGATCCTCGGCGCCACCTTCCTCATTATTATTGTGGCGGCATTGCTTACCTCGACCTACTTGCAGTATCTGGTGAGTTTTCCGGCCAATTTGCTGGCTTATTCCCTCAGCAATCTGCGTAGCGGCAAGATTGAAAGCTGCCCGGAGCCGAAATCCGAGGGCGAGCTCACTGCTGCCATCAGGCAGTTCAATGCCACGGCCGAGTTTCTGGCCGCCAATACCTATTTGAGCAAGCTGCAGGAACCTGCAGCTGATGAGACTGCCGAGAGCGTGCTGCAGCAGGCAAGCCGCGAAGATGTCACGCTGCTGGCGATCAAGCTGGCTAATTTTCACTATCTGGCATCAACGCAGGATGAGGATGCCCTGATCGCTGTGCTGAATAATTTTTACTTTCTTGCCGGCAAGGTCAGTCAGCTGTATGGCGCAACTGTTTGCTTCTGTTCGGAAGGCGATATCCTGGTCACGTTTGATCGCGTACCTCTGCAAGAGGAGCGAGCCTTTATGGCCGTCTGCGCTGGCCAACTATTCCTTAAATTGATCAACGAGTTACCGCAGTTTGAAGACGCCCGCCACAGCGCCAAGTTCCGCCTCGCCATTCACAGCGGCTCTGCTATCAAGGGGCTGTATTCAGCCATCAGCGATGACAGTGTCAATCTGATGGGCGGTACGGTCGATCTCGTCTGGCAATTGTCAGAGGAATGCCCGGACAATGCCTTGCTGCTCAGTGAAGCGAGCTTGCTACATGCCGGGCCAGGTAGCCGCGTCGAAGCGGAGGACTACATTGAGGTCGGGGCGCCGGACAGTGTGAAAACCTATCTCGCAGGCGACCCGCTGGAAGAGTTTGCGCTGTTGATCGAGCGTCAGGCCAGTCAGCTTGGATCGCTGTACGCCAACGACTGATTACTCAGTCTTTCTTGACCACTTCCACCCGATCCACATTCTGGAAACCACGCGGCAGTTTGTTGCCACGTCGGCCACGCTCACCACGATAGTGTTCCAGATCGGCTGGTTTAAGATTGTGATGACGTTTGCCGGCATGCACCGTTAATGCATCGTCCGCACTCAACACAGCCAACGCCACTACGAACTCAATCCGGTCAGCCACTCGGGCCGAAGGAATACTGATAATCTTGTTGCCCTTACCCTTGGCCAGTCGCGGCAGTTCGCTGAGCGGGAACATCAGCATGCGACCTTCATTGGTGATGGCGACGATGAAGTCATTGTCGTAGTCCTGCACCATGGCCGCTGCCAACACCCTGGCGCCTTTGGGCAGACGCAGAATCGCTTTGCCCGATTTGTTTTTGCTGATCAGGTCACCGACCTTCGCCACGAATCCGTAGCCGGCGTCGGAGGCCAGCAACACATCCTTGTTGTCCTCACCAATAACAACCCCTTCGAAGGTCGCCCCTGACGGTGGATTCACTTTGCCCGTCACCGGTTCACCCATACCTCTGGCCGAGGGCAGGGAATGTGCCGGCAGGGCATAGGCGCGGCCAGTGGAGTCCATGAAGATCGCTGCCTGGTTGCTCTTGCCCCGGGCAGCCAGTTTGAAGCTGTCACCTGACTTGTACTGCAGTGCAGTCGGATCCACATCGTGGCCCTTCGCCGCACGCATCCAGCCGCGGCTGGACAACACCACTGTCACCGGTTCGGTGGACATGATTTCCGTTTCGCTGAAGGCACGCGCTTCTTCGCGTTCTACCAGTGGTGTGCGACGATCATCGCCGAACTTCTCGGCATCAGCCTGAATTTCTTTCTTGATGAAGGTCTTCAGTCGGGTCGCTGATTTCAACAGCTGCTCCAGCGTCTTGCGCTCTTCGCTGAGCTCTTTCTGTTCAGTCTTGATCTTGATTTCTTCGAGCTTGGCCAACTGCCGCAAACGCAGTTCGAGGATAGCTTCGGCCTGTCGCTCGGTCAGCTTGAAGGCCTTCATCAGCGCCGGCTTGGGCTTGTCTTCTGCGCGAATAATCTTGATCACTTCATCAATATTGAGGAAGGCGATGAGCAGACCATCAAGGATATGCAAGCGATCGAGAATCTTGTCGAGTCGGGTCTGCAGACGTCGGCGCACGGTAACAGTACGGAACTGCAGCCACTCGCCCAGTAGCGTCGCCAGATCCTTGACCTGGGGGCGCTTGTTGATGCCGATCATGTTGAAATTGACGCGGTAGTTCTTCTCCAGATCGGTCGTAGCAAATAAATGCGACATGACCCCATCATAATCAACCCGGTTGGAACGCGGCACGATCACAATGCGGGTCGGGTTCTCATGATCTGACTCATCACGCAGATCCACCACCATAGGCAGTTTTTTCTTCTGCATCTGGTTGGCGATTTGCTCGAGTACCTTCGCACCTGACACCTGGTAAGGCAGGGCAGTGATCACTATTTCGCCACTCTCGATCGAATACGCCGCGCGTGCCTTGAGGCTGCCACGGCCGGTCTGGTAAAGCTCTTCGATCTCTGCGCGCGGCGTGATGAGCTCGGCCTCGGTGGGGAAGTCCGGCCCTTTGACAAATTCACACAGATCTTTAACGGTGGCTTTGGGATTATCCAGCATGTACACGCAGGCTGCTGCCACTTCGCGCAGGTTATGCGGCGGAATATCCGTGGCCATGCCGACGGCGATACCGCTACCGCCATTGAGCAGCACATTGGGCAGGCGCGCCGGCAGGATCTCCGGCTCGTCCATGGTACCGTCAAAATTGGGCTTCCAGTCGACGGTGCCCTGACCAAGCTCGCCCAGCAAGACATCGGCATAGCCCTGCAGGCGTGATTCGGTATAACGCATGGCAGCGAAAGATTTCGGGTCATCCTGGGAGCCCCAGTTGCCCTGACCATCAACCAGCGGATAACGATAGCTGAAGGGCTGCGCCATGAGCACCATGGCTTCGTAACAGGCCGAGTCGCCGTGCGGATGGAACTTGCCAATCACATCGCCAATGGTGCGTGCCGACTTTTTGAATTTGGCCGATGCTTTCAACCCCAACTCCGACATGGCGTAGATGATACGCCGCTGTACCGGTTTCAGGCCGTCACCCAGACTCGGCAGGGCGCGGTCGTTGATGACGTACATTGAATAGTTGAGATAGGCCTGCTGCGTGTAACTGCGCAGGGCCAGCTGTTCAACACCGTCTTCGCTAACGACTATTTCTTCATTCATAACAATCTAATTGGCTTCGATGAATTTCATTGCTGCAGTCAAACCTGCAGCAGGTAACTTCCCAAGCGTCGCTATTCGACCAGCTCGGCCTTGTTGCCGCTGTCTTCCAGCCAGACCTTGCGGTCGGCGGCGCGGTTCTTGGCCAGCAGCAAGTCCATAATCTGGAAAGTGCTCTTTTTCGATTTTGCTGTCGGATTCTCTTCCAGCGTCAGCTGTACGAGTCGCCGCGTATCCGGTGCCATGGTGGTTTCACGCAGTTGCATCGGGTTCATCTCGCCCAGCCCTTTGAAGCGCTGTACGTTGACCTTGCCGGCTTTCTTTTCGGTCGCCAGACGATCGAGGATGCCATTCTTCTCGGCTTCGTCGGTGGCGTAGTAGACGTCTTTGCCCATGTCGATGCGATAGAGCGGCGGCATGGCCACATAGACATGCCCGGCTTCCACGACTGCCTGGAAATGTTTGACGAACAGGGCGCACAGCAGGGTGGCAATATGCAATCCGTCGGAGTCTGCGTCGGCCAGAATACAGACCTTGCCATAACGCAGGCCGTCGATATTACTGGTGCCCGGATCTACGCCCAGCGCAATGGCGATATCGTGCACCGCCTGCGAAGCCAGAATCTCGCCGGAATCGACTTCCCAGGTATTCATGATCTTGCCGCGCAGCGGCATGATTGCCTGAAACTGGCGGTCTCGAGCCTGCTTGGCCGAACCACCGGCGGAATCACCCTCGACCAGAAAGAGTTCGCCGGCCATCACATCCTGTGTGGAACAGTCCGCCAGCTTGCCCGGCAGCGCCGGGCCGGAAGTGATCTTCTTGCGCGCCACCTTCTTGGCAGCCCGCATGCGGTTCTGGGCATTGTTAATACACAACTCGGCAATGGCCTCGGCTTCGGCCGTGTGCTGATTGAGCCAGAAACTGAAAGCATCCTTGACTACACCGGAGACAAAGACTGCACACTGCCGCGAGGACAGCCGCTCCTTGGTCTGACCGGAGAATTGCGGATCCTGCAGCTTCGACGACAGCACGAAACAGCATTTCTCCCAGACATCCTCCGGCGACAGCTTCAGACCGCGCGGCAGCAAATTGCGGAATTCACAGAACTCGCGCAGGGCATCCAGCAGTCCCGTGCGCAAGCCGCTGACATGCGTGCCGCCTTGTGGTGTCGGGATCAGGTTGACGTAGCTCTCGCCGGTAATCTCACCGCCTTCGGGCAGCCACTGTACGGCCCAGTCAACGGCCTCGTCATTGCCCTGCACCGAACCGATGAAGGGCTCTGCGGGCAGGGTTTCAAAGCCGGCTGTAGCCTGGGTCAGGTAATCAGTCAGACCATCTTCGAATAGCCACTCTTCGCTCTGTGCCTTGTCCTTGCTGACCGTGTTGTCATTGAAAATGACCCGCAAGCCGGAACACAACACCGCTTTGGCGCGCAGCACATGCTTGAGCCGGGGAATGGAAATCTTCGGCGAATCGAAATATTTCTCATCTGGCAGAAACTTCACCGTGGTGCCGGTATTGCGCTGACCCACTTTGTCGATAACTTTCAGCTCAGTGGCCTTGTTACCGTCCTTGAAGGACATGTGGTGTACCTTGCCATCACGCTTGACGATGACTTCCAGATGCTTGGACAGGGCATTGACGACCGAGACACCAACGCCGTGCAGACCACCTGAATACTGATAATTCTTGTTGGAGAACTTACCGCCGGCATGCAGCCGCGTCAGAATCAGCTCAACACCGCTGACTTTCTCACCCTTGTGCTTGTCCACAGGCATGCCGCGACCGTCATCGCTGACTTCCACTGACCCGTCTTTATTCAGGTCCAGTGTCAATGTGGAGGCATGTCCCGCCAGCGCTTCGTCGACGCTATTATCGATGACTTCCTGAACCAGATGGTTCGGCCGGCTGGTGTCGGTATACATACCCGGGCGCTTGCGTACCGGGTCCAGACCAGTCAGGACTTCAATCGCATCGGCGTTGTAACTATTACTCATGAGGTATTTACTACGAGGTTAATGTGTGGCGTCTTCCGGATAGTATTTTATCGCACAGAATGACCAATTCTTGATAGCAGGAATTGTATCGCCTCAGGCAACTCAAGGTGAAAGTTTTCGTAACTGTGATCACCATCAGAACGCACAACGCACTGCGCATCGCCATAAAGCGACAGTGCCCGGCGATAGTCCAGCACCTCATCGTGAACCTGCAGGTAGGCCCGATAATTGGCGGGCTCAGCCAGTCTGTCTGGCGCCAGCTCTGCCAGTTCCCGGACATGCTCCGGCGTTACCGTGTGCCGTGTATCAGAGTGAAAGTTCTTGTGTTCGCCAATATAGCGCTGCCAGTAGTCGGCCGGCCTGATGGCGGGATTAATTAAAACAGCAGGTGCGGCGAGGCGCTCAGCCATGCACGTGGCATAGAAACCACCCAGTGAACTGCCGATGAACGCCACCCTTGAGTGCCCGGCAACCAGCGCCGTCAGCTGCTCGATAGTTGCTGCAGGGCCGGCATGGAGCTGCGGGATGCGTAGCAAACCCGACAAACCAAGTGAATCGATATACTGGTGCGTTTGCCGGGCTTTTTTCGATTCGGGAGAGCTGAGAAAACCGTGCAGATAGACGATAAGCGGACTGGGGGACATCAGTAGCCAGTACTTTCGAGGTCGGCACCCAGATCGTTGGCAATACGATGAACTTGCGAATCTATCCTGCCATCGGCAAACAGGGCCAGAGAACGATAGCCGGGATTGGATTCATCAAGTGTGAAGTTAGCAACATTAGGCTTGAACTGGATACAGGTCGAAGGGGTACAGAAACAGCGGATACCCTTGTGCTGAAAATCCAGCTCCTGATGAACGTGGCCATAGACGACGCTCTTGGCTTTCTTATATTGACCGAGCGTCTCAAAAAAGACATCGGCTTGTTGCAGACCAATATCACGCATCCAGTCAGCATTACCCTTGACCGGATTATGATGCAGACAAATCAGACAGTGATCGATGCTGTCGTTGCTCTCGGCCGCCGTCAGAGCCGATTTCAGGAAATCATACTCCTGCTCACTGATGCGGCCATGCACCTGGCCTTTAACGCTGCTGTCAAGAAAGAGTATCAACCAGTTATTGATCTGCACGGCTTTGTTGTAAGCGTCTTCCTGCTCACCCAATTCCTGCATCATTGCCGCATCATCATGATTGCCTGGCACCCAGGTCAATGGCGTGTTCAGCTCCTGCATGCACTTGAGAAAATACAGATACGCATCTTTCGAACCATCCTGGGCGATATCACCGGTGGCCAGAATAAAATCCAGTTGCGGCTGTTCCATGCGCAGCAGTTTGATCACGTGCCCAAGGCTGCGCTGGGTATTCATTTTCAGCAAGGTGCCAGAGGCCGTGCCATACAGGTGGGTATCAGTGATTTGAACCAGCCGAATAGGATCTTGTGTCGTCAGCAAGGTCATGAGTGATAAACACTGTCTCAGCGGTAGGCAAGGATCGGCGTCGTCATGCTTCTGCCTACTTCGAGACAATGAGTCAGCCACTCACCCAGAAACCGGTTGACCTGCATTTTTTCATCCGGCTGATACATTTGCGGGTTCGGACGGGAATAGCGCGACTTGAGATTACGATGTCCCTGATAGGACACAACTTCTGCAGTGTTGGCGTCGTGATAAACACGCACGAGCATGGACGGATTGGTCATCCATTTCTTGAATTCGGGCTGCTGCTCGATTTCCAGCGTTGATGTGTACTTGAATGCTTCCAGAATCTTGATTGAAACGGTGACTTTTTCACCGCCTGCTTCAAGATCAGCCAGATAGAATTCCTTGCACAAGCCTTGCAAACGCTTTTCCGGTTCTTCATCAAGGTCGGGCCATGGCTCACCAACACCGGGGGCCATAGTCTCATCACTTAGATCAAGCGCCATGAAGGAGCCGTCCCGATAGGCGCGAAGCTGCGGGACCAGTTTTAACAGACGGATGTAGTTGGCATCGCATTCCGCCATCTGCTTGATCAAATCGATGCTGTAATTCTTTCTCGCCATCACTGCTAACTTCTGTATTTGGTGTGATTCGGAGTTCACGTACCAACGTTTTTTACAGGTTGAGCGTTTATCCGCTGCCCTGCTTTACTCACCTGCTTGCCTGCTTTACTGGCTTTCTCGATGTCATCAGTCTTGCAGGCAGGCTATTTGCCAACTCAATACGGTGACTGGCGAGCATGCGGATTCAACTCGTTCTGGATTCAGGGAATCTTTATCGTGTAAACAATCAATCGGCCTGAACGCCGTAATTGTTATGCCCGACTCTGCATTGTAACCAAATGGCCTTATTTTGCGAATTTTCGTCAGGCTCTCATGCCTGGCTAGGTCCAGCGTTGTTGTAGCTCTGCCTTGTTTAGCTGCAGCCACTGCAACGCAATTATTGACATGGCATTATTGATCTCGCCGGCCTCAAGGCCCGTAATCGCCTCATCAAAGGAGAGTACCACAACTTCAATATCTTCATGCTCATCTTTGAGCCCGAATATGCCACCGGCTGCGCTACTGTCGATGCGGCCACAATACAAGGTGACGTTCTCGTTACTGCCTCCGGGGCTGTTGTAATAATCGCAGATGCGCAGTAATTCGATTGGCTCGAGATTCGCCTCCTCGACTGATTCGCGCCTGGCGACCTGTTCCGCCGACTCGTCCGTATCAATCAATCCGGCCACCAACTCCAGCAGCCACGGTGATTGTTGCTCTGCGAGCACCCCCACGCGGAACTGCCGCACCAACACCAGACAGTCTCGTACCGGGTCATAGAGGAGTACGCCCACCGCATGATCCTTGAGCAGAACCTCGCGATCCATGGGCTGGCTCCAGCCTCCTTCGTAGAGTTTGTGACGCAAGCGCAGGCGATCTACTTGCAACCAGCCGCGGTGGCAGGTTTCCCGCGCCAGGACTTCAACGTCACTGTCTGAAAATTTTGCTCTGAGCTTGCTCATGTAATGCTCAAGTAAGGCTCATGTGGGATTTATGTGGGGCTGATATGGGGCTCATGTGAACGGGCGCTCCCGGGTGCATTGCACCCGGACCATTGTGTTTGCTGCCCGTGTCGTGCTCATCATTGTTGAACAGATGCGGACGCAACTCATGCTCAGCTGCGGCTGGTGACTTCCAGAAGATGATAGCCAAATTGTGTCTTGACCGGACCTTGCAGGGTATTGACGTCGGCGCTAAAAACCACCTCATCGAATTCCTTGACCATCATTCCCGGGCCAAATTGACCCAGATCTCCACCCTGTGCTTTGGATGGGCAACTGGAATGGGCTTTGGCAACATCAGCAAAATCTTCACCACTCTCAATACGTTCCTTGAGCTGTAAGCATTCTGCTTCCGTTTCTACCAGTATGTGTCTGGCGCTTGCTACTGTCATAATAATTCTCCAAAAAACAGATCACGCCATTATGCCCCAATTGGCTGCGCAGAGACACCGCCGTTAGCCTTACGTTATACTGTCGAATCCGCGGTATCACAGGGCAGGGAATGCCACTACTGATAGCCGCGGGTCCTTCTCAGTATGCTAACGAATCAAGTGCCGGAGTCGCCATGCCATTGCCTGATGCAGTGCCTCGCAAACATTTACACACGCGCGCGATAGACTATCGTGGTTATCAGCGCGAGGATGGTTTATGGGATATCGAGGCACATATGACTGATACTAAATCTTACGCCTTCAACAATGACTGGCGAGGCGAAGTCAGTGTCGGCGAACCGCTGCATGAGATGTTGCTGCGGGTGACGATTGACAACAATTTTGAAATACGCGATGTGATTGCCGTGACCGACAACAGCCCGTTTGCCATGTGCCCTGATATTGCGCCTAACTATAAAGCGCTGGTGGGTATTCGCATGGGTGCAGGCTGGCGCCAGGCAATTCGTCAGCAAGTGGGAGGCACACAGGGTTGCACGCATCTCACCGAACTATTGTTTCCCATGGCAACTGTCGCCATGCAAACTATCTGGCCGATCATGAAACAACACCGCCAGCCGGTGAAAGGCGATGAGTCAGGTGACAAGAAAAGCAAGCGACCGCACATCCTCGATACCTGCCATGCCTGGGCGACTGACTCTCCGGTGGTAAAAAAATACGAAAAAGACTGGTATACCGGCGACGAGTGAGCTCACTTGTAGAACAGGGGAATCACTACTGTGACTACAACCCCTTCACGGTCGGTGCGATTGTCAGCACGAATCTGGCCACCATGGAATTCAGTAATCAGTCGGGCAATGTGCAGTCCCATGCCGAGGTGCGGTTGCTTTTGCTTTTCCTGCGGTCGCACGGAAATCATCGAGTCGAACAAACGATCCTTCATCTCCTCGGGAAGGTACGGTCCGGAGTTGGCCACCTTGATCACTGCGTGATCGCGCAGCGTCCGACAATAGACCTTGATGGGTTGTCGCTCGTAGCTAAATTCCACGGCGTTGGCAACGAGTTTGTCCAGTAGTTGGGCGATGTACTCCGGCACACCATTGACGTTGATAGGCTGATCCGGCAAATCGGAAACAAACAGCGTTTCCGGATAGGCCAGCTTGTAGCCTTCGACACAGCCATCCAGTACCTTGCACAGATCGATCTTTTCTTTCTCTGAGGTCTGCAACATCTGTTCGAGCCGCGTTGCCTCACTCATATTGGTGAGGATCAGATTCAGGCGGCTGATGCCTTCCTCTGCACGCTCCAGATAGACCGAAGATTCTTTGTTGCGTTCGGTCATGCTGAGATTTTCCAGCGAAGAGCGCACCACTGTGACCGGGGTGCGTAATTCATGGGACAGTCGCGATGACATGTTTTCCAGATAGCTGGTGTACTGCGTCAAGCGCTCGACGATACTGGAAAAGCTGCGCGACAGATCGCCGATTTCGTCGGAGTTTCGTGTGGCAGCAATGGTGTTTCGAATGCGGCCGCTCTCGTCGATAATTCTTTCCGCCTGATTACGTAAACCGCGAATGCGCGAAGAAATGCGCGAGGCAAAAAAGAACAGACCAAAGACGATTAACAGCATCACCGCGAGCATGGTATTGAACAGTGACTCGAGCGCCTGATTGCGGAACGTGCGCAAGCCGTTCATATTCTGGTCAACCACGACCGCGCCTAACACTTCGCCATTGGCGAGAATCGGATGCGCTGCTTCCAGTAAGCGTGTCTCGGTGTCCGCTAGCGTCCGATACTGCGTCACTGGCACGCCGTCGAGTGCCGAATCGATATGGGCGCCGTCCCGAGTGACACCGGAATAGAGATCGTCAATGAAATTACTGCTGGGTTTGGTCAGTATCTGGTAGTAAAGCGGGTTCAGAATCTTGTCCTGCAGGAACAACCAGTATTTGTTCACCGGTTCGTTGGCCAGATTGGCAGACGGCTGTAGCCCGGTGGCCGTCTGGATATCACCAACAGTCAACAAGACGCGGCCACTGCGATCAACGACCTGAATGCGCGAATTGTTATGTCCCATGCCGGCAACGATTCGGTCTATCTCCGGTGTTGGCAGACGCAGTGAACCAAGTGTCTCCTTGTCGTTGACTGCAGACGTGGCAACCACAGAATGGATGTTACGAGTACGCGGATCATCGACATCGAAAATCGCGAAACCCAGACGGTCACCGAGCATCTCCATGGGAATGCGCAGTTCTACTTCGTAGCCGGATTCGGTTTCATACCATTGCCCGCTGATGCGTTCTTCGTATACCGGATCAGTAAAATCCGCACGAACCCGGTAAGGATAGAGAAACTCCGGTTCATGGGGCGCAATCACATAACGATTGACGGCATTGCCTTCTGGCGAGAGCATGGAAATCAGCAGAAAATCGCTGCGGTGCACACTCAGTGCATCGCGGCTGCGATAAACAATCTTGTCGTCACGCACTTTGAAGTAAGCATACAGCGAGCCGTTGTAGTCGCCTACCATGTTCTTGAAACTGAGCGTGCCTTCCTTGTCATACATACGCGACGGATTCAGCGTCGTGCTGAGATAGTCGCGGTTATCGTAGTTAACTTCGTATTGCTGATACTCACGCCAGTCAACCAGTGAGCCATCGTCGAGAGACAACGGCGAGAAGATAGGGTAGACGTACAGGTCTTCCGAACGTCGGGCGGGGCTGTAGCTGCCCTCGTTAAACAATTCGGGTCGCTCATTCAGTGCGGTCGCCAACGCTTGCGCTGTACCCAGTACAGTCTGTTCCTGCCCACGACGCAAGTACTCTTCCATTTCCAGAATATACTGATAACCCAGCCACGGAATAACCAGCAAAAAGCTGGACAGAAAGACCAGCTTGAAGCGTATGCCAAATGGATTTTTGAATAGAAGATTCATTTATGGTCGACCGTCATTCGAGCGCAATGGCAACGAAAGACTCAGCTTGGTACAGCAGGCTCAATGTTCCAGCGATAACCCATACCGTAAACCGTTTCGATACAATCGAACTCCGGATCGGATTGCATGAATTTCTTGCGAATTCGTTTGATGTGCGAGGTGATCGTACTGCCATCGACGAATATTTTCGATTCCTGCATCAGAATCTGCCGGCTTTTGACATGCCCGGGGTACTTGGCCAGGGCATGCACCATCCAGAATTCAGTGACCGTCAACGGCACCGGTTCACCCTGCCACTGTACCGTCAGTCGCCCGATATCCAGCGTCAGCTTGCCGCGCTGGAGCAGGCTTTCTGGCGACGGCGGCTGATCGATGACATCGAGCCGCCGGAACAATGCCGCAATGCGTGCGGTGAGATGGGGCAGGCTGATGTCCTTGGTCAGGTAATCATCAGCACCCATGCGCAGACCACTGACCGTGTCAAAATCATTGTCGCGCGCGGTGAGAAAGATAATCGGCAAGGTGTCGGACAACGAGCGCAGCGACTGGCATAGCGTGAAGCCGCCGTCGATCTCGTTTTCCAGCCCGATATCAATGATCGCCAGATTGGGCAGGCGGATATCAAATGCGGACATGGCATCCTTGCGATTGGCGTAAGTCTGCACCTCATAACCCTGCTTGCGCAGGACATCGGCGTAATTTTCCCTGATCGCCGCTTCATCCTCGACGATGGCAATTCTTCGACCCATAGATTGCACCAACTTTTCCTGAGTAATTAAGAGCTTAGCGGAACTATACTGTATTTGTCTGATTTCGGAGAGGAATGGTTTTATTCACAGGTTAATTGCCATGATTCTGCCATATTTAATCACCACATCGCCGCAATGCTTGCCGCAGGGAGTAATAAACATCTTGTTTAATAGCTGCTATCGGTACCAGATGGGGTCGGATGCGTCTTCCCGCAAGGGCAACCACCCCGGATCCGGTACCTGGCTGATCAACAATGATGTTTTAAACGAAGTATTACAGGACCCAAGCCATGACCAAGCAATTGCCGCTAGTTCTACTCCTCAGTCTTTCCACCGGTTCTGTGTTTGCTGATACACAGACCGCCAATTACAACGAGCCGGCGTCAGCCGAAGAAACCACCGGCTTCTTCAGTGGCGCCATTGTCGGAGGTCTTGCGGGAGGTCCGCCAGGCGCCATAGTCGGTGCGGCACTGGGCGCGCTGACAGGTGATGGCCTGCGTGCGCGCAAAGATATCAACGACATGCAAACCCAGCTGTACGCAGCGCAACTCGAATCAGAGCGTGCCCGCGAGAACGAAGAAGCCATGCGCGCCCGTTACCAGCTGGCCCAGCAACAGCTGGATGAGCTGCGTGGCAGCGGTGCTCGCGTCCAGCCAGCCTATATGCCCTCGCAGAACTCAGCGGCTACTTTCCATGAAACCGAGCTGAGCGTGCATTTCCGCAGTGGCTCGGCCGCCATTGAGAACCAGTATGTCGAGCAATTGCACACGCTGGTTACCGCGGCCAGGGACATGCCGAATGCACGGGTTGAAATTACCGGTTACGCAGATCGCAATGGCGATGCCGAGAAGAATCTGGAGCTGTCACGAGAGCGTACCACTGCCATCAAAGCCTATTTTAATGGAATGGGTATTCAAAACTCGGCGATCACCACGGTTGCCTACGGCGAGAGTCGACCACTGCACGATCAGCAAAGCATGGAAACCGATTTCTTTGATCGCCGTGTGAACGTGCGACTGCGTGATACCTCAAAAACAATGCTGACACAAAACCCGGATGGGGAATGACAATCACCTGGTGCTGGAGAATCAGTTATGAAAGATATTCGACTCGTAATCGGCAATAAAAATTATTCTTCCTGGTCCATGGTGCCGTGGCTGTTACTGAAAATGTACGATATCGATTTCGAGGAAATCGAGATTGCACTGTATCAAGACAACACCGCCGAGAAACTGGGGCCTTATTCTCCCTCGTTGAAAGTTCCCGTGTTGCTGCACAATGAGATCACTGTCTGGGATTCATTGGCAATCTGCGAGTACATTTCGGAAGAGCTGCTTGGCGGCTCGGGTTGGCCGGCCAATCCGAAACGCAAAGCCAGTGCCCGTTCAGTCAGCGCGGAGATGCATTCAGAGTTCCCGGTGTTCAAGAAAGAATGGCCCTTTAACTGCAAGGCCTCCTACACCCTGAAACCATCCAGCAAACTGGCCGACGAGATCGCCCGTATCGATGCCATCTGGAGCTGCTGCCGACGCCGGTTCGGCGACAACGGCAACTATCTTTATGGTCGTTTCTCAATCGCCGATTGCATGTTTGCGCCCGTGGCCGTGTGCTTTGAAGCCTACAGTGCCGAGCTCAGCCATGATGCCTACACCTACATGCAAACACTGCTGGATAACCCGTTTGTTCAGAAGTGGATAACACTGGGCCGACGCGAGCAAGAAACGTTGACTGTGGTGCAGTCCATCACTGGCTAGTTTACCCCTCTCCTGATGAGCCACAGTCGTCAGTGGCCAAGTTGACGATAAAGGCCCTGCGGGGCCTTTTTTAATGCCTGGTAATTTGTGCCTATCAAGTATTCGTTGCTGGCTGTCGATACTCTGGATGAGCCGGTAAAAACAACAAGACAAGCATACGATCCACCAAGCCTCGCCCATGACCAGTCAAGACTCAGCCCAGGACATCATTCGCTTCTGGTTCGAAGAAATCACTCCTGCACAGCGATTCAAGAAAGACCCGGAGTTTGATGCGCTGATTCGCGAACGTTTCCGCAAGGTACACAAACGGGCAAGCGGCGGCCTCCTCTATACCTGGCGTGATCATCCTCTTGACGCGCTGGCAGAGATCATTGTTCTCGACCAGTTCTCTCGCAACATGTATCGCGACAGTCCACGAGCCTTCGCGCAGGACACGCTGGCCCTGGTGCTGGCGCAGGAGGCCGTAAGACGCAAACAGGACGTGGAACTGGAGGCAAAGTACCGGGCCTTTCTGTACATGCCATTCATGCACAGCGAATCTGCAGAGATTCACGAGATCGCCATGTTCTTGTTTGATCAGCCAGGATTGGAAGACAACTTCAATTTTGAAGTCAAACACAAAGCCATCATTGATCGCTTCGGCCGCTACCCGCACCGCAATGAAGTTTTGCGACGCAAGTCGACAGCGGAAGAGCTGGAATTTCTGTCCCAGCCCGGTTCCGGTTTCTAGGCAGGCTTGCCGCGGTTCGGCAAGACGTCACGCAGCTTGTCAGCCATTTCAATAATGGCTTTCTCGGTGGTATCCCAATCCATACAGGCATCGGTGACAGATACACCGTATTGCAGTTGCGACAAGTCAGACGGTATCGACTGGTTACCCTTGTTGATATTGCTTTCCAGCATGGCACCAATGATTGACTGGTTACCTTCAAGAATCTGATGGGTAATGTCCTTCAGTACCAGCGGCTGCATGTCAGGATCCTTGTTGGAATTGGCATGACTGCAATCGACTACAATATTGCTGCTGACGCCGCCAGCAGCCAGCGCCTTCTCACATTGCGTGATATGCACAGAGTCATAGTTCGGACCATTGCTGCCACCACGCAGGACAACGTGAGCGTAAGGGTTGCCACGAGTCGTAACAACTGACACCTGACCCTCGGAATTGATGCCGAGGAAGCGATGCGGGCTGGATACTGACTGCATGGCGTTAACGGCCACCATCAGACCACCATCAGTGCCATTCTTGAATCCGACAGCCGATGACAAACCGGAAGACATCTCCCGATGCGTTTGTGATTCCGTCGTGCGGGCACCGATAGCCGACCAGGCGATGATGTCCTGCAGATACTGCGGTGAGATGGGGTCCAGCGCCTCGGTCGAGGTGGGCAGGCCGAGATCGACAATATCCAGCAGCAGGCGGCGGCCTTTGCGCAGGCCATCTTCAATCTTGAAAGAGTCATCCAGATAGGGATCATTAATCAGTCCCTTCCAGCCAATTGATGTGCGCGGCTTTTCGAAATACACCCGCATAACAATATAGATGGTGTCTGCCACTTTATCGGCCAGTGACTTCAGACGCCGTGCATAGTCCAGAGCCGCCTCGGTGTCATGAATCGAACACGGACCGACGACGATAAAAAGGCGCGGATCCTTGCGATCCAGAATGTCGTAAATAGTCTGCCGCGAGGCCTGGACGGCATCCAGCGCCGCACCCTGCAATGGCAGTTCCGTCTTTAGTTGATTCGGTGTAAGCAGCGCCTCATTGGACGCGATGTTAAGATTGTCAGTACCTGCCGACATGGTTCATCTCCGCTTGTAACAGCGTTCGGTGAAAAAAAGGGCGGCAATAATAGCAAATACTGTTCAGCAAAGTCATACTCTCGCTCTGACAGCGATGCGAAGGTGCGACACAAGGAGGCGACGTGCACATCAGTCAGGATTTTGATTCCGGTAATATTGAGGTCATTGACGCCAGTCAGGCTGACAATATCCGCCTGCGGATTCGTCAGGATCGGCAATCAGATTTCTATCAATGGTTCCATTTTCGCCTCACCGGCGCCAAAGACATGCCTTGTCGCCTGATCATCGACAATGCAGCCGGTGCTGCCTATCCCGACGGTTTCAGGAACTACCGTGTTCTTTATTCCTATGATCGCCAGCAGTGGCTTCGCCATGACACCACACTGGACAATGGCGAGCTTGTAATTGAATTTACGCCGCAGCAGGATGCGGTTTATTTTGCCTATTTTGTTCCCTACTCCATGGAACGGCACCACGACCTGATCGCCACAGCACTGCAGTCGCCGCTGGTGTCGCACCGGCGTCTCGGGGCAACGCTGGACGGTCAGGACATGGATTGTCTGCGCCTCAGCAGCCTGCAATCCGGCAATAAAAAGCGTTGCTGGATCATTGCCCGCCAGCATCCCGGCGAGACCATGGCCGAATGGTGGATGGAAGGCTGTCTGGAGAAATTGCTCGCGCCCGATGACGCTCTGGCGCAGCAACTGCTGGCTGATTGCGAGATTTATCTGGTGCCCAATATGAATCCGGACGGGAGTCGTCGTGGCCACCTGCGCACGAACGCCGCTGGGCGCAATCTGAATCGGGAATGGCAGGAGCCAACCATGGCCGCCTCACCGGAAGTCTTTCTGGTAAAACAGGCCATGCTGGAGACAGGCGTGGATTTCTTCCTCGATGTGCATGGCGACGAATCCTTACCCTACTGTTTTATTGCCGGCACCGAGGGCTTAAGCAACTGGGGTGCCGCACAGCAGGCGCGACTGGATTTTTATCGCCAGCGTCTGGCCGAACTCAATCCGGACTTTCAGACCGAACACGGCTATCCGCCGAAAGCGCCCGGCACAGCCAACCTCACCATGAGTACAGCGCAAACTGCGCATCTCCATGGCTGCCTCGCCATGACTCTGGAAATGCCGTTCAAGGACACGACTGCGACACCTGACCCGGTCTATGGTTGGTCGGCACAGCGCAGCAAATCACTCGCGCATTCCTGCTTGCGGGCAATGTCTGACTATCTCAACAGCGGCGTCTACTAGCGCGCCGGTCCAGTCAGACCTTGTGGTACAGCTTGCGGCCCTGCTGGTTGTATTCCTCGGCCATTTCATCCATGCCGGACTGAATGGCCTCGTCGACATTGTCCAGTTCGTTCTGCGCCGCGTAATCACGCACTTCCTGCGAGATTTTCATGGAGCAGAATTTCGGCCCACACATGGAACAGAAATGCGCCACCTTGCCGGATTGTTTGGGCAGGGTCTCGTCGTGATAGGCACGGGCGGTGACCGGGTCCAGTCCTAGATTGAATTGGTCTTCCCAGCGGAATTCAAACCGCGCCTTGGAGATAGCGTTGTCGCGTAATTGCGCACCGGGATGCCCCTTGGCCAGATCGGCTGCATGGGCCGCGATCTTGTAAGCCATCAAGCCATCCTTGACGTCTTGCTTGTTCGGCAGGCCCAAATGCTCTTTCGGCGTGACATAACACAGCATGGCGCAGCCGAACCAGCCAATCATGGCGGCACCGATGCCGGAAGTGATGTGATCGTAGCCTGGCGCGATATCGGTTGTCAGTGGCCCGAGCGTATAGAAAGGCGCCTCGTCGCACACTTCCAGCTGCTTCTCCATATTCTCTTTGATCATGTGCATGGGCACATGGCCTGGACCTTCGATCATGGTCTGTACGTCATGCTGCCAGGCAATCTTCGTCAGTTCACCCAGCGTTTCCAGTTCACCGAATTGCGCCTCGTCATTGGCATCGGCAATCGAGCCCGGACGCAGGCCATCGCCGAGCGAGAAGGAAACATCATAGGCTTTCATGATTTCGCAGATTTCCTCAAAGTGAGTGTAGAGGAAGTTTTCCTGATGATGCGCCAGACACCATTTGGCCATGATGGAGCCGCCACGGGAAACAATCCCGGTCACACGCTTGGCAGTAAGCGGCACATAACGCAGCAGAACACCAGCGTGTATCGTGAAGTAATCAACGCCCTGCTCTGCCTGCTCGATAAGCGTGTCGCGGAAGATGTCCCAATTCAGCTCCTCGGCCACACCGTCCACCTTCTCCAATGCCTGGTAGATAGGCACAGTACCGATCGGCACCATGGAATTGCGGATAATCCATTCGCGGGTCTCATGAATATTCTTGCCGGTGGACAGGTCCATGACCGTGTCTGCGCCCCACAGCGCTGACCAGGTCAACTTCTCCACTTCTTCTTCAATGGATGAAGTGACCGCCGAATTACCGATATTGGCATTCACCTTCACCAGGAAATTGCGGCCGATGATCATCGGTTCGATTTCCGGGTGATTGATATTTGCAGGAATAATGGCGCGGCCGCGAGCGATCTCCTCGCGTACGAATTCGGCCGTAATCTCGGCAGGAATGGCGGCGCCAAAGTCCTGACCTTTGTGTTGCGGTGCCAGCGCGGCGTGCTCGCCTGCCTGCTGGCGGGCCAGATTCTCGCGGATGGCGATGAATTCCATTTCCGGCGTGATGATGCCCCGACGGGCGTAATGCAGTTGCGATACGTTGGCGCCGGCTTTGGCGCGTCGCGGTTGTCGAATATGCTCAAAACGCAGGTGGGCGGTTTGTGCATCGGCCTGGCGCGCCTGGCCGAAAGTTGAAGACACCCCTGGCAAGAGCTCGGTATCGTTGCGCTCCTCAATCCAGGGCTGGCGAATGGCCGGCAAGCCCTGACGCAGGTCTATTTTGGCATTCGAGTCGGTATAAGCGCCGGAAGTGTCATACACGCGCAGTGGCGGATTCTCCTCAACGCCCTGTTCAGTTTGCGTGGCCGTCAGCATGATCTCTCGCATGGGGACCTGGATATCCGCCCGACTTCCAGGCACATAGATCTTGCGAGAGCTGGGATAGGCGTTGCCGGCGCCGGTGTCGAGATTACCGATTTTGTCCAAAAAGCGTTCAGAATTTGCGTTCATTAGGGTTTCCTGTGTCACCACCATCCATGGGTTTACTACTCGCGCCGATGGTGGCCAATCTGGCTAGCCGGAATTGAATAGCCGGGAAGAGGCAGAGCGATGAATTAACCTCATTATGCCCGAAATTCGCGGCGCTCGAAATTGGCCAATTTGGCGATCACCGACTTAAATGTAACTACCGCAGGGGGTTTCTCGTCTAACTCCGTACAAACGAGGGATAAGCCGAAAGTTAATAAATTGTCACCTTTGGTTACACTGTGTAGAATGCCGACCAGCTTAACGCGCCCGCTGCCTCCGCCCACGGCAACCGGCACGGACATCCCTAACCTTAATTTCAATTCCGACAAGGCCCTCAATGATGCGACGTTTTGCGAAGTTTCTTGGAATTTTTACTGTCTGTGGCGTAACCAGTTCTGTTAGCTATGGCGAAGACCTGTTCACTATCCTGCAACTGGCGCTAGAAAATGACCCCACCCTGCAGCAGGCGGAAGCCAGCTACCGGGCCAATCACGAAAATGTCATCCAGTCCCGTTCCTCGCTCCTGCCCACTCTGGGAGTCGGTGGCAGCACCTCCCGTATTACCAGTGGACCGACTGACACCATCGTCACCGAATTTACCGATCCGACCACTGGCCAGACTGTACAAAGAGTGCAGCCCGAGCACAGTTTCCGACCGGGTATCAACAACCACAGCTGGGGCGTAAGCCTGAATCAGAGCGTGCTGAATCTGGCCAACTGGTACAACCTGCAAAGTGCCCGCGCCAGTGACCGGGCGGCCGCAGTCAATCTGGCGGCGCAGGAACAGGACCTGATCATGCGCGTGGCGACAGCCTATTTCGACGTGTTGCGTGCCCAGGACCTGCTGGATACCAATATTCAGGAAGAAGAAGCCGCCTTGCGTTCACTGGAACAAACCCAGCAACGCGAGGAAGTCGGCCTGGTAGCCATCACTGACGTCTATGATGCCCAGGCTGCCTACGATCTGGCGCGCAACACCACCATTCTGCAAGGCAATACCTTGCGCGCGGCGTTTGAGGCACTGGAAGCCATTACCGGTATGGCGCACCCTGAAATCGACCCCTTGCGGGACGATTTCCCGATCGAGGACGTCGCCGGGGAGCTGGAAGAATGGGAAGATCAGGCTGAAGACAATTCACTGGCCATTGCAGCGGCTGAATTTAATCTGCAGGCGTCCCGCAAGAGCTTGCAGGCGCGTCGCTCCGACCATTTACCGACGATCGACTTCACCGGCCGCTGGGGTCATGTCGTCACCGCGCCGATTATCAATCAGGGTATTGCCATCGGCGGTGGTGCCAGTGACAACACCTCGCTGGCACTGAGCGTGACCATCCCGCTGTATACCGGTGGCGCCACCAGTTCCCGACGCCGTGCGGCCGAATACAATGTCATCGCCGCCAAAGAATCACTGGAACTGACCAAGCGTCAGCTGACACAGAATGTGCGCAACGCCTATCGCCGCGTGAATACCGACGTGCTGGTGATTGCCCAGCGTAACCAGTCCATCACGTCAGCGCAGAGTGCGCTGGATGCGACTGAGTTGGGTGCCGAGGTTGGCACGCGTAACATCGTCGAAGTCTTGCGTGCCCGTGAGAACCTTTATCGCGCGTTACGACAATATGCCGAAGCTCGCTATAACTACATTGTCGATTCGCTGATACTGAAACAGGTCTCCGGCACGCTGACGCCGCAAGATGTCATCGAACTCAACCAATGGCTGGCGCAGCAGTGAGTGAGTGAGTGAATACGAAAGTGCCATAGCTAACTCATTGTTCTGACATCCTGCACGCTGATCCGCATACCCCTGTTTGGACAGGCAGACAGGCAACAACGAAAAAGGGCCACTTATCAAGTGGCCCTTTTTTATTGGCTTCATGACATATTAGCTACTGTGAGTTCAAGCGCTGTCTTTACGCCACACAGACACCTGACTGACGATATACTCGTATTTGCGCCGGTGTTCCCTGATCATGAATGGCAGGTCTTCTTCATGCAGCAAAGTAAAGCCGGGGAGTAATTCGCCGATGCGCGCCAGCGTGTCGGCACTCTCGGCGCCATCCAGGAATTTGTTTTCAGGCGTGTACTCGGACATCCAGGTATTGGGTGAGGCAATGACCAGCACGCCGCCCGGCTGCAAGTAGCGCGTCGTCTTTGTGAATTGGCGCAGGCAGTCCTGCGGGCTGCTCAGACGGCACAGGAGATTGCTCAGCAGTACCGCCGAGAATGCTTCACCATCCTGCAACGCCTCCACCTCATTAAGGCGCGAGGCATCGCCTTGCACAAATTGCAGCCGCTCGATATCGATCGCCGTATCGACTTGCGCACGCAGTGATGTACGGTAAGAACCTGTATCCCAGCGCTGGTAATCGAGTTTGCCGTGCAAGCGTAAAGACTCGGCGGCGTTCACGAATGCCGCGCTGTAATCCAGACCAACTACTCGTTCAAAATCACGCGCCAGTTCAAAGCTGGCCCGACCTACAGCACAGCCCAGATCGAGCACGCCGTCTTTACGAACACTGTACTGGTTCACCAGTTCCACGGTGCGATCAATCAGGTTGACGACACTGGGGAAGTCGATGCGTTGCGCCAGTTCCTGGTCACGCTGCTCACTCTCGGAGCCCCAGTGGAATAACAGGTACTGGTCGAGCACTTCGTCGGTATCGTATTTATCACCCTTCTTCGCGCTCTGACCCATTTCCTGTACGACACGGAAACCGGCATGCTGAAAGAAATGCGGCCGAAAATGGAAGCGCGACCAGATGCTGGCTTCGTCACCGGTGCTGATGAACGAACCACCGAGAATCATCTGATGGGCGTCGTCGAAGCAAGGCGTACTGAAGTCAGTGTAGTAATCATGTATGGCAAAATCCGGCAGCGGATGGAATGCGTCTTCACACCATTGCCAGACATTGCCAAAGGTATCGTGAAAGCCCAGTGAATTGGCTGGCATGGCATCCACCGCGCACTCGGCGCCATACTTCAGGTTGTGGTTGCTTGCGGCGGGTTCATTGCCTTGCATGACGGCGTCGAGTGTCAGACAGTTATTGTCCGCGGCATGCCAGTCTGTGGCAGCATCAAGTCCTGGTTCGCGAATAGCGTGGTGTTCAGCTTCGCTCAACAAGCGGTAGGGGCGATCGGATTCCTGGCTTTCAGTGAGCCAGGCACAATAGGCTTTGGCTTCGTAATAATTGACGATCGCTGGCCAGCGCCACTGCATCGGTACTTCGGCAAACGTCGAACGCAGCTTGTAGCGATGCGATCCCGCCGGACCATCCTGCACCCAGAATGTTGGCCATTTCTCATTGCGAAACTGACGCCATGCCCAACCCTGTGGCGACCAGTATTTTTCCGTCTCGTAGCCACCCGCTTTCACGAACTGCAAGAATTCGCCGTTGCTGATCAGGTATTTACTGGCGCGAAACGCGGCAGTTTGACGCTGGTCACTGCCGTATTCATTGTCCCAGCCAAACGTAGGCCAATCTCGCGGTTTGCCCAGTCGCACATCGGTGGCAGGCAGCTCGATCATGCCATTACGCGGATAATCAACGTTTTTCTCCGGCTGATATTTTTGCTCCAGCAAAGGTGAGCGCAAAGCCGGCCAGACATCCGGTTGTTTCACGAACTGCGCCGGCAATTCGCGAATCAGCACACTGGAAGTTTCCAGATGAATGCGTTCATGTTCAAAAGCCATGGCTAAGGCCCAGGCGGGTGAATCCTGGGTGATGGGTTCGTCGAGGCAGGGGTGGGTTTTAATCAGCTGGCTTACCAACTCGTACACTTGCTGCCGATAGGCACGCACCGCAGATAGTTCGGGCCAGATATCCTGCTCCCCTTCGTGCAGGTCGTCCCAGGTCATTTCATCGACGCCGGTTTCGAACAGCAGTTCAAATTCCTTGTTCACGGGTTGTTCGATCAAGCCGCTGACCAGCAGCTTGTTCGCATACAGGCTGGCGGGATGGGCATAATAGAAAACCAGCGGATGTCGCGTCCTGTGATACGGCCTGACATAGTAGGCCTCATCGCTCACTAACGCGGAAAACAACTGTTCGGTGAGCCGCCAGGTGTTTTCAAAATAGTTCAGCACTGCAGCGCGTCCGGCATTGAGATTCAGCAACGGCAGGGAGTGCGGCAAGCTGCCTTGCTGCTGTTCCCCGGCACTGAGACGTGCCGAGCGGCTGGCCGACAGGTTAATAATTTCCTTGGAAGCGGGCATAGTGGTTTCCTGCTGTTCGGCTCATCTGTGGCCGTCAATTCGATACCAGTTGCATACGGCAACAGCGGCGAAAGAGATTGCTTTTTTACTAATCGGAGAGAAATGGTTCCTGCACGGCAGTGGCAGATCAATTTCGGTTACAATGCGCTACAGACCCCCGAAATTCGTTAATGCAGCATATAGACCCGACTGAGAGCTTGCAAATTGCACACAAAACTACCAAAAGTTGGCACCACAATATTTACTGTTATGTCGAAGATGGCTCAGGACCACGGGGCTATCAATCTCTCACAAGGCTTCCCTGACTTTGATTGTCCGCAGCGCCTGCGCGAGTTGGTGGCTCACCACCTGAACGACAACAAGAACCAGTACCCACCCATGGCAGGCGTTCCGGTCCTTCGCCAACGCATCGCCGAAAAGATCGACGCTCACTATGACGTTCAGGTCGATCCGGAGACTGAAGTCACAGTCACCAGCGGCGCCACCGAAGCACTGTTCGATGCCATCCAGGCAGTCGTTGCGCCGGGTGATGAAGTCATCGTTTTCGATCCGGCCTACGATTCCTATGAGCCGGCCATTGACCTCGCCGGAGGTAAAGCCGTCCATATCCCGTTGTCCCTGCCGGACTACAGCGTAGACTGGCAGCGTACCGCTGATGCTATTGGCCCGCGGACCCGGCTCATCATCATCAATTCGCCACACAATCCCTGCGGCGCAATCCTGTCAGCAACGGATCTGGATAACCTTGCCAGTCTGACACGGGATCGTGACATTTTTGTGCTTAGCGATGAAGTGTATGAGCACATGGTGTTCGATGGCTTGCAGCATCAAAGCGTGCTGGGGCACGCGGAGCTCAGGCAGCGCAGCTTTGCTGTTTCCTCGTTTGGCAAAACCTATCATGCCACCGGTTGGAAGATGGCCTACTGTGTCGCGCCCCCGGCATTGACCACAGAGTTCCGCAAGATTCACCAGTTTGTCACCTTCACCAGCAACAGCTTTCTGCAATATGCATTAGCGGACTTTATGCAAGAGTGCCCGCAGCATGCCGTTGAATTGCCCGCGTTCTATCAGCAAAAGCGTGACACATTCTGTTCATTGCTGGCCGATTCGCGCTTCCGCTTTTCGCCATCACGCGGTACTTATTTTCAACTGGTGGATTACAGCGAGATCAGCGATGCCTCTGATACTGAATTCGCCAACGAACTGACACAGCAGAAAGGCGTGGCAGCTATTCCTCTGGCGCCTTTTTATGAGTCGCCTCCCGACACGCGCATTATTCGCTTCTGTTTTTGCAAAGACGACGCAACCCTGGAACGCGCCGCCGAAATTCTTTGTCGCTTATAGGCCTTCATGACCGCCCTTGATCTACAGGCACTCAAGACCCGCATTCAGTCCTGGGGGTTGCAGCTTGGCTTTCAGCAGGTCGCCGTTTGTGACACGGATCTTTCTGCCTACATTCCCGATTATGAGCGCTGGCTGCAGCAACAGTTCCATGGAGACATGCAGTATCTGGCAGAGAATCGCGACAAGCGTTGCCACCCCGAGAAACTGCATCCCGATACGCAACGGATCATTTGTGTGCGCATGGATTATGCTGACAGTCAGGACAATGATTTCACGGCGCTCGACTTACGAGATCAGGCCTATGTCGCACGCTATGCCCGGGGTCGCGATTACCACAAGTTAATGCGTAAACGCCTGCAGCAGTTGGCCGACAGGATTCAGTCGCACATTGGTGAGTTCGGTTATCGCGCCTTCGTGGACAGCGCACCGGTACTCGAACGTGCGCTGGCCGAGAAGTCGGGGCTCGGCTGGATCGGCAAGAACACGATGCTGATTAACAAGCAGGCCGGATCCTGGTTCTTTCTGGGTGAGCTTTATACCGACTTGCCATTGCCGGTCGATACACCTGCCGAACCCCACTGTGGCTCCTGTCGCGCCTGCCTTGATGTCTGTCCCACCAACGCGTTTGTGGGGCCAAACCAGCTTGATGCCCGCCGCTGTATTTCCTACCTCACTATCGAGATGCGCGACAGCATCCCTGTGGAGTTTCGCAAGGCCATGGGTAATCGCGTGTTTGGCTGCGACGACTGCAATCTGATTTGCCCGTGGAACAAATTCACCCGCGTCACCGGTGAAAGCGATTTTTCGCCGCGGCACAATCTCGACGCCGCGCAATTGGTGGAGCTGTTTGGCTGGAGTGAGGAGGAATTCCTGCGACGCACTGAAGGCTCAGCGATTCGTCGCATCGGATATGAATGCTGGCTACGCAATCTTGCTGTTGCGCTGGGCAATGCGCAAACCAGTGCGCCAGTGCTGACCGTCTTGCGCAAGGCGAGCACGCATTCTTCGCCACTCGTGCGCGAGCATGTGCAGTGGGCTCTGGAACAGCATCAGGTCTAACTCTTTTTAACGGCGACAGGTTTGGCGTATTCAGCAGGCCAACAAAGCAGCCCTATTCGACGAAGAAATGCGTGCGGTAGTGCTGCAATTCCGCCACGGAATCCTTGATGTCATCCATCGCCAGATGCGCGCCTTTCTTACTCAAACCCTGCAACACTGAAGGCTTCCAGCGTCGGGCCAGCTCCTTGACCGAGCTGACATCAAGATTGCGGTAATGAAAATAGGCTTCCAGTTCCGGCATGTAGTTCGCCATGAAGCGCCGGTCCTGACAAATACTGTTGCCACACAGGGGGGAGGAATTTTTACTGGTGTGCTTCTGCAAAAATTCCAGCGTTTGCAGTTCAGCGTCGCGTTCACTGACAGTGCTTTTCTTGACGCGGTCAATCAATCCGGACTGACCGTGATGCGTCTGGTTCCACTCATCCATCCCGGCGAGCACGGCGTCCGATTGGTGAATTGCCAGCACCGGCCCTTCCGCCAGAATGTTTAATTCGGAGTCAGTCACCAGTGTCGCAATCTCAATGATGCGGTCCTGTGCGGGAATCAGGCCGGTCATTTCCAGATCCAGCCAGATCAAATTGAGATTGTTGTCCATGTGTGTAACTCCTCCCTCTAATTGACGAAAATTGTAACAAAGCTAGCTGGCCGCGAGTATGCAATAATTCAGCACCACCAACGGTAGCCCGGCCAATGCCCCAGCAGCTTTCATGAGCAAACGACAACTTACCCGGCAACAGCGTCAGCGAATTGCTCAGCAACAGCAAAAAGCCCTGCTTGATCCCGAAGAGCCAAATCCCGACAACACAGTAGCCAACAGTAGTTGTAACGGCCGTATCGTCAGTCACTATGGCCAGCAATTGCAGGTGGAAATTCTCGCCGGAGAGGCAGCCGGGCAACTTGTGCTCTGTCACCAGCGCGCCAATCTGCCAAGCCTGGTTACAGGCGATCTGGTGGTGTGGGACGCCACCGATGCCGGGCAAGGGGTCATCGTTGCCGCGGCGCAAAGACGCAATGCTTTCACCCGTCCCGACAGTTATGGCCGGGAGAAACTGGTGGCCGCCAATCTGGATCGTGTTCTGGTGGTCTTTGCCGTGTACCCACAGGCCTTCATGAACATGATCGACCGCTATCTGGTGGCGATTGAGAATCTGGGGCTGGCGCCGTTGCTGGTCCTCAACAAAACCGACCTGATTAACGATGAGAATCGAAGTGATATTGACAATATTTTGTCGTCTTACCAGCAGTTAGGCTATCAGATCGCTACAATCTGCGCCGAGACTGGCGCCGGCATGGACGCGCTGGAAGCCTCGTTGGCAGGACTGACCACGGTATTTGTCGGCCAGTCCGGGGTCGGCAAGTCTTCCATTATTAACCGTCTGGGTGGTGAGTCACTGGCCGCGGTGGGTGATTTGTCCGTCAGCAAACAGAAGGGAACCCACACGACTACGACTGCCCGCTTGTTCCACCTGCGGCAATGCGACGTCATTGATTCACCCGGTATCAGGGAACTGCGCGTCCAGCATCTGGATGCCCAGCAAGTGACGGCAGGCTTCATCGAGCTGCGCGACCTGGCCGGGCAATGTCGCTTCCGCAATTGTACCCACCAGAGCGAGCCCGGCTGCGCCTTGCTGGCGGCGTTGGAATCCGGCGCCATTCAACAACATCGCTGGGACAGCTATCAGCAAATACTTACTAGTCTCGAAAGCGGCAAGAATTAATGCCCGACTACTGCGATTGCAAAGCAATATCGAACCACTCACAGTAAAATGGCCGCCCCGGAAATCACACTCAGGATCATCCACTCAGGACTATCTGCTCAGGACAACACGCTATACACCATGAATACCCAGGCTTTACCAATTCTGCTGGACCCCGAAACTTACGCCGCGCAGCGCCATAAACTGCATAGTCTGCTGATCATCGTCTGCCAGCCGCAGGTGTTTAATGCCGGCCATATTCCTGGTTCGGTACTGGTGGAACCGGCGGAGCTGGTCAGTGGCGACAAGCCTGCTGTTGGCACACTGCCGGCAGCAACCAAACTCAGCGCGCTGTTCAGCCGTATTGGTCTGACCCCGGAAACACACGTGGTTGTTTATGACGATGAAGGCGGTGGCTGGGCCGGTCGCTTCATCTGGACCCTGGATATCATTGGTCACAACCGTTACTCCTATCTGGACGGGGGACTGACCGCATGGAAACGGCTGGGCCTGCCGCTATCGGCTGATCCACCTCTGGCAAATCGTCGCGAGTATGCCGTGCAGATCGATCGCAGTGTGGCGGCCAGCAAAGAAGAAGTGCTGGCATCGATCGACGATGAATCCACTGTGGTGTGGGATGCCCGCGCCGCGGAAGAATTCACCGGCAGCAAGATCACTGCCTTGCGCAACGGCCATGTGCCCGGCGCAGTGAACATCAACTGGCTGGACCTGATGGATCACGACAATGATCTGCGCCTGCTGCCACTGGATGAATTGCAAGCCAAGCTGGCGGCCAGGGGCATCACTGCGGACAAAAAAGTTATCACCCATTGCCAGACCCATCACCGCTCGGGCTTGACCTATCTGGTTGGCAAATTATTGGGTCTGGATATCCGCGCCTACGACGGTTCCTGGTCCGAATGGGGTAATGATCCCGAAACTCCTGTTGCGACAAGTCAGTAAGGCTTCACTTTCATGGGCAAATTTTTCGTCTGGCTACAATACTGCTTACCCCACCACGCTCTTTCCAGGACGGTAGCGTGGTTGCTGCATACACCGCTTCTCAAGACGACCATAATTCGCTGGTTTATTCGACGCTATGGTGTTGATCTGAGTGAATCGCTCATCGATGAACCAGCAGACTTCGTGTCATTCAATGCGTTTTTCACCCGGGAATTGCGCGCCGGAGTCAGGCCCATCGATCACAGTACGGGCAGTATCGTTTCTCCGGCTGATGGTTGCGTCAGCCAGCTTGGCGCGATCCGGCACAACGAGTTACTGCAAGCGAAAGGCAAGATGTTCACTTTACAGTCGTTACTGGGTGGAGACAGAGAGAGCGCCAGCCGGTTCGACAATGGCAGTTTTGCAACTATTTACCTGTCGCCCAAGGATTACCATCGCGTGCACATGCCACTTTCCGGCACCTTGCAGGAGATGACTTATGTGCCGGGTCGACTGTTTTCGGTCAATCCAGTGACCGCGGCTAACGTGCCTGACCTGTTTGCGCGCAATGAACGCCTGATCTGCCTGTTTGAAACAGCAATCGGCCCGATGGCGGTAATCCTGGTAGGCGCCATGATTGTTGCCAGCATCGAAACGGTGTGGGCTGGTCATATCTGTCCTTCTACCGCCTTCAAACAATTGCGGACGATTCGCTACTCGCAGGATGACGCGCCGCGACTGAACGGGGGCGACGAATTGGGCAGATTCAAATTGGGCTCTACCGTGATAGTCCTGTTTGCCAAAGAGGCCATGCGTTTTGTTGCCACACTAAGGGCAGGTGACTCGGTACGCATGGGGCAGCGACTTGGCAGTCATGGTCAGCAACAATAGCCGCATGAGAAAACGCGCAAGCCAATGAATCTCGACACAATGAACAACGTTCAACTCACAGCAATCCGGCCGGGCCGGGTAGTCAATGCAACAGTGCAGCCTGCACGGGAAATTCTATGAATCAAGATGAACTGAAAAAAGCAGTAGCGAAGGCGGCATTCGAATATGTCAGCGATAGGCTGGTCAAAGGCATGATCATCGGCATCGGCACCGGCTCGACGGCGAATTACTTCATCGAAGAACTGGCTGCTGTGAAAGATGATCTTGGTGGCACTGTCGCCAGTTCAGAGGAATCTGCCCGGCGCTTGCAAGCGTTGGGCATCGAAGTGTTCGATTTGAATGCCGTTGGCCCGATTGGTATCTACATCGATGGCGCCGATGAGTCGAACGCCGATCTGGAACTCATTAAAGGTGGCGGTGCTGCATTAACAAGAGAAAAGATTATCGCAGCCACGGCCACGGAATTCGTTTGCATTGCCGACGAAAGCAAGCTGGTCAACGTGCTAGGTAAATTTCCCTTGCCTGTGGAAGTAATTCCGATGGCGCGCAGCCATGTGGCGAGACAGATCGTGGAGTTGGGGGGAGATCCGGTATGGCGTGAAGGCTGTGTCACTGACAATGGCAATCAGATTATCGATGTTCACAACCTGCAAATCACCAAACCACAGGAATTGGAAACCGCGCTAAACGCAATCGTCGGCGTAGTGTGCAACGGATTATTTGCCCAGCGTGGCGCAGATCGACTATTTCTTGGCACGAGTTCGGGTGTCGAGACACACTTGCCCCGAGATCAGCCCTGAACAACCCGCACTCGCCCTTGGCAAATGCATTCTCAGGGATACTAATCAAGTTGGCTGAATCCCGACCGGAAAAAGACAACCTCTTGGCGAAGTTGGCTCAGTTTATTGGCAGTACTACTCAATTCTGAGTAATACGCCACCGCCGGCCAGGAATCGAAGACTCGCTAGTAGGAAATACAGCTATCTGGAGTCGCTGTCTCAGAGAGAGACAGCACAAACTTTCACCAGATTAGAGCGGAGTTACGTTGTCCGCTTGCGGGCCTTTCTGACCCTGGGTAACTTCCATGGTTACTTTCTGTCCTTCGTGCAGGCTTCTACGCCCGGAACCGTTGATGGCGCTGAAGTGAACAAACACGTCCTTACCACCTTCCTGCTCGATGAAACCAAAACCCTTCTCATCGTTAAACCACTTAACGGTACCCTCAACTAAGTCTGACATATTGCTCTCGTGCTATAAAAAAGATAAAAAAATGGAATTGCTAGCCATAGCAATCCAGCGGCCCATAACGACCGTGTGGTCAGTGTACGCCTATAGTCAGCAAGAAGGAAAGGCTAAATTACGCAAATCGGGCATTAATTGAAGCCGCCTGGCGTAAACTTCTTACGCCCTGCCTCAGAAATGGCAGCAATGTGACAGCGCTAGCAATCAATCAGCTTACCTGGATTGAGAATGTTGTTGGGATCGAACACGCGCTTGACCGCTTTCATGTAATCAATTTCCGCCGCGTCACGCGCGAAATGCAAGTAGGGTTTTTTCAGCAGACCAACGCCATGTTCCGCCGATACTGTGCCGCCGTGATCTTTTACGGCGTTAAAAACGAGATCGGACACCTTGCCGCACTTGGCAAAAAATTCCGCGGCCGGCAGTGCTTCAGGTTTAAGAATATTCAGATGTACATTGCCGTCGCCGATATGCCCGAACCAGATGATTTCAAAATCCGGGTAAGCCTCGGAAACAATAGCATCGACGTCGGCAAGAAATTGCGGCACCCGCGATACTTTCACTGAGATGTCATTTTTGTAAGGCGTGAACTTGGCGATGGTTTCCGAAATGTCTTCACGCAGACGCCAGAGGTTTTGTGCCTGGCCCAGATTTTGACTGATAGTGCCGTCGGAGATCCAGCCCTGCTCGAGACAGTGTTCAAACAATTCCATGGCAGACTCCATGTCCTGCTCGGAACGGTTCTCGAATTCAATCAGCGCATAGAAAGCTGTGTCTGACTCGAACGGTTTGGGCAATCCTTTCTCTGCGATCACATGACGCAGTGCCTTGTCGGAAAAAAATTCAAACGCCGTCAGATTGAGTTTGTTTTGAAACGTTTCCAACACCGGCATCGTATCGGCCATGTTGTCGACGCCAAGTAACAGCACAACAGGGTCGGTTGGCGGACTGCACAGCGTCATCGTCAACTCAACGATCAGCCCGAGTGTGCCTTCCGAGCCGATAAACAAATGACGGAAGTCATAGCCGGTCGCGTTTTTCGCCAGACCCCGATTCAGGTCAAGCAGCTCGCCTGTGCCGGTAATAACTTTCATACCCGCCACCCAGTTACGCGTCATGCCGTAGCGAATTACTTTAATGCCGCCGGCGTTAGTAGCGACATTGCCGCCGAGCTGGCTGGAGCCAGAGGAAGCGAAGTCCACCGGGTAAAACAAGTTGTTGTTGCTGGCAAACTCTTGCAGTTGTTCGGTCACCACTCCAGGCTGGCAAACGACCTGGCGGTCGGCAGCGCTGAAGTCGAGAATTTTATTCATGCGATCAAAGGCAATAACCACTTCGCCATTATCTGCAACGGCGCCACCGCTGAGTCCGGTCCTGCCTCCCGAAGGCACCAGAGCAAAAGACAACTCATTGGCCAATTTGACGATGGCCTGCACGGCAGCGATTGAATCCGGCAGGACAATAGCCAGTGGCGCAGGTTCATATTGTCTGGTCCAATCGCGGCCGTAGCGCTGCAAGTCGTCACTGTCGGTCTTCACCCACTCTGCACCAGTGATGGTGGCAAGTGCGTCGATGATCTTTTCGTTACTCATGAATGTCCTGTGTCTGTTGCGTTTGGGTGCTTGCACGCCATGACGATTGTGTAGCCGGCGGGCACTTCAACGTGTATTTCTGATGTGTATTTTTGATGTGTAGTTCTAATGTTGTTCTAATGTCGTTCCGTGATCGTTCCGGGATTGCTCCGATGTCGTACCAATTTAGCTCCCGGCCAAGCCAGCAGCGAGGAGTAGCTGTCGGCAGGCTCGCGAAAGACGGAGATTATAGGCTGCAATGGCGCGCCGGAACACTACCGACGCAGCAGAGTATGGTAACATGCGCCAGCGTTGGGAGCATCGCCACCCTGTCAGGTTTGATAGCCCCCTGAAGCCGAACCAGCGTCCAACCCACAGCCCGGACATAGCGAGACTTATGGAACACATTTCGTTTGAAAAACACAAAATCCACTTTCTGTTACTGGAGGGGGTCCATCAGAGCGCTCTGGATACGCTGCATAAAGCCGGTTACGAGAACGTTGAGTACATCAAGTCGTCGCTGGACAAGGAAGAATTGAAGGAGAAGATCGCCAACGCCCATTTCGTCGGCATCCGCTCACGCACACAATTGACTGAAGAAATTTTCGCCGAGGCGAAGAAATTGCTGGCCGTGGGCTGCTTCTGTATTGGCACCAATCAAGTCGATCTGACAGCAGCATTGATCCGCGGTATTCCGGTATTCAATGCGCCATTTTCCAACACCCGCAGTGTCGCAGAATTGGTGATTGGTCAGGCGATTTTGTTATTGCGCGGTATACCGGAAAAGAATGCCCAGGCACACCGGGGCATCTGGAACAAGGCCGCCAAGGGCTCGTTCGAAGCCCGCGGTAAAAAACTTGGCATTGTCGGCTACGGAAATATCGGTTCGCAGCTAAGCGTATTGGCTGAATCCATGGGCATGAAAGTCTTTCTCTATGACGTGGTCACCAAGCTGCCTCTGGGTAATGCCGAGCAAGTGGACTCACTTGAAGAGTTGATGAGTGAGTGCGATGTGGTCAGCTTGCACGTGCCGGAAACAGCCGAGACGCGCAACATGATTGGCGCGAAAGAGCTGAGCTGGATGAAGCCGGAAGGTATATTCATCAACGCCTCTCGCGGCACAGTTGTAGACATTGATGCGCTGGCGGCAGCGCTGGATTCAGGCAGCATTGCCGGTGCTGCCATCGACGTCTTCCCGGTTGAACCAAAATCGAACGATGAGGAATTTATCAGCCCGCTGCGTGCTTTCGATAACTGCATCATCACTCCGCATGTGGGCGGCAGCACGATGGAAGCGCAAGAGAATATCGGTGTAGAAGTTGCGGAAAAGCTTGTACGCTACAGCGACAACGGCTCGACCTTTACCGCGGTAAACTTTCCGGAGGTAACACTGCCATCGCATCCAAGCCACCACCGCTTATTGCATATTCACGAAAACGTGCCAGGTGTCCTTTCAGAGATTAACAGTATTTTCTCTGATACCGGAATCAATATCAGCTCGCAGTACCTGCAAACCAATGCGAAGGTCGGCTACGTGGTGATGGATATTGATCAGCAATACAGCGAACTGGCATTGCAGAAGTTGAACAAGGTAAATGGCACCATTCGTTGTCGAGTGTTGTTCTAAACTGGCAATTCTCGTTTGCGCCTAATCCAGGCCTTCCTGAATAATATGATTGACGTGGCCAAACACTTTGCTGCGATAGTCTTCTGACTCGTTGACCAGATGGTGTTTGGCACCTGTCACCAGATAGGACAGCGAGCGCGGAAACTTTTCTGCAATGGTCGCAATGTTGTATTGCCAGTCGACCGTGCGATCATCCGTTCCCTGAATGATATGCAGCGGAACTTTGTTCACAGCAGCCACGCTAAAGCGACGCTGATAATCCAGCATGGCCAAAACCCAGTCTCGTGGCAACTGCCGACTTTGCAATTCATCCTGGGTGCGCAGGAAAGCGAGAAACTCGCTGTCATGGCTGTTCTCGGAAAAACGCCTTGGCGTCGCTGACAAAAACCAGCGGGTAGCGTGAAACAAGAGCCCCGCCCGATTCCATCCCCAGGGCCGCAACAAGGGCGCCAGTAAAACAAAGCGACGAAAGGCGAAGGACTCGGACAGACGCTGATTCAGTATGCTGTCCATCCAGATTGCACCGCCGGTACTTTGACCGATAGCAAACCAGGGATGAGCAACGCCTCTGGTATCGGCTTTTTCCAGCAACGCCAGCAAAGCGTTTGAGTAGCGGGTAAAGGAATCGATACTGGCTGGCTCGCCGCCAGACAGACCGTGTCCGGGCAAGTCGATGGACATGACAGCCAGCCCTTTTTGCAGACAGTTTTTGATCAGGTGACCATACAGGCCGATATGGTCGAAATAGCCGTGCAGGACAATTGCCGTGCCTCTTTGCTGCTCCAGCGGCAAGCCGAAATACTGCGCGACAAGTTGCAAGTCGTCGCTGACGACCAATCCGGCATGGTGGCTGACGCGCAGACGAGGCCCGCCAATATTCAGCCCATAGTAGGCGCGATAATTTGACAGCAAAGGAGGCTCACTGGCACCACGACCGGCTTCCAGCGAAGGAGAGAAAGGGCCAAGTGACTCTCTTAGCGCGTTTGCATCCGCACGACTAAACACGGTGGCCTGGCCCTGGTAGTTGAAATTACGCTTTCTTGTCAGCGTAGCGCAGATACATCTCTTCCAGACTATAGACCTTCTTGATGCGGTCAGCGTTGCCTGCTGTACCAAATGCTTCAAGGCGCGCTTTGACTACGTCTTTCATAGCGGCAACTGTCGGCGTCAGGAACTTGCGCGGGTCGAATTCAGATTTGTTTTCCGCCAGGAACTTGCGCACCGCACCGGTTGAGGCGAGACGCAGATCCGTGTCGATATTCACCTTGCGCACTCCGTGCTTGATGCCTTCCTGAATTTCTTCCACTGGCACACCGTAGGTTTCCGGAATCTCACCACCGAACTCATTAATGACTGCCAGCCATTCCTGTGGCACTGAAGACGAACCGTGCATCACCAGATGCGTGTTGGGGATCTTTGCGTGTATTTCCTTGATGCGGGAAATGGCCAGTGTATCGCCCGTGGGTGGACGACTGAATTTGTAGGCGCCATGGCTGGTGCCCACAGCGATTGCCAGGGCATCAACACCGGTTGCCTCGACGAAATCTGAAGCTTCCTGCGGATCGGTCAGCAACTGGTCCATGGACAGTTTGCCTTCGGCGCCGATACCGTCTTCTTCACCCGCCATGCCAGTTTCCAGTGATCCCAGACAACCGATCTCACCTTCCACCGACACGCCACATGCGTGGGCCATTTCCACAACAGTGCGGGTAACACGCACGTTGTAATCGAAATCTGTTGGCGTCTTGCCGTCTTCGCCCAGAGAGCCGTCCATCATGACAGACGAAAAGCCCAGTTGAATGGAGCGTTGGCACACCGCCGGCGACACGCCGTGATCCTGATGCATGACGATCGGAATGTGCGGAAATTCTTCTATCGCGCCCTGGATCAGGTGCTTGAGGAAGTTGGACCCAGCGTACTTGCGAGCGCCAGCTGACGCTTGCAAGATCACCGGACTATTGACCTCATCGGCCCCTTCCATGATCGCCCGGACCTGTTCCAGGTTATTGACATTGAAGGCGGGTACGCCGTACCCGTGCTCGGCGGCGTGATCCAATAATTGTCGTAAGCTGATAAGCGCCATGCTATTTCCTCTCGCTAATTCTGATCGCTATTGCAAAGTGCCAGTTCATTTATCTGGCGCGTAAAAAATCTGTTTGTTGCCTGTGCTTGCAGACTACTGCGTCTGGCTGCGCTGCTTCAATACCTGCACCGCAGGTAACTCGGTTCCTTCGACGTATTCCAGGAACGCACCGCCGCCGGTGGAGATGTATGAGATCGAATCACTGATACCGAATTGCTCGATGGCAGTAACGGTCTCACCACCACCGGCCAGTGAGAAACCTTGATTGGCAGCAATAGCCGCAGCAATTTGTCGGGTGCCGTCGGCGAACTGTGGAAATTCAAAGACACCGACCGGGCCGTTCCAGAGTATGGTTCGCATGTCCGAGATGAGCGTGCAGAACGCTTTTGCCGTTTCCGGACCAATGTCGAGAATCATATCGTTGCTGTCGATATCAGTCACCGCCTTCACTGTCGCCTGTGCATCGGCACTGAACTCGTTGGCGACAATCACATCACTGGGAAGCGGGATGGTAGTGCTGTCCATCAGCTCGATAGCCGTCGCTACCAGATCCGGCTCGCACAGCGACTTGCCAATATTGTAGCCTGCGGCCAGCAAAAAGGTATTGGCAATACCGCCGCCGACGATGAGCTTGTCCACTTTCGTCGACAGGGATTTCAGTACCTGCAATTTGCTGGAAACCTTGGCGCCACCAACAATAGCCAGCATCGGCCGCTCGGGATTACTCAGGGATTTTTCCAGCGCATCCAGTTCTCCGGCCAACAATGGGCCGGCACACACTGACCTTGCCTGCAGGGCAACGCCGTGGGTGCTGGCCTGAGCGCGGTGCGCGGTGCCAAAGGCATCCATGACAAAGACATCACACAAGGCTGCGTAGCGCGTTGCCAGTGCTTCGTCGTTACCAGTTTCGCCGTTATTCATGCGGACGTTTTCCAACAGGATCAGTTCGGCGTCGGCTTCCGTCACAGCTTGCGGATTGTCGAGATAGTCACTGATAAAAGTGACCGGGCGGCCGAGCAATTCCTGCAGATAGTCGGCCACGGGGCGCATTGAGAATTCCTGCTGCTGGTCAGCGGCAATGCCCTCTTCGGGGCGGCCGAGATGCGACATGACGATGACTTTACTCGCACTGGCCAGCGCCGCGTTGATGGTGGGCAAGGCTGCACGGATGCGGGCGTCATTGCCCACGACTCCGTCTTTGACCGGTACATTGAGATCTTCCCGGATCAGGACCGTCTTGCCAGTCAGATCCAGGTCAGTCATGCGCGTAAACGTCATTGTGTCCCTCTTGTGGTTATTCTGTTTTTTCTGCCGCTGCTGGTGCCGCAACAGTGTTACTAGTCTGTCAGGTTATGCAGGTATTGCGCCACATCCAGCATACGATTGGCGTATGCCCATTCATTGTCGAACCAGATAAGAATCTTGTAGAGATTGCCGGGAGCGACGCGGGTCTGGGTCAGGTCAACGATGGCCGAACGCGGGTCGTGATTGAAGTCGCAGGACGCCAGCGGTTCGTCGGTGACTCCCAGCACGTTTGCCGGCAAAGACTTCGCCTTGTCACGGAATAACTGATTAAGGGCCTCACGGCTGATGGACTTGTTGGCAACGATGGTCAGATCCATCACCGACACGTTGACGGTCGGGACGCGAATCGCCTGTGCCTGCAGTTTGTCGGTCAGCTGTGGCAGGATGCGCTCAATGCCGCGAGCGAGCGCCGTTTCAACGGGAATCATCGATTGCATGGCGCTGCGCGTACGCCGCAAATCGGCGTGGTGGAAACTGTCGATGACCGGCTGGTCATTCATGGCCGAGTGAATAGTCGTAATGACGCCAGAGGCGATGCCCAGCTCGCTGTCCAACACCGACAAAACCGGGACGATGCAGTTGGTGGTGCAGGAGGCGTTGGAAATAATGCTGTTTGCCGGCACCAGAGTTTCGTGGTTGATGCCATAGACCACGGTGGCATCCACGTCACTCTCGGCTGGTTGTGAAAAAAGCACACGGCGGGCGCCTGAGTGCAGGTGCTGTTCGGCCGTGCGCCGATCACTGAAAGCGCCGCTGCATTCCATCACCAGATCGATGTTCTGCGCCTGCCAGGGCAGCTGTTCTATGGCCGGCTGACGAAAGATGCTGATGTCGTCGCCGTCGATATGCAACGTGTCTGCAGAGACGGTGACGTCACCGAGAAAGCGGCCGTGGGTGCTGTCGTAGCGCGTCAGATGCGCCAGCGTCTCGCTGTCCGCCAGGTCATTGATGGCGACGATGCGCAAATTGGGGTAATCCGTCGACTCATAAAACGCCCGCAGCACACAACGGCCAATACGACCATAGCCATTGATAGCGATTCGATAAGTCATTCAGCGGCCCCGATTGGTAGCGTCTGCTTGCATCCTAGAAAAAGGAATTCACGGTTTCGACGACATTGGCTGGCGTGAAACCAAAGTATTCCATAAGCGCGCCACCGGGCGCCGACGCACCGAAACGGCGCATACCGATCACTTTGCCATCGAGGCCAACAAACTTGTACCAGTAGTCCACAGCACCTGCTTCCACTGCCAGTCGCTTGCGCACAGACGGCGGCAGAACAGTGTCGCGGTATTCCTGATCCTGTTGCTCAAAGACGTCCACACTGGGCATGGCAACCAGGCGCACTGCTTTGCCCTCGGCTTGCAGCTGCTCGACTGCTGTCAGACAGAGGCTGACCTCGGAGCCGGTCGCAATCACAATCACTTCGGGGGCGGAATCGCAGTCTTGCAGGATGTAACCGCCACGGGCGATCGCTGCGACCTGTTCTTCACTGCGGGGCAAGGCAGGTACGCCCTGACGCGTAAAGACCAGTGCCGTTGGGCCGTCTTCCCGCTCCAGTGCCGCCTGCCAGGCAACTGCAGTTTCAGTAAAGTCAGCCGGTCGCCAGAGCGACATATTGGGAGTCGTACGCAGGTTGGTCAGCTGCTCGATTGGCTGGTGGGTCGGGCCGTCTTCGCCCTGGCCGATAGAGTCGTGGGTGTAGACGAGGATACTTCGCTGACGCATCAGGGCCGCCATGCGGGCAGCGTTGCGGGCGTACTCCATGAAGATCAGGAAGGTCGCGGTGTAGGGAATCAGGCCACCATGCAGGGCGATACCCGAGGCGATGGCGGTCATGCCAAATTCGCGTACGCCATAATAGATGTAGTTGCCATCAGCTTTTTCGGTGATGGGGGTGCTGCCAGACCAGGTGGTCAGGTTGGAACCGGTGAGGTCGGCACTGCCGCCAATAAGCTCCGGCAATATCTTCGAGTAGGCTTCAATACAAAGCTGTGAAGCCTTGCGAGTAGCGATTTTCTCATCGCTTGCCTGGCACTTCCGGATAAAGTCCTGAGCGCGTTCGGCAAAACTGCCTGGCAACTGGCCTTTGATACGGCGGACCAGCTCCATGGCCAGTTCCGGGTATTCTTCCTCGTACGCAACCAATTTTTCCTTCCAGACAGTTTCTGCCTGAAAGCCTTTTTCGGTGGCGTTCCAGTGTGTCTTGATCTCTTCCGGGATGAAAAACGGCGGGTGCGGCCAGCCCAGTTCCTTGCGTGTCGCGGTAATCTCGTCATCCCCCAACGGCGCGCCATGCGTCGCTGCGGTGCCCTGTTTATTCGGCGAGCCAAACCCGATCACCGTCTTGCAGCTGATCAGCGTTGGTTTACCTGTCTCGGCTTTAGCCTCGGCGATCGCCTTGCTGATGGCGTCCGGGTCGTGGCCGTCGACTGCCAGCACTTGCCAACCATAGGCTTCGAAGCGCTTGCTGGTGTCGTCCGAGAACCATTGCTCCACTTCGCCATCGATGGAAATACCGTTATCGTCATAAAAGACAATCAACTTGCCCAGTTGCAGTGTCCCGGCCAGCGAGCACACTTCATGGGAAATGCCTTCCATCAGGCAGCCATCGCCGGCGAACACATAGGTGTTGTGGTCGATGATCTCAAAACCGTCGCGGTTGAACTGGGCAGCCAGCGTTTTTTCCGCAACTGCCATGCCCACGGCATTAGCCAGGCCCTGACCCAGCGGTCCGGTAGTGGTCTCCACACCGACCGTATCGCCGTATTCCGGGTGTCCCGGCGTGTGGGAGTGCAGCTGGCGGAAATTCTCCAGCTCCGACATGGGCAAGTCATAGCCGGTCAGGTGCAGGAGCGAGTAGATGAGCATGGAGCCGTGACCGTTGGACAGTACGAAGCGATCGCGGTTGAACCAGCTCGGGTTACCCGGGTTGTGATTGAGGTAATCGTTCCATAGCACTTCCGCTATATCTGCCATCCCCATGGGCGCACCGGGGTGGCCGGAATTGGCTTTCTGGACAGCATCCATACTCAGGGCTCGGATAGCGTTGGCGCAATCCTTTCGTGATACAGCGTTATCCGCCATTCAAGAAACTCCTCAATCGTTCTGGTTGTGGCGCAACAGACAGTCAGTTGCGATTTATGGGCATCAGGGGCAGTGCACACAGCTCATCACTGGCGATTGCTACCAAAATTGACACTTGGCTGGCATTTACCGGCTAGCTGGCCTGAAAAAGGCGGCTATTTTCCCGCACCTCGGCGCATTATGCCACTGGCGCAGACGCTTATTTTGCCGCCTTTTGGCCTCCTGTACGTGGCTGCAGGGCCACTAATCCGGGGGGCTGAAGCGAAATACGTCTATATCAAAATATTTTGATATAGATTTGATAAATACCCCGATAGTTGTTATCGTACGCCGCTCTATCAGACACACCGACACCACAACTCCAAACCTTTGACTACTGTCGCATTGCAAAGCAGCGAGGCTGAAACCTTCAGCCCCGTAGACGAGCTGGCAGCCGTGCATAAAGCACTGGCCGACCCGCTGCGGCTGACTATTCTGCGGCTGCTGATGCAGGAGTCCTTTGGTGTTCTCGAACTCTGCCGCGTGCTGGATATTCGCCAGTCGGCGCTGAGCCATCACCTGAAGATCCTCGCCAACGCCGGGTTGGTCTCGACTCGCCGCGAAGGCAACTCCATTTTCTATCGCCGCGCCTTCCTCAATGACGGTGACAGCTATCGCCGCATGAAAGCGCGCATCTTTGAGCAAATCGATGCGTTGCCGGTGTCGCCGGGCATGGCGAAGAAGATTCAACAGATTCAGGTCGAGCGCTCACAGCTGTCGCTGAATTTCTTCAATCGCAATGCAGACAAGTTTCACGAGAAGCAGGGCCTGATTGTCGCCCATGATGAATACGCGACCACCCTCCATGACGTCATTAACGGCCTCGGACTGGATGACGATGCCAGCGTTCTCGAAGTCGGCCCTGGCGAAGGCCACCTGCTGGTGGAGTTGGCACCACGCTTCAATGCGCTGACTGGTCTGGATAACTCGAAGGACATGCTGCAGCGTTCCGAACAGGCGGTAAAGAATGCCGGCTACGATCACGTGCAGTTACTGCTCGGTGATACCGGCTTTGCCAGGAAACAGCGTATTCGCAGTGATCTCATTATCTTCGAGATGGTACTGCATCATATTTCATCGCCGGCAAAGACATTCAAGCACTGTGCTTCTTTGCTCAATCCCGGCGGCCAGCTGCTCATCGTTGAACTCAGCCCCCATGATCAGGATTGGGTGCGCGAGTCCTGTGGCGACCTGTGGCTGGGGTTTGAAAAACAGGATCTTGATCGCTGGGCTGACAAGTACGGCCTGCAATCAGGGCAAAGCTCTTACTTGCAATTACGCAATGGCTTTCAGATTCAAATCCGCGTGTTTAATAAAGGGACACGTGGCACTTAACTAAACTCTAATATAACCCTTTTGTATAAACCAAGTAATGTCAAATCAAAGTAAAGGAAGAACCAATGGCTGAATCACATTTATTTACATCAGAATCCGTCTCGGAAGGACATCCGGACAAAATGGCGGACCAGATCTCTGATGCCATTCTTGATGCATTGTTGGCAGAAGACAAGCACTCGCGTGTCGCCTGCGAAACCATGGTGAAAACCGGCATGGTTATCGTCGCTGGCGAAATCACCACCGAAGCCTATGTTGATGTCGAAAGCATTGTTCGCGGTGTGGTCAATGACATCGGTTACAACCATTCCGAAAGTGGTTTCGACAGCCACACCTGTGCGGTGCTCAATGCGATCGGCGCACAGTCTCCTGATATCGCCATGGGCGTAGACGAGACAGATGACCACGAACAAGGCGCGGGCGACCAGGGCCTGATGTTTGGCTACGCCACCAATGAGACGTCTGTGCTGATGCCAGCACCAGTACATTATTCCCACTTACTGGTGAAGCGTCAGGCGGAAGTGCGCAAGAACGGCACACTGCCCTGGCTCGAGCCTGATGCCAAAAGCCAACTGACCTTTCGCTACGAAGACGGCAAGCCGGTCGGCATTGATGCTGTGGTTCTGTCCACACAACACCGCGAAGAGATCGGACTGGACGACCTGCGCGAAGCGGTAATGGACCAGATTATCAAACCTGTTCTGCCGGAAGAGTGGGTCAACAAGGACACCAAATATTTCATCAACCCGACCGGGCGCTTTGTCATCGGCGGGCCGCACGGTGACTGTGGTCTGACCGGCCGCAAGATCATCGTCGATACCTATGGCGGCATGGCACGCCATGGTGGTGGTGCCTTCTCTGGTAAGGACCCCTCCAAGGTGGACCGCTCTGCAGCCTACCTGGCGCGTTATATCGCCAAGAACATTGTCGCTGCCGGTCTGGCAGACCGTTGCGAGATTCAACTGTCTTACGCCATTGGTGTGGCTGAACCGACGTCAATCAGCGTCGATACCTTCGGCACCGGCAAAATCGCCAACAGCAAGATCGTAGAAATTGTCCGCGACAACTTCGATCTGCGTCCGAAAGGCCTGATCACCATGCTGGATCTGTTGCGCCCGATCTATCGTGACACAGCCGCCTACGGACACTTCGGCCGCGAAGAGCCCAACTTCTCCTGGGAGAAGACTGACAAGGCGGATGCGCTGAAAAAAGCTGCTGGAATCTAAGTCGAACTACACACGAAATTTTCACCTACGGAGTTAACTATGAACAATTTATCTGTAAAAACGGAAGCGGCGCAGGACTATAAAGTCGCCGACATCAGCCTGGCTGATTTCGGTCGCCGTGAAATCACGCTGGCCGAATCGGAAATGCCGGCTTTGATGGCACTGCGTACCAAGTATGCCGAAGAGAAGCCTTTAGCTGGCGCCAAGATTCTCGGCTGTATCCACATGACCGTGCAAACCGCAGTACTGATTGAAACCCTACAAGCACTGGGCGCCGAAGTTCGCTGGTCTTCTTGCAACATCTTCTCTACCCAGGACCACGCCGCTGCCTGTATGGCCGCTGAAGGCGTCGCTGTCTATGCCTGGAAAGGCCAGACCGAAGAAGAGGCCGAGTGGTGCATCGAGCAAACCATCCTTAAAGATGGCAAGCCATGGGATGCCAATATGATTCTCGACGATGGCGGTGACCTGACTGCCATGGTGCACGACAAGTACCCGGAAGTACTGAAGAACGTACACGGCATCACCGAAGAAACAACTACCGGTGTACACCGTCTGCTGGACATGATGAAGAAAGGTACATTGAAAGTACCAGCCATCAACGTAAACGATTCGGTCACCAAGTCAAAGAATGATAACAAGTACGGTTGTCGCCACAGTCTCAATGATGGCATCAAGCGTGGTACCGACATGCTGCTGTCCGGCAAGAAAGCGCTGGTGATCGGCTACGGCGACGTGGGTAAGGGTTCTGCCCAGAGTCTGCGTCAGGAAGGCATGATTGTGAAGATCACTGAAATCGACCCGATCTGTGCCATGCAAGCCTGTATGGACGGCTACGAAGTCGTATCGCCTTACATCGACGGCAAGAACGGTGGCAATGCCGACTCAATCGACAAAGCCCTGCTCGGCAAGACTGATTTGATCGTCACTACAACAGGCAACATCAATGTGTGTGACCGCTTCATGCTCGATGCCCTGAAGCCAGGCGCCGTGGTTTGTAACATCGGTCACTTCGACAATGAAATCGACACCAAGTACATGCGCCAGAATTGGGAATGGGAAGAAATCAAACCCCAGGTCCACAAGATCTATCGCAATGGCAAGGAGAACCAGCATGATTATCTGTTGCTGTTGTCCGAAGGCCGCCTGATCAATCTGGGTAACGCCACGGGCCATCCTTCACGCGTCATGGACGGTTCATTCTCCAATCAGGTATTGGCACAAATGTATCTGTACGAGCGCAAGTATGCAGATCTGTCGGAGGATTCCAAGGTACAGAAGCTCACTGTTGAAGTGTTGCCGAAGAAGCTGGACGAAGAAGTGGCTGCACTGATGGTACAGGGCTTTGGTGGTGTGATTACACGCATGACTGACGCCCAGGCTGAATACATTCATGTACCGACTGAAGGTCCGTTCAAGACCGACAGCTACAAGTACTGATCAATAGCGAAGGAAACGTAATTGCAAAAGACAGTGCAACAGAGAGTGCAAAAAAAAGTGCATATGGATAAAGCACACCCTTGTCACTTCAGTATTGAGTTTTTCCCGCCTCGAACAGAGGCGGGTGAAACCAAACTGGATGCAACCCATAAGGAACTCGCCAAGCTCAATCCGGATTTCTTCTCCGTCACCTATGGCGCGGGCGGCTCTACCAAGAAGGGTACACGCAAGCTGGTATTGAAGTATCAGCAAGCAGGTAGCCAATTGGCACCCCACTTGTCATTCGGAGGCACCAGCGATAAGGAAGTATTGAAGTTGCTGCACAAATACCGCGAAGGCGGTATCAAGCGCATCGTCGCCTTGCGTGGCGACATTCCCTCCGGAAGTGGTTCCTCAACCGAGCACCGTTATGCCAATGAGTTAGTCGAATTTATCCGGCGAGAAACCGGCGACTATTTTCATATCGATGTAGCGTGTTATCCGGAGATCCATCCGGTGGCCAAGAACTATAAAACTGACGTGGCCTACTTCAAGCAAAAAGTGGACGCCGGAGCCAATTCGGCCATCACCCAGTATTTTTATAATGCGGATGCCTACTTTCGCTTTGTCGACTATTGTCAGAGTGCCGGCATCACCATTCCAATCGTGCCCGGTATCATGCCCATTACCAATTATGAAAGTCTCGCCCGCTTCAGCAACAACTGTGGCGCCGAGATTCCACAATGGCTGAGTCGTCGCCTGGTTGATTTTGGTGATGATACTGATGGTCTGAAAGCGTTTGGTCTGGATGTGGTCACCGAGCTGTGCGAGAAGTTGCTTGATGGTGGTGCCCCGGGACTGCATTTTTATTCCATGAATGTGTCGAGTAATGTGACACAGCTGTGGAATAATTTGTCCCTGTCAGACCGTCGCTAGCCATTCAGGTGCGTGCGGTTAATTTCCAGATTTAAGCAGTAACAACAAGAGCCGGTTGCTATGCGCCTCTCAAGAATCTTTGTAGACAGTGTATTGCAACCCGGCACCCCCCTCGGTCTCGATCGCGAGACCAGTCACTATCTCGGCAAAGTACTGCGCCTGCAATCAGGCAATCCGCTGATAGTCTTCAATAGTGAGGCAGGCGAGTTCAGTGCTCGCATAGAGTCCGTTAGTAAACAGCAAGTAGTCATCGAAGTCGCCGAGCAATTGCGACCTCCAGAGAGCCCGGCAGTGGGTATTAGCCTTGGCCTCGGGGTCTCACGCGGGGACCGCATGGATTTCGCCATTCAAAAATCCACTGAACTGGGTGTGGCGAATATCTTTCCACTTTATACCGAGTTTGGCGAAGTCAGAATCAAACAGGCCGAGCGTGCAGAAAACAAGCGACGTCATTGGCAGCGCATTGCCATCAATGCCTGTGAGCAAAGTGGCCGTATCCGAGTGCCGCACATTGATTCACCGCTACCACTGTCTCAGTGGCTGGATAAACTGACTGAAGGCTGGAACGTGATGCTGGAGCCCACCGCAACACAGCGCCTCAGCCAGCAAGCAGGCACTCAGCACATCAACTTGCTTGTTGGTCCGGAAGGCGGGTTTTCAGAACAGGAATTGCAACTGGCGCAAGACAAGGGCTTTGTTTGCTATACGCTGGGATCGCGCGTGTTGCGCACAGAAACCGCACCGGTGGCAGCGCTGGCAATCTTGCAGTATCTCTACGGCGAAATGTAGTCCGGCTATTGGTCGCTGAGCTTGCTGCTCTTTCTGATTTTGCAGGCGGACTGGCCTTACAGGCGGAAGCCGAACTTGCCAAGGGACAAGCGTTTACCGGCAAAAGCGAAAGTGTACTGGCCCAGATCCAGGTTGCCCGGATTAACACTGCTGACGATAGATTTACTGACGGCTTTCTTGTCTGTACCCGCCAGATCTTCTACCCGGGGTTCAGCCAGCGCGCCACCCTCAGCATCACGAATGACAGCAATCTTCGGATGCAGACGGTCGTTGATGTTCTGCTCCAGCACCAGTGCAATCTCGCCGCTGGAAAGTTGTACCACTGACCCCACCGGATTCATGCCCAACACGTGGATAAATTCAACGATCAATTGCTCCGGGAACTTCAGTTCGCGTTGCTTGTACAGCCGCGCCATCGCTTTGGCCGGTGACACGCGGCGGTGAGGATCGTTGCTGCGCAACAAGCGCTCAAAGCTGTAGGCGAGTATGGTGAAGCGGGCGAGCGCCGGAATCTGATCTCCGCGCAGGCCCCGCGGAAATCCTCGGCCATCGTGACGCTCGTGGTGACAACGTACAAGTCGCAGCAAGCGCTCGTCCAACTCATGGTATTGCGAAAGTAGTTCGAGACTGAAATTTACGTGTTTACGGTAAGCCAGATATTCTTTTTTGCGGAAGAACTTGCGCTTGTTGACCAGGCGCTCGGGCAAAAGGTGCATACCGATATCTGCCAGTAGCGTACCTTTGAACAATTCTTCCAGCTCTTTGCGGCTCAACCCTACCTGACGACCCAGAATGCTGGCCCAGATCGCGGCGCGCACACAATAGACATGATTACCCGGAACTCGAGTGTCCGTGAGCATGATCCAGATTAGCGCCTGGGGATTGGCAATCACACTGTCCAGCACAGCCGCCATCGGCTGGTCTATTTCTTTCAGGGTTAGCCGACGGCCGTTGCGTACGGCCTCGGTAAAACCATCGAAGACTCGCGCGGCGTCATGGTAAGCGCTGTAGGATTTATCGATCAGTTTTTTGACTGGCTGCGTTACCGGGTAAGTATCGCGATTCACTTTGATGGCCGCAGCAGCAGGTGTCGTACGACGCGCTGTGCTCAAAATCGTCAGGTTGGCGCGTTTCTTCGGCGCGGGAGAAGCGCCGCGCTGAGTATCGATAGTGACGAGACGACAATACTTCTGCAGCAACTGCAGTTCTTCAGCATTGCGGACGTGAAAGCCGCCCAGCGGGAACGGGGTTGTTGCCCAGGAGCAATCAATCTCGGAAACGAACATACCGACGATAACGTCGTTGCACGGCAAGCGAACGAGATTGCTATAAGTATTTTTGGAATCGGTAACAGCCATGGAGCGAATCATACCCGCTTCGCCCTTGGCGACTGTGAGCTCACTCACAGTCGCCTTTTCAGGTTTTCTAGCTCGATCACAAAAACTGCAAATGTGCCCGCAAAAGCCCACGAATACAGTGCAAGGCAAAGCTGAGAGAGTGGCAGAAACTGTTGATCGACCATCATGCGGGTGATTCGATCTCTGAGTCATTCAGTTTGCAGATGGCATAAAAAAAGCGCCTTCGGTTGAAGGCGCTAATACGTAAAAGTCTACGTTAAGGGAGAGTTGTTTGCAGTGAGAGGTACCTCATGGGAGGCACCCCTCGAATAGTCTTACTGAGTAACGAATTCCGGATAGGCTTCCATTCCGCACTCGGAGATATCGACGCCTTCCTCTTCTTCTTCTTCAGAGACTCGTACGCCCATGATGGCTTTCAGTGCAAACCATACGATCAGGCTGGTGACGAATACCCAGAGGAAGATGACCAGCATGCCGACCAGCTGACCCATGAAGGTCGCATCAGAGTCGGACAGCAGGACAGCGAAGATACCGAAGATACCCACAGTACCGTGCACGGAAATCGCACCAACAGGATCGTCGATCTTCATCTTGTCGAGGAAGACGATGCTGAAGACCACGATCACACCACCGATGGCACCAATGATAGTCGCCAACAGAGGTGTCGGGTCAGCAGGCTCGGCAGTAATAGCAACCAGACCAGCCAGGGCGCCGTTCAATGCCATAGTCAGGTCAGCCTTGCCGAACATGATGCGGGCAACAATCAGGGCAGCGATCAGGCCACCAGCTGCTGCTGCGTTAGTGTTCAGGAATACGTTGGCCACTTCGTTGGCTACAGCGATACCGCCCAGCTTCAGAGTTGAACCACCGTTGAAACCGAACCAGCCCATCCACAGGATGAATGTACCCAATGTGGCTAATGGCAGGTTGGCACCAGGAATCGCACCTACAGTACCGTCGGCTTTGTACTTGCCTTTACGTGGCCCAAGCAGGATAACGCCAGCCAGTGCTGCAGCAGCACCTGCCAGGTGAACGATACCGGAACCGGCATAGTCGCTGTAGCTCAGTGCACCTATGATCGGTACGTCTTTACCACCCCAGGTCCAGCCGCCTTCGATCGGGTAGATGAAGCCAGTCATGACCACTGCGAAACCCAGGAATGCCCACAGCTTCATACGCTCGGCAACTGCACCGGATACGATTGACATGGCTGTTGCAACGAATACCACCTGGAAGAAGAAGTCTGACGCGCCAGAGTAAACTGAACCGCCGTCGAAGCCTTCTGCCGCAGAGTCAGCGAGAACCTGGGCAACTGCCGCATCGTCCATACCGCTTACTGTGGTAACGCCTGACAAGAAATAACCGCCGTCGTACATGAACTGGTATCCGCAGACCAGGTACATCGTACAGGCGATAGCAAACAGAGCGACGTTTTTCGTCAGGATCTCTGTCGTGTTTTTGCTACGAACAAGTCCGGCTTCGAGCATGGCAAAGCCCGCTGCCATCCACATGACGAGTGCGCCGCAGATAAGAAAATAGAACGTGTCCATTGCATACTGCAATTCAAAAATTTGGTTTTCCACCTTTACCTCCGTAGTGGTCTGAGCCTGAGACCACGTGAAATTAAATTAATTGTTATGAACCCTAGATAGCTTCTTCACCGGTTTCGCCAGTTCGAATCCGGATGATTTGCGCCAGATCTGTGACGAAGATTTTGCCGTCACCAATTTTGCCGGTGTTGGCTGCCTTGGTAATGGCTTCCAGTGTTTGATCTAGCAAGCTGGCTCCAATTGCGACTTCCAGTTTCACCTTCGGTAGAAAATCAACTACGTACTCAGCACCACGATACAATTCAGTGTGGCCTTTCTGTCTGCCAAAGCCTTTGACTTCTGTGACTGTGATGCCTTGCACCCCTATTTCAGACAAAGCCTCGCGGACGTCGTCCAATTTGAATGGCTTGATAATAGCCGTGACTAACTTCATTACTTTCGCTCCTTAGTTGTTATAAGCGGGTTGCCCGTTCGAATATGTACAACTGAGGCAGCTTCTATGCACGGGACGTGCCAGAAGCATATTCATTATAAAAAACAGATAGTTAGCGGATTTGTATCAGGAATTATAAAAGGAATTTGGGGGACAGCTTCTTATTCTGTGCATTCTCAGTGCATGCACGCTATTTGTGCACTGTTTGGGCGCACCAATACCCGTCTTTTCGCTCACTAAATCCCTAGGCTCACCTTTTGGGGGCAATTTCTGCCCTAAAGAGTGGTGTCAGGCGTCCTAACGTCGCTGGCAGAAAATGCTAGAATTGCGATTCAGCTTTTCATATCAGGTTCTCAGACCATGCGCGACTTGCCACCGTTTTCCGAATTGGCGCAACGAATTTCAGCATTATTCCCGGCCGCGGAAGCCTTGCCGGGCGAAATGCGCACCAAAATAGAGCAAACCTTGCAAAAAGGCTTTGCTGAGCTGAACCTGGTCACTCAGGAAGAGTTCGTGGCGCAAGAACAAGCCCTGGCCCGGGCCCAGCAGCAGGTCAGCGCGCTGGAATCACGATTGACGGCGCTGGAGCAGCGCCTGGTCAGCACGCAAGCCGAGACTGATGACGCCTGACCGCTACGGCCGCAGGCGAGCCTGACGATAGGATAGCGCTTCCAGCAGATGTGCCTTGCCAAGGCCATCAGTCCCCTCATAGTCAGCCACGGTTCGAGCAACCTTCAACAGGCGATGGACGCTCCTGGCCGAGAGACGCAGGCGATCAATGGCCTGCTCCAGCAAGCGCTGCAAGGGTTTGCCTAATCCGCAATAGGTCTTTAACTCGGCTGGATTGAGCTGGCTGTTGAGCTTCTGCTGTCTTTGCGTCTGGCGCTGACGACAGTCGGCAATCCTCTGGCGTACTGCTACCCAGTCAGTGAGATCAGCCTCTTGCCCAAGTATCTCCGCTGACGACAACCCTGCCAGTTCCACCAGCATATCGATGCGATCAAGAAAGGGCCCGGAGAGTTTGCCAAGATAACGCTCTACCTGATCACTGCGACAACGGCAGGCGTTGCCCGCGTCGTTGGCGTGACCACAGGGGCAGGGATTCATGGCCGCCAGCAGCTGGAATGCCGCCGGAAAGACGACGCGCTGATTGGCCCGGCTGATACTGATCTCACCGGCCTCCAGGGGTTCCCGCAAGCCATCGAGCACGCCCGCCTTGAATTCCGTCAGCTCGTCGAGAAACAGCACACCGCAATGCGCGAGCGACACTTCTCCCGGTTTGATACGGTTACCGCCACCAACCAGGGCAGCGGCGGTTGAACCATGATGCGGGGTACGCAGTGGTCGCCGGTACCAATCCTTGCCGGCGAGTGTCTCCCCGGCTACCGAGCGAATCGTCGCCACTTCCAGAGCCTCCCGAGCGGTCAAAGGTGGCAGCAGTGCCACCAGTGTGTTGGCCAACAGGGTCTTGCCACAGCCCGGCGGCCCCATCATCAACAGATTATGCTGGCCCGCTGCGGCGATCTGAATGCCGCGCTTGGCCAGCAATTGACCGCGGATATCTGTTTCCTGCAAAAACGTTGTCTGTGCCTGCAAGTTGCTGTCAGCGCTTGCATCAGCTTCCGTTAACTTCTGACCACAGTCCTTGGCACCATGCAAATAGGCAACGACTTGCGTCAATGATTGCAAGGCGATTGCATTGGCATGGCCAACGAGGTGGGCGTCGTCAAGATTTCCGGCAGGTAGCATCGTGCTGTTGCCGATTTTGCTGGCAGCAATCAGCGCCGGAATGGCACCAGTGATCTCCCTGATATCACCATTAAGTGCCAGCTCTCCCAATATCTCCAGTTGCGAGAGTTTGTCAGCGGGTATCTGACCTGTCGCAGTGAGAATAGTGACAGCGATAGCGAGGTCATAACGGCCACCGGTCTTTGGAATATCCGCTGGTGCCAGATTGACGGTAATACGGCATGCCGGAAATTCCAGTCCGGAATTAAGAATGGCACTGCGCACCCGCTCCTTGCTTTCTTTGACGGCGGCTTCTGGTAAACCAACAATCGCAAAACCGGGCAATCCGGCGGACAGGTGGGTTTCTACTGTCACTTTGACCGCATCAATGCCGACAAGTGCGCGGGTTGTGGCGGTCGCAAGAGACAAGGTCAGGGTTCCGGTTCAATGTGGCGTTATCGATTTTTCCTCTATAAACCTGTTTAGTAGAACATAGCGTGATACGCCAAACTCCGGACAAAAAAAAGGGCTGCCACTGGCAACCCTTTTTCATCAAGCTTTTTACTTCAGCCTGTTGCTGAAATCTTACTGGCTGGAGCTAACCATGTAGTCAACCAGTGCTTGCAGATCGGCATCGTTACAATCGAAGCACAAACCGCGAGCTGGCATGGCATTCAAACCGTTGATGACATTCGCCATCACTGCTTCCATGCCTTTTTCCATACGCGCAGCCCACTGCTCGTCATACATGCCCGGACCAACTTTCGGGGCACCTGCAGCGCCAGTGCTGTGACAGGCAAAGCAAGAAGCCATGTATTTTTCTTCAGCATTGAAACCATCGCTGGTTTGCGCCAATTGCAGCGCTTGCGAATCATCCGCCATGCTGAAAGAAGAGGTGGCTACAACGCCGGCAATCACGATTGATTTGACCAGCGTGAGTTGAAACAACTTGGCAATATTTAACACGTTCATTACTCCTTGGTTCATAATTTATTCTGACTACAGACCAGCGTTACTGGTTAGCCATGTAGTCGACAAGTGCTGCTAGCTGATCATCAGTGCAGCTCATACAAAGCCCGCGTGCCGGCATGGCATTGATGCCATTGAGCACATTGTTCATAACGGCTTCCATGCCTTTTTCCATTCTTGTTTCCCAAGCTGCGGCGTCACCCAGCATCGGGGCACCGGCTGCGCCAGTAGTGTGGCAGGCCATACAGCTCTGGTTGTAGGCTGCTTCCACGTCGAATCCGGGATCAGCAGGAGCGGCGGCAGTGCTGGCTGCAGCAGGCTCCTCTGCAGGTGCAGCAGGTGCAGGTGCAGTTGATGCCGCTGCAGGGGCACTGGTGCCTGGTGCTGCGCTAGCTGAACGTGCGCCACCGGCTGGCTGACCGACACAGGACTGTCCGGCCAGGCATACCTGACCCACTGGCTGCAAATTCTCGGCAGCGGATGACTGGGCCAGAGCCGCAGTGGAACCGGCCGCCAGAAGCGACAACACGGCAGCGAATACGGCACGTCGTGGTGAGAAATTAATCTGTGTAAACATAGTGGGCATCATCTTTTAGCAAAGTGTTGATTTTCCGTGATTTCCATCCCGGCTCTGCGCTCGCTGGATGGAAAATTTCGCGGGCGGATTATAACGTAAATAGGCCCTGCAAGTACCGTATTTCATGGCAAGATGTTGTCTTAGATTGTGACAAGCACACTGCTTTTTCCGCCATATCCAGCACTTCCGGTCCTCCTCCTCAGGGCGCCACAATCAGGCTCAGCGGCGTCTGGTGGAAATAGACTTCACCGGGATTACTGCTGAGACCGTAACCAAAGACAAAATCCACCTCTATCTCACTGATTCCCAGTGACGCTGGCACCAGATCATTGGCAATCGTTAAACTTTCGGTCGCGTTTAGCACGCCTGTACGCGCCCGCGGTAAAAATGGTGCTTGCGGGTTATAAGCCTCGAAGCCGCCTTGCTCGTTCAGCAAAATGATTTCACTGCCATTGGCTGCTGCCGCAACCAGAAAGCCTGGCTTGCCCCGATGCACGGGATCCACGGCCACCGTCGCGACTATATCCAGACTGCTGTCGGGAGTGAACACATTGCCGTAGCTGACGCCATTGTTGGCGCTGATGCCACCTGAAAATGTGGCACTGCTGACATCGCCAAGAAAGCTGCTATTGGCCCCCAGAACCAACTGCTCACTGCTGCTGTACTGCACGCGCAAGTCATAATCGCCCGTCGTGCCGCAGTTACTTTTGACTTGCTCAACAAAGGTGTTAGTAAGCAGATAGTAGCTGCCGGCATTCAATGACACCGTCAGATTGGAATCACACTCATCAAAGGCGTCGTCATCGAAGGCAAAAACCGACAAATTGCTGTCTGCCAGCAGCAACACCGAATCCAGTGTGTCCGATGTCATGCTGAAATTCATGGTAGCTCTTTCGGCCAGAGTGAACTGGTAGACATCGATGTAACTGTTGTCATCACCACCGGCGGTGAGCTCCTGCACCTGGCAATCGCCGACAGCGAGCGAGTCATTGGCGCGGCCCAGTTTCAGTGGCCGGATACTGCAGTTACTCAGGCCGTTGTAGAGCGCGTTGACGCCGGCGATATCATCCGCCTGCAAGCGATCAATATTGCCGATATTCGGGGCCATGATCGACGCTGTGCCACTCTCATGATCCAGCCCGATGGCGTGCCCCAGTTCGTGCAGAGCGACGCGGCGAAAATCCAGACCGGGAATGCCGAATTGCACTATCGGGCCATCGAAAACATTGAAGTGGATACTTTCGTTGACGACGATATCCGCTTCCGCCAACCGAGGCGGCCCCAGAACCTCCACCTGAAATTTACGAATGGTGACGGCCAGAGTTTTGGCACCGTAGCTGGTGCCGCAAATCGACGAAGTGAAGTCCACACCATTGGCGCCATCTTCAAGGCACGGGTCGCGGTACTGCGGCACGACGTTGAAACTAAAGTCTGTGCCTTGACTCCACTCATCTGCCGCCGCAGTAAACGCAATATTCCAGCTAATATTGGTAGCCGAGAAGCCGGGAACATTCATGTAGAAATCGGTGCTGGCGCCGGGCCACTTGCTGCCGGAGATCTCAAACGCCGAAGCGCTGCCAAAGGCGCAGCTCAACAGCAAGCCCGCCAACAGTCTCAGGACGCCAATTACCTTTCGCCTTTGCAATATCATGAATCCAACCATCAATCCTGTTAAGCCACTCCGAAACCCTGATTTAAACCCCGAAATTGCCTCTACATGCGTGCAGTGTAATGCTGCCAAGGTTAACTGAAACTGAGCAGGAAGTGCTTTTTTCACTGTGTCTGACACGCCTGCGCTGCCTGAGTCCGCACTACTTTACGCTGTCTTCGGATTCAAACCAGACCGGTGGCTGGCCCACAGACTGGCTCCTCAGGACTGGTAAGAACCATCCTGTATAGCGCGCCACCAGGCTTCGTTGGCCAGATACCAGGCTACCGTCTTCGCCAGACCGGACTCAAAGACCTCTTGTGGCTGGTAGCCCAACTCGCCACTTATTTTGGTGGCGTCAATTGCATAACGAGTATCGTGACCAGGTCGATCAGTCACGAAAGTAATGAGCTCGCTGGCTGGCTTGCCGTCTGCGCAGGGCGAATCCGGGAAGCGTGCTTTAAGATCGGCGTTCGCCGCAAACTGTTCGTCCACCAGTTTGCAGAGCAGTTTAACGACATCGATATTGGCCCATTCATTGTTACCGCCAATATTGTATGTCTCGCCAGGGCGACCTTTGTTGATGATGAGATCAATCCCGAGGCTGTGATCATCCACGTACAGCCAGTCACGGATCTGCTGGCCATCGCCGTAAATGGGTAACGGCTTGCCCGCAAGAATGTTCAACAGACACAAGGGAATGAGTTTCTCCGGGAAGTGGAAAGGCCCGTAATTGTTGGAGCAGTTGCTGGTCGTTACTCGTAAGCCATAGGTATGGTGATAGGCGCGCACAAGATGATCCGATGCCGCCTTGCTGGCCGCATAAGGAGAGTTAGGCGCATAGGGCGTTGTTTCGGAGAAAGCCGGATCATCGGCCGCCAGCGTGCCATACACTTCATCAGTGGAAACATGGTGGAAGTGATTAGCCTTCTGACCATTTTCATCCAGCCAGACTCTTTTGACTGCTTTGAGCAGTGTATAGGTGCCAACAATATTGGTATTGATGAATTCATCCGGCCCGGTGATCGAGCGGTCGACATGACTTTCGGCGGCGAAGTGAATCAGCGTATCGATCGCTCTGTTCCGCAACAGTGACTCCACCAGTTCACTATCGGTGATGCTGCCGTGCACAAATTCAATCTTTGCCGCTTGCACCAGATCATCAAGATTGTGCCTGTTGCCCGCGTAGGTCAGTGCGTCCAGCACCACGACTTGATGCTCGGGGTATTTGTCTGTCCAGTAATGAACAAAGTTAGAGCCGATAAAGCCGGCAGCACCTGTTACCAGTATATTTTTCATCGTCGAGTTTACTTACCTGTTTTGTACACGCTTGTCTTTAATCATTTGTCTGGCTGCGCTCTGCTGAGACATTTCGATTCTGTGCTAAACCAATTGCCCGCTATGCAGACGTTGCCGCTCTGGCCAAGTCTGCAACAACGACATGCAATTCACCCAGCCAGTTTTGCACCGGGCATTGGAAGTCCCGCAGGGTCGTCCTGCAATCCAGCACACTGTAGGCTGGCCGTGTGGCCGGTGTTGGATAGCTGCTTGTCGGTATGGGTTGCACGGGAATCTTTTGCTGGAGAATACCGTGCCGCAACCCTTCTTCCTGAATAGCCAGGGCAAAATCGTACCAACTGACTTGCGCACCATCGGACCAGTGATACACGCCTGCCTGGTGCTTGCTATCGAGGGCCGCGATGAGCAGGCTGGCCAATGACCGCGTCGACGTGGGCGAACCGATCTGATCGTTGACCACGCTCAGGTTGTCGCGCTCGTGCATCAAGCGCAACATGGTTTTAACGAAGTTGCCCAGATACGGCGAATAAAGCCAGGAGGTTCTGAAAATCAGGGAGCGGTCCGGGTTCATAGCCTGTATTGCCCGCTCACCAGCCAGTTTGCTGGCACCGTAGACGCTCAGGGGTTCGGTGGCGTCATCAGTCTGATAGGGCTGCTGCTTGCAGCCATCAAAAACAAAATCCGTCGACACCTGAATTAATCGACAGTCATTATCCGCAGCCCAACTGGCCAGATTTCTCGCACCGGTCTCGTTCACGGCGAAGGCCGCTTCGCGTTCTTCTTCGGCACGATCAACAGCCGTATAAGCCGCCGCATTGATAATCGCCGCGATAGGGTAGCCGGACAACACCTCAGCGATGCTCTCGAGCCGGGTGATATCCATTTGCTCCCGCGATAAAGGCAAAAGCTGCATTCTTTGCGACTGTTCTGCCGCCGGCCACAATGCCTGCAAAGTCAGGCCCAGCTGACCACCGGCTCCGGCAACAGCGATGACAGTGCGCTCAGTCATGATCAGGCGAACTTTGCAGCGTCAGCGAATAGCTTGCCTGCTGCATCCTTGGCTGACAGCAACGGTTGGTCAGCGACCAGCGGCCAATCTATTGCCAACGCCGGATCGTTCCAAAGCAAGCTGTGCTCGTCTTCGGGGTGATAATAGTCGGTACACTTATAGGCAATTTCCGCTGCCTCTGAAGTGACGTAAAATCCATGCGCGAAGCCAGCAGGTACCCACAGCTGATTATGCTGCTCCGAGGAAAGTGTGACACCGACCCATTTTCCAAACGTCTCTGAGCTTTCACGCAGGTCCACGGCGACATCATAGATAGTACCGGACAGAACGCGCACCAGTTTGCCTTGCGGATGTTGCAGCTGATAATGCAAGCCACGAAGTATGCCCTGCCCGGACTTGCTCTGGTTGTCCTGCACAAAGCGCACATCAATGCCACGCTCGTCGAAGAATGACTGTCGCCATGTTTCCAGAAAATAGCCGCGGTCGTCACCGTGGAGCCTGGGTTCAAACAGCAGGATATCGGGAATAGCTGTGGGGGTAATCTTCATAACCGGGTCTACAAAATCAGCGGCTGAGTTCAGGGATTTTCAAGCAGTTGAATGAGGTACTGGCCATAACCACTCTTCTTGAGAGGTTCTGCCAGATTACGCAACTGTGTTGCATCAATGAACTGCTGGCGATAGGCCACTTCCTCCGGACAACCGATTTTCAGGCCCTGCCGTTCTTCCAACACGCGGATGAAGTTGGCCGCATCCAGTAACGATTGCACGGTGCCGGTATCGAGCCAGGCTGTGCCACGGTCGAACAGTTCCACATGCAATGTGCCGCGCTTCAGATAGGTGTTGTTCACGTCAGTGATTTCCAACTCACCACGGGCGGACGGCTTGATCGACTTGGCAATATCCACCACGTCATTGTCGTACATGTACAAGCCCGTCACCGCGTAATGCGACTTCGGTTTGGCAGGCTTCTCTTCCAGATCAATAGCCTTCTTGTTGTCATCCAGTACCACAACACCGTAACGTTCGGGGTCGTTTACGTAATAGGCAAAGACACTGGCGCCCTTTTCCTGATCCACCGCATTCTTCAGTGTGTCTTCTATGTCATTACCATAGAAAATATTGTCGCCAAGAATGAGACAGACACGGCTGTCACCGATGAATTCTTCACCAATCAGAAAAGCCTGCGCCAGGCCATCGGGACTGGGCTGCTCGGCCCACTGAATCTCGATACCCCATTGCTCGCCATTGCCCAGCAGATTCTGATAAGACGCTGCGTCCTGGGGGGTGGTGATGATCAGAATCTCGCGAATCCCTGCCTGCATCAGTGTGGTGAGCGGGTAGTAGATCATGGGCTTGTCATAGACCGGGATGAGCTGCTTGCTCAGGGAGATGGTCATGGGGTGCAGTCGTGATCCGGTGCCACCGGCGAGGATAATGCCTTTGGTCATGAGCAGTAGAATATCTCTTGCGAATTGGCAGCCCGGCGTTCGGTCTGCGGATTAATGTTTTGTTGTCGCTTGAATCAGTGCTGGCAACTGACGGTAAAAGTCAGTCGTGGCGCGGAACCCCAGCTCGCGTCCTGCGGCAACCGCCTCCGCTTCCGGAGCGGGCTGTTCATGCACCAGATT
>CAZQFA010000006.1:92305-112797 GCA_964592245.1 uncultured Pseudohongiella sp. | reverse complement strand
CACGATGGCATTTGCCAGTTGGGACGAGACGCGGCGCGGTGGCTAGAAAATAGCTCTGTTCTGTTGCAACACTATAGACGGTAGGTATAGCTGAACTTCAATGACAGGTCTGAATTGACTGAGACAAAACGGTTGTCCTTGTCGACGTCGCTCAAGCCGTAATTGAGTACCAGGAAAGCCTGCTTGCCGGCTTCTGGAATCCAGTGCAAGCGACTGTTGATGGCCATGGCTTCGGAGACATTGTCGTACTGCACCAGATTGCTCCAGGAGAGCTTGTTGCTGAAAGCGATCTTGCTCTCCAGGCTGGTAAGACGGACGGTAAAATCACCATCCGGCAAGTGAATCTCGTCTACCGACATTCTGCCACTGAAGTTATAGCGTGCTGTCGGGCGGACCGTGAGGCTGGCCTCCCGTTGCAGATGATCGCCATCGAAGTATTCGCCGCCACGTACTTTCAGACTGCCACTGACCAATCGCTGGTTGGCTAGTCCCAGCTCCAGTTCAGCTTCGTCGTAGTCGTATTCGCCACGTTCAACCGTAATCACACCGGAGCCATCAGAAAACCGATTGATGACGAAGTCCTGTCGCAATACTTCCGAGCTGGATATCAAGCGAGCCGTCAGCGAGTCTCCCGAATTGTTATCCAGGCGACCGCGCAAGCCCAGCTCCTGCGCATTCAGCGTGCCATCGTCGAGATAGATAGCGCGATAGCCGTCGAAGCCGGTAAACAGGGAGCGCACAGCAGAGCCACGACTGAAGAATTGGCGATAGCCGAAGTCGAGAGAATGATCGGCAATATCGGTTTGATTGACAAAGCCCAGCGCTGGTTTGAAATTCTTGCCTACCTGTTTGTAGTTGTAAGCTGCACGCCAGCCACGACTTGCCGGGTAGCTCATGCCAAAGCCAAAAGAATCATCTTCACCTGCCAGGCCGGGTGTATCTGTTTTCTGGTAGAAGAGCGAGCCCTGAATCGTATTGCCGCCGGGCAAGCGCGAATTACGATAGCGCAGGTCAACACCAAGCAGCGAGTTGTCGGTGTTTGACCGTGGATCACCATCTGTAGCAATCATGCCTAACTGCGACTCGGCGCCGACATTAAGAACGGCGCGGCCGACAAACAGCTCTTTCTCTTCGACACCGGAGGACACATCAGCTTCTTGCGAGATCAACAGCGTGCCAAGATTCCAGTCGCCCACGCGGCCGCTGAGCTTGCCGCCATAGTTGATGCCAACGGGTTCACCACTGGCGCTGAGTCCGATACGGCGGGAAAAGAATGGTCGCGCGTTCTGGGCAGCAGATCCGGGCAGGGCCGCATTGCCATCGCGTAATCCGGTCGCACGTCCGGAGCCGATCTGACCAAATTCGAAAATATCGGCATCGCGAATGAAGAAATCACGCTTCTCGGGGAAGAACAGGTTAAAGCGACTCAGATTGACCTGACGACTATCAACTTCTGCAGCAGAAAAGTCCGTGTTCAGGGTGAGCGATGCATTGAGCTGTGGTGTGATCTTGTAAAAGACATCGAGCTGCGGTTCGATACTGCTCTCCTCGGTGGACGCGGCGCCAAAGACTCGCGACTGACGCGCTGCCATGGATGGAACGATGTCGAGTCCGAGCCCTTGTTCCAGTCCATCAAGGCCGGTGATGGTGCCGGAGACACTGGGGTCAACTTGCATGTTGCGTGATACCCAGCCGATGCTTTCATTGTTGCGGCGGATGACACGGCGAAAATTGATGCCCCAGGCATCAGTATCCGGATTGAAGGAAATGGTTTGAAAGGGAATGCGCATTTCCGAGTACCAGCCATTGTCCGCAATGATGGCGTCTCCTTGCCAGATGCCGTCCCAATTGCCTTCGATCTCTGTGATATTGCGGTACAGACCGTCCCAGCGAACGCCATGAGGATTCACGGTAAAGCGATAACCGTTGCGCCGATCAAGGTAGGGGTCAAGAATCACAGATACGATGTCATCGCTAGGCAAACTTTCACCTTGGCGCATGACATTGGCAGATATGTCTTCGGGATGATTTTCTTCGAAGAAGCTGGCGACATAGAGCGCCTCGCTGGTATAGAAAATCAGGATTTGGGAATCCCGGGAAGGCTTTGAGTACTCCACTGGGTCATACTGATGCAGATCTTCCACCAGTAACGCGTGCTCCCACTGTGGCTCATCGAGAATGCCGTCAATGAGGAGCTCGCCATCGAGCTTGGGGATTTCAATAACTTTGTTCTGATCTACCGGCTGCGCAAACAGCAGTGGGGAGCACAATGCGCCAACAAGAGACACTGTTAAGAACATCAAGCGCGATGTTTTGTTTTGATGCGATTGCACAACGGACCCCCACAGTAATTCGAAGTCTGCAGACTACGGGTAGAAAATTCGATAGCCGGTCTGAAATCTCTGGCGGCCATTATCAATTGCCGCGCACAAGCCTCATCCGGTCAAGTGTCATGCTCAGTTTTACTATCGATCAGCTGGCGTTACCGCTCACGATGTGGTGAGCGCGCAGGCGACTGAACTCAACGCAATCGAAAATGCACAAAGTGTGCCCAGAACATCATTGATATGTGACTTGTTGTTACAGAATGACGAAGCGCCGTGATTGCAGCGCTTGCTGCGGGGAGGTCGGGGAAGAATATCGGGGAAGGCCAGTGCCAGATGCGCTATCAAGTGACACTGTGCACTTTTTTGGTTGGTGTTGCTAATAACTAGATGGCTAATAAAGAGATTGCCAAAAACAGGTTGCTAACAGAGCTTGCTAAAAAGTCGGCTGAACTCACAAATAGAAACAAGTTACTGACCGGAGGATCATCCAGTTTCTACCTGTGGTTCAGCCATGGCAATGGTCAACCACCATTACGAACTAATTAGCTGGCCTGCGGGGCAGGTTCACTCCATTCCTTTTCGGTTTTGCCGCCATTCTTGGTGGCTTCCGAACCAGTGACAAACTCATAAGCAGCGCGAATCGCGTCAGTACGTGTACCAAATTGCGCATCAGCCGGAATAACGGCGTCGCCATGCAGACCCGCAAGAGTTTCACGTACTGCGTCTTTCATACCAATAATGAAAACGCGTTTGTTGGCGTGCTTTGCGTCACTGATGATTGTCTCAACAGCGCGCGCCGCTGACACGTCGATGACAGGCAGTTTGCTGAAATCGAGAATCAGTGCTTGTGTTTCCTTGGTCGAGCGCTCCCGCACGTGATGCCCGAGGTCTGCTGCAGCACCGAAGCTCAGTGGGCCTGTAAAATCGAACAGGTTGACGCGCTTGCCAGATTTCTTGATCAGGTCACGCTCTTCGTCTGACAACTCGGCCGAGAAGCTTTCTGGCGAGAAATCTGTCAGTGACTTCATCTGCATGTCTGCCATTTGCTTGACGAAAGCCAGAGCAGCCATTACCACACCGGCAATTACCGCAGTGATCAGGTCAACGAACACCGTCAGCGTCAGCACCAGAATCATCAAGCCCAGATCCCAGCGTGGGCCGCGGTGGGCGCGACGCAGGTAGGAGAAGTCGATGATGTCGTAGCCGACTTTCACCAGAATACCGGCCAGCACGGCGTGCGGGATCTGTGATGCCAATGGCGCCAGGGAGACCACAATAGCCAGCAACAGCAAGCTGTGGGTGATGCCTGAGATTTTGGTTAAACCACCAGTGCGAATGTTTACCACGGTACGCATGGTCGCACCGGCACCGGGAATGCCGCCGAAAAGACCGGCGAAAATATTACCGGTACCCTGACCGATCAATTCCTGGTTGGAATTGTGTTTGGTACGGGTCATGTTGTCGGCAACCAGTGAGGTCAACAGGCTGTCGATTGAACCCAGCATAGCCAGAATCAATGCTGCTTCCATCACGATAAGCAGTGTTTCCTGGCTAAACGCCGGAACGACCAGTGATGGCAGGCCAGTCGGGATATCGCCCAGAACCGGTGCGCCTGGAATAAAGACGCTTAATACAGTACCGATGATCAACGCTGCCAGCGGTGGTGGTACGAATTTGGCCAGCGCTTTTGGCCAGGTAAAAATGATAACCAGGCTGAGTACACCAAGGCCCAATGCGATTATATTGGGATCCATTGCGGCCGAAGGGATCGCGGCGAGCGCCGGAATGGTGCCACTGCCTTCGGGCTCATGACCGAACAGCCGGCTTACCTGCAGGGCAATAATGATACAGCCGATGCCGCTCATGAAACCGGAGATAACCGGATAGGGCACCAGACGAATATATTGCCCGAGTCGGAGTACGCCAAAGACAATCTGGAACACACCGGCCAGAATGACCGTTGCAAATACCAGATTGGCGTCACCGCTGAGACTGGCGTAAACGCCAGCGAAAACAACGATCATCGGTCCCGTCGGGCCCGAGATTTGAGAGGGAGTGCCTCCGAACAAGCTGGCGAAGAAACCGACGATGATCGCCCCGTACAGACCCGCAATCGGACCTGCGCCGGAGGCCTCACCAAATGCCAGTGCCAGTGGTAGCGCGACAATACCTGCTGTCACACCACCGAACAGATCACCCCGCAAATTATCCAAGCGGAATCCAAACACGTTAGTCTCCTGATATCAGTTAAACAAAAGTAGTTAATTAGTTAAAACAGAAACAGCAAGTGGGCCCGGGAAAGGCCCACTTGTCGGTTCATTAAGCGCTCTTTGCTTCTTTCTCAATGACTGCTGAGTAAAGTTCTTCGACAGGCACAAATTTCTCGGAGTTGCTGTCGTATGCCAGTACTTCCCCGTGCTTGATGTCATAAACCCAGCCATGTAGCTGGATGCTGCCTGTGCTCAGGCCTGCTGCCACTGATGGATGCGTGCGCAGATGCTGCAGTTGCAGGACAACGTTCTGCTCGGTCACCTTATCCAGATGTTCCGCAGAAGCTGAACCGTGTACCGCCTTGACCACATCCACGGCAGCGCGGACATTGCTCAGCCAATCTTGTACGTGCGGCAGGGCGTCAAGCTTGGAAACATCCAGCGCCCCTTTCATGGCACCACAGTCGGTATGGCCGCAAACAATAATGTGCTGCACACCCAACGCAGCAACCGCAAACTCGATTGACGCGGTTACACCACCGGCGTGGAGCGTGCGTGGCGGAACGATGTTGCCGGCGTTACGGATAATAAAGAGATCACCCGGTTCGGTTTGTGTCACCAGATTGGGGTCGATTCTCGAATCCGAGCAAGTAATGAACAGCACTTCCGGACTTTGGCCGTTGGCCAGGTCGCTGAACAACTGCTTGCGCTCCTCGTAAGGGGCCGATTTGAACTTAAGAACACCCGAAATGACCTTTTCCAAGAGCTTACTCCTTTAAAATTAACCAAGAATTATGCGAACGGTGTAGATTAAAGAATTCTCTGTGATAAGGTATATTCTAATTAATAGAATTCGCGATTGATTATTAATATCACTAAATAGACGGGTGTTGGTATGGATGTCATTGAAAAGCTTAGCTTGAAGCAAATTCGCTACTTCGTCGCCGTAGCGGAAACAGGGAGTTTTCGTCAGGCAGCGTTCCAGTTGAATATCACCCAGCCAACCTTGAGCAACCAGATCTCAGCGCTTGAAAAACTGCTGGGTATGCCGCTGCTCGAACGCAGCCGGCATGGCACACGAACTACGGTGGCGGGCAGGGAAATGGTTGGCAATGCCAGACGTATCCTGGAAGAAGCGCGTGGTTTGACGGTCAAGGCCGGTAATTTCCTTGGCGGTGGCGTCGGCACTCACCGGCTTGGTGTAACGCCGACGCTTGGCCCCTATCTCTTGCCTCATATCCTCACTCCTCTGCACAGTAACTTCCATGATCTGAAGCTCTACGTCCGTGAAGAAACCCCCAGTGTTCTGGAACTGGGGCTGGTTCAGGGACTGTATGATCTGGCGCTCAGTACCCAGCCTATTTCATCATCAGAGTTGGAAGTCGTGCCGATCTGCCGCGAACCCATCAAGCTGGTGCTGTCGAATGAACATCGTCTGGCTAAAAAGGAACGGATAAAACGCGCTGATCTGGTCAGTGAACCGATTTTGACCATCAGTGAGCACCATCTGTTTCACCGGCAGATTATCGATCTGTGTCAGCAGTTAGGTGCACAGGTTCGCCGTGACTATGAAGGCACCAGTCTCGATACCTTGCGACAGATGGTTGTGATGGGGATGGGTTCAGCCTTCCTGCCGGCTTTGTATATCAAGTCAGAAATTCGCGATGATGAAGAATTGCGGGTCGTCGACGTGGAAGGGGTGAAGGTTGTTCGTAATCACGCATTGGCCTGGCGACACACGTCACCGGATAAACTGTTCTATCGGGAACTGGCCAATCAGGTGCGGGAAATTATCCAGCGCACATTGAGTCCGACGGTTACGCCCATATTGCCGAATGATTGAGTCGCTGCGTAACTACTGCAGATAAACACGGCCGCCTGCACGAACTTCACGAGTGGTCCAGGCGCCAGCACGCGATGCATAACCATCGGCGCGATAGCGTACGTGAGCCATATTATTCTCGTCGCCGCAGGTTTCAACCTCAGTCTCTGCCCGCGGTGATATTCGCACATTGGCATAGCGGCGATTGCAAACCAGATCCTGAATCACGATTGTCATGCGGCTGCCTGAGTTGACGAAGAACCAGGAAGTCGGGTTGGCAGGCGGCGGCTGCGAAACGCAGCTGACAAGAGAGAAAAGAATGGTTGCTGGCAACAGCAAGCGAAGTTGTTTGGTAAGCACGTTGCTTCTTCTTATTATAAGTCCGAGTCCTCAGTCTACAGCAATTGCGGCACAGACCAAACTCAGCGCCGCGAGTGCTTAACCAGACGGATTATCAACAATCACTGGCGATGTTTGAAGCCTACCGCATTACGATCAGTGACCGTGGTGTTGCGTATAATAATGTCAGCAAGCCCCTTCGTGTTCTCTATGATCTTCATGCCCAATGCTGAGAATGTGTTTTCGTTGTAGACATTGCTGGACAGCAGTGGATTTGTCAGTGCCTGCGTGAAGGCATCGTTTGCCACCATGGTTACCATCAATTCTCCCATCATGCTGGTTTTGCCATAGTCTTCAGCAAACAGGCCGACGAGCCATTCCAGATTATCGATGTTGCCATAGAGCTCCTCCAGTCTGCGCGCCAGCGCGCCATTGCTGGTCAATTGCGAGAAACTGGTCTGCTCCCGCAAGCCATAGTGTCGCCGGTAATGATTATAAGACTGCAGCTGGCAAGTACGCGCCATGTGCAGGCTGAGTTTTTCAATATCAAGCAGGAAGTCGGGCGTATTGCCCACGGTCAGGTAGCCTGCCTTCTGCTGGCTGGCTTGTTGACACAGATTAGCGATGCCGATTTCTTGTACCCAGATATTGTTGCGCCGCAGAGCGCTTGATTGACGGGTCTCTCCATCAAAGGTCACTGTCATGGGAATAAAACTGTGCCAGCGATAGAGCAAGGCGAATTCCACGGCAATCCAGTTTGTGCGATACCAGTGCTCGGCTTCGGCTTTTCCCGGTACGGCGCGCAGCGGGAAATCGACCGGCGCAATGTGCACAATGTAATCGCTGATGACAATGTTGAGCAGCAAGACAATATTGATATTGCGTGCGGTCTGGAACAGTCTTTCATCGTCCCAATCCGGGTACTCTGCGTGCAAGAGACCGGCCAGGTGATTATGCTCGCGCATAAACAGGATGTTCATCAGCGTGTTGCCCATTGTTGAGTTGCCGTGCTCTATCCCCACTGCAAAAGCATTACGTTTGTGCTCATCCGGCGCGTTGGCGAAGACGCGCTGAAAATTATCTGCCGTGTACAAGTTATTGAACTCCGGTTTGACGCGCAGTTCGCCATCAACCTCCTCGTATAAATGAATCGGGTATTCCTCACCATTGATGGTTTGGCTTTTCAGGCGGCCGGAATCAAAACTGCGTAGCGTATGCGTGCATTCTTCATTGCGGCCGTAAATCTGGCAGAGATCAATCTCATGGTTGCTTTCGTTATGTGCGAAATTTTGCTCTTCGGCGGGTTTCCACTTTGTGCGCAAGAAACTGTCAGTAAACCATTGGGCGAAGAAAGGAAAGAGCAAGCTGGTATCTTGTGCGCGTCGGTCTTCCGTTTGCTTGAATAACGCGGCGACCTCATCAAGCGGTGGCAGGCCCGCAGTGTATTCTGGATCTGCGGGCAGATGGCGGCCACTGTAGCGGCGATCTGTCAACCCGCGCCAGGTCACGTAGGGTTGTGCCATTGAGAGGGGGCGCGGTCGCGGTGGAATCGCATTGGCATATTTGTTGATGATGTGATTATTCATCGCTGAACCAATTCCGGGTAGTTTGCCAACGAACGAAGAAGCTTTGTTAAGGAAGGAAGACATGAGAGCGAGCCCGTATTGTTATGGTGAGTTAAGGTCGTCTTGTAGGAATATTTCGGACGCGTTTTGGAATTTAACGTCCAAATCGCTTCCATATTACTGGCTGAAGAAAAGAAATTCGAGTTCAAGCGTAACGCGGATCGCCAATACACGAACCGGTTCGCATTTTGGTGTCCGGTTATCAATGAGGAATTAATGTCATGGCTGTGCGACATAGGCAGACCCCTCAGCCAGCTGGCTGACGACCGTCGGGCGTAAAACCAGCGTGTGCGAATTTGTCACCTGCAATAGCGGTTTGTAATGAGGTGTGTAATGAGGTGTGTAATGAGGTGTGTAATGCAGCATGACGCATCGATCAATGCATGACGGGTCCACTGTCGAAGCTCTTGTGGGATTGCGTGATCCGGTGTGGAGATATTGCACAGTGCTACTGGCTACTGACAGGAGAGGCAGATTGATAGCTTGCCAGAGCTGCAAATCCTTGCCACTGTGTGTCAGGATAATGATTCCATTTCAGTGATCTGTAACAGTGGTCGCAATGCTGCGCCGCGTGGGTCTTGATAGCGACAGAAAAGTTGTGACCCGAGGGGAATAATCAGGAACTTTGTTCAAAATTGCTTGTCGTTATTATGCTCCCTGAAACTTTGTGTAGGGGAATCTGAAGCGGCATCTGCTGCACAATGATGGCATTATAAAGTGCTAGAGATGGCCATGTGAGACTGATAGCATGGCGTACTGACAACCATTTGGTGATTAGACATGTTTGAACGCAACAAAGACAAGGACAAGCAGGGTTCGATGGTGAATCCGTCAGCAGATAAGGTGTCACCTGACCCGAATAAAACTGCAACCCCTGTGCAAACAGCAGCAACCACAACAAGGAGTCGCGCGATGATTGGATCGACTATCAAGATCAAGGGAGATGTTACCGGAGATGAGGATCTGCTGATCGAAGGCAGTGTCGAAGGGACGATAGATCTAGCTGCACATGAAGTGACAGTGGGTGAATCCGGCAAAGTTAAAGCAAATATCAAAGGCAAGATCGTGATCGTGAATGGTCAGGTGGTCGGTGATATCACTGGTGGTGAGAAGGTAGTAATCTCGAAAACTGGCGATATGCGTGGCAATATTGTGACGCCCAGAATGTCTCTGGAAGACGGTGCTGTCTTCAAGGGAAGTATTGATATGGATCCGGGCGATGCCAGTAGTCGTAAAGGCCCTGCTGACCTCTCTCAGCCCAAGGGTTCAATCAAGGCTAGCAACGACGACTCCAGTCTTAACATTAAAAACGGCTGATACCCCGCATATTGAATTCTGACAGGTGGGGATCTCCCGCCTGTCTGTACGCCTATGACCGATACTCAGCCTTCGCGGCTCTTGCCAGCGTTATTCGACAATGTGGACGAAGAGTCGAGATTGACTGTATTGAATCTCGGTCCGATCCTGCCGGAAACTGTCGATTTTTTTTCTGCCTACCGCTGCAAACTGCACATTGCCAATCTCTACTCGGAACTCCCGCTACCCGGTATCAGTGACGAAGATCAGGATTCGACTGCATTGCGTGAATGCCTTGAGCAGGCGCTGTTTCTGCCGGCGGGTGTACGCTTCGATATTGTCTTTTTTTGGGACATCATCAACTTCCTGAGTCTGGAAGCAATCGCTTTACTGATGGAATTGTTGCATCCCTGTTTGCACGCGGGCACCAAGGCCCATGGCTTTGCTGTGCACAACTCACAGACGCCAGCGGCCATGGAATACTATGGCATTTTTGATCAGGAAAACTTCAAGGTCAGGCCGCGAACACAAGTCCCTCCGGGTTACATGCCCCGTTCTCAGGGCGATCTGGGGCAATTGCTACGCTATTTCGTGGTAGACCGCAGTGTGCTGATGCGCGACCGACGGGTTGAGCTGTTATTGAAGTCGCGTCTGTAATCAGCGACTTTCGAGCATTGCCCGCCGTAACCGGTTCCGCAGCCAGCGGCTCAGTGGCGGGATGTCTGAAGCCAGCAGTGCCAGCCCCAGCGGAATCATCCAGAAGCCGAGAATCGGCAAGAAGCCAAAAACGCCCATTACCATGAGGCACAGACCCAGCAAAGCGCGTACTACCGGTGGCACATAACGCTGCCCCTTGCGCAAGGTCACGTAGGCACTGGCCGCGATTCGCCGTTTTCCTTGCTTGCCCCGTGATCTGCCGACTGATTTATTCATGACGTTGCACTATGCCTGACGCTGTTTACCGACTCCAGCGAGTTGGCTCTATTGCTGATGATAGTCGATGTCGGAGTGCCCACGGTTAATAAAATGGTTGCTGCCCGATAATTGGCGTTAGCAGGGAGTAACAGTAATGAAATCGGGAGATTCTGCCAGTGCTCACTCACTTGTCTGCCGGGCTATTCTGCAGGTAAAGTGATCAGTCACTAACTGTTTCTGCTGGCTGAGAGCAGCAACGCCAGCCCGGCATCAGAATCCGTGCTTGTTGGCATTGTCAAAAGTGCTTGCTGGCTGGTGGCCGCCGCAGTGCGTGATGCCCGGATTCTTGATTTGGATTAAACGCGAACGCGGCGCCGAGCTTATAATAAGACTAAATATGGATGACATTCGTTAATCCTGCCACAGGGAGCTGAGCATGAATCTCAATAAAATACTCGTTGTCATTGATCCGGACGCGGAGCATCAGCCGGCGCTGGAAAAAGCGGGGCCAATCGCTCTGGCTGCAGCAGCGGAAATGGAGCTGTTGCTGGCGGAATACAGTCCTTATCTTGAAGATGGCTATTACTTTGATCCGGTACAGGCGCAGAAACTGCGGCAGGAACATGGTGAGGCGCGCATGCAAGAGCTGGAAACAATGGCGACTCCCTGGCGCGAAAAAGGATTGCAGATCAGTGCGGTAACGTCCTGGGGCAAGCCGGCGCACACGGAAATTGTTAATCGTGCCAGAGCGACAGGGGCAGATCTTGTGGTTTCAGCTACTCGTCACCACAACAAAGTGGCCCGGTTGCTGCTCTCCAATGATGACTGGGAATTGGTGCGTTATTGTCCCGTTCCGTTATTGCTGGTCAAAGACCACGATTGGCCAGCCAATGGCAACATTGTCGCCGCCGTCGATCCCGATCATGCCCATGACAAGCCCGCGGCGCTTGATCACAAACTCATCAACGCAGCCAAAGCTTTTGCTGAATTTACCGGGGGCGAGGCGCATCTGTACCACTCCATCTGGTTGCCGCCTCTGGCTGGCATCTACCCGCTGGAATCTGACGACAATAAAGAGTCTGACAAATTGGCGGCATTGGCCGCAGAGCATGGAATTGCTGAGGCGAACTGCCATTGGAGTCACATCGAGATAAGTGAATCCCTGCCGAAGGCAGTGACAGCTGCCGGTGCCGCTGTTCTGGTGATGGGCGCGGTGTCACGTTCGCGCCTGGACCGTCTGCTCATTGGCAATACGGCCGAGCGTATTCTCGATCATGTGGAATGCGATGTACTGGTCATCAAGCCCGATGAGATGCCCGTATTGAATACGGTGCTGATATAATCCACCGACAATCAATGAATTAGCGGGTTTGACTGACCTCTTGCCTTTACCGTTTGTGCAGCGTAGCTGGCGTCTTGCTGGTGTTCTGGCGATAGCTGAGAAGCTCTTCTGAAACATCAGAGATAGCCTCAATAGCCTCTGCACAGTATTGTCATGGCAGGAGTGGTGAGCCGCATTGGAGAAAGCGAACGTGAGTGCTGAAAAAATAAAACAACTGGTGGCGGAACTGGTTGCCGAACTGGAGAAGACCGACGGCGTTGACACCGAAACATTACAATCGGCTCAACTGCTTGCCGGTCAGGTGGACGATCTGATGGACCCGGAAATCGATACTTCGGACAGCACGGTTATGGATGATGCGATTGCGCTGGAAGCACGCTTTGCAGCGTCCTATCCGACAGCGGAAAAGATAGTGCGCGAGCTGGTCAATACGTTGAGTCGAATCGGCATCTGATCTGCGCCGGAATCAGCTGTGGGCAATTTAAGATAAAAAGGGCCTATCCGTGAGGATAGGCCCTTTTTTGGCTCTCGAGTTTTTACACTTCACTGCAGCATTGCCACAGCGAGCCGGCGAGAGGTTAACCGCCGACCGATTGCCTTGCATGGCAAGCCATGCGCAGGATCGCAGACTCAGTGGCAGGAGTGTCCCCTAAACCTGCCGCTGAATGCGAAATTCAGTCTAACACAGTAAATGTTAAAAGTTATATATCTTTAGTCGATTTTCGACCAAAAAATGCACTGTCTGGCGCGCCCGTAGCCCGGATTGCGGTAGTCAGCAGGCCTGAGTCGTGGAAACAGGCGTGGAAACCGGTGCGAGAGGCAAGGTAGGGGCACAAATTTTGGCAGTGAACGGCGGCTGGCCCTGACTTCACTATTCCATAATCAATTTGTGCAGTGTCATGCCGGCGATCATGGCGCCGACGAATAACAGTACTTGCGGGTTGAACGTCACCAGCGCGGCCAGTGCAGGGCCGGGACAGAAACCTGCAATCCCCCAGCCGACGCCAAACAGCACGGCGCCTAGCAATAATTTGGGATCGATGTGCTGCAAGGTTGGCAGAAAGAACCGGTCTGCAAACAAGGGGGTTGGGTTCTTTAATATCCAATGAAATGCTGGCACAGTGACGGCCAGTCCGCCGCCCATGACCAGAACAAGAGTCGGGTCCCAGGAGCCTGTCAAATTGAGAAAGCCGATCACTTTGGCGGGATTCACCATGCCTGAGATTGCCAGGCCCATGCCGAAGAGCAGGCCCGAGATGAAAATGGCGATGTGTGCTTTGCTCGCGTTACTTTCGGACATCACACACCCCCCAGTACATGGCGGGTTATATAGACGGTGACAATAGCGGTGATCATGAAGGTCAATGTTGCTGTGAAAGAGCGCCGCGAAAACCTTGCCAGCCCGCAGATGCCGTGACCACTGGTGCAACCACTGCCAAGACGGGTGCCAAAGCCTACCAGCAAGCCAGCGACTACGACGAGTCCGGGAGAGGCCTGCATCTCGACAGTCAATCCACCCTGTATTAGCGCAGTCGCGGCAGAACCGGCCAGTATTCCGGCGATAAACAGCCCACGCCAGAATCTCTCCTGTCCGGGTTGCCATAACAGCCCGGACAAAATGCCGCTGATACCGGCAATTTTGCCATTACTCCACAGCGTCAATGTTGCTGCAGCACCAATCAACAAGCCGCCGAGAAGGCCGGCAACAGGGGTAAAGTTTTCCATCAGTAATCTCGCTCCAGAGGCATGGCAAGGGAATCAGGCCGGCCACTGCAAGGAATAAAGGACCGGCTGCCTGACGCCTATTCTACCCCGGAATCTGCCAGATTCGATGGGGTTAGCTGCTGCGACTTGATGTGTATCAAGGCCTGACAATGGGGCTGTTAATGAGATCCCGGGTTCTCGCTGCGTGTTCAATATAATAGATAAATGTATAATAAGTTATAAATAAAAACAGCAAGCTATTGCCTGTTGGGAATAGCAGCATAAAACAGGGAGTGACCATGAGTTTGGTAAATCGCCAATGGCTATTGGACCGGCGCCCGGATGGTGCCATCACGTCGCAAGATTTCAGATTGCAGAAACAGCCGCTGCCAAAGCCGGCCTTAAAGACCGGGCAGATTCTGGTGCAGACATTGTTGTTTCGCTGTACGCCGGCAATGCGAACCATGATGAAGGCCAACAGTCAGTTCATGTCGCCCATGGAGGTGGGTAAGCCCGTGCTGGGTTCGGCCAGCGCCAGAGTGCTCGAATCAGCCAATCCCGACTTCCCCGTTGGCTGCGTCGTTTCCGGTCTGACTGGCTGGCAGGATTACGCTGTCATCGATGCCGACGAGATGCCACCAGCGCGCAAACCGGAAGCGGTTTCACTCGAGGATTTCGAAGGTATTCTGGGTGGTAACAGCCTGACGGCCTATTTCGGGTTGTTAAAAATCGGCCAGCCAGAAGCGGGCCAGACTGTGGTGGTCTCCGGTGCAGCAGGATCCACTGGTTCAGTGGCGGCGCAAATAGCCAAGATCAAACAATGTCGGGTCATCGGTATAGCCGGGGGTGAGCATAAATGCCGCTGGTTGTTGGATGATTGCAAGCTGGATGCAGTGATTGACTACAAGCGTGAGGATGTGGAGTCGCGCTTGCGTGAATTGTGCCCTGACGGCGTCAACGTGTATTTTGACAATGTGGGAGGGGCAATGCTGGACGCAGTGATCGAAAATATGGCGCCCTTTGGCAAGGTGGCGTTGTGCGGACAGATTTCGAGTTATGATGAAGGGGATGCTCTGGCCAGAGGGCCGCGCAACATGATGCGCGTTATTTACTGGCGTCTGAAGCTGCAAGGCTTTCTTGGCTTCGATTACCCGGATGAGATCGCGACTGCGAACGAACAGTTACTGGCCTGGCAGCAGCAAGGGTTGATCCAGACGCGGCTCGATATTCATAGCGGATTCACTGAATTGCCACGCACGTTTATGCGTCTGTTTGACGGTTCGCATATTGGCACGTTGCTGGTCAAGAATGACTTGCCTGAAAACTGATTGTCACATGCCCGCACAATCTGACAATGTTATACTCCCACTTGATCGCCGCATTGCCCGTGCGGTCAGCCGTGGTTTCATCCTGATGTCGTTATTGCTGCTTTCTGGTTGGACAAGTGCGCAACAGGCCAGTTACAGCAATTCAGTCCTCACGCTTCCTGCAGTGCTTGTGCAGGGAGTGGTCTATCGAGTAGAACTGCAGTCACTCGAACAGTCGGTGCCTGCTCAATTCGAAGTCATCAGTGCGACAGAGGCGCTAGCAACTACTGCCGAACTCTCGGCCTTCCTGCAGGCAGGTGTCCTGACAGTAATGTCAGTACGGGTTGGCGCGCAATCCTATTGGGCGCAACTTGGTGTGGTCTCTCTGGAGCCGGTCATATTCCGGCTGCTGTCTGGCGAGATCGACGATGAGGACGATGACAACGATGGGCTTATCGATGTGCTGGATGAGTTCCCCTGGACACCTGACCTCTGCACCAGCCCGGCATGTTTGCAAGAGCCCAGTTCTACCGGGCCTGATAAAGATGCAACCTTGCTCGGTTACACCGGCCATTTTCGCCGGCCGGTTATCAGCTGGCCATAGCCGACTGCGGATATCGCTACACACGTTGTAGCAGAACATTCATTTCCAGAAGTTATTTACATCATGAATAAAGAAATTTTCAAGATGGCGCTGATTCTTGGCTCCCTCAGTTGGTTGGGGCCGTTTGCCATCGATATGTACTTGCCGGCCATGCCCATCATTGCCGATGATCTCAATGCCGATGTGTCCGGCTCCCAGGCCACATTGATGGCATTTTTTATTTCATTCGGTATCAGTCAGTTGGTTTATGGACCAGCGTCGGATGTGTTCGGGCGTAAACTGCCGCTTTACTTCGGCCTGACTATTTTTGCCATTGCCTCTATCGGCTGCTCACTGGCGCCGACAATTAACTGGCTGATCGGCATGCGCTTTGTGCAGGGTATCGGGGCGGCCGCCGTGATGTCCATTCCGCGGGCGGTGATTCGTGATTGCTTTGTTGGCAACGAGGCGACTCGCCTGATGTCGACGGTAATGTTGATTATTGCGGTCTCACCCATGTTCGCACCACTTCTGGGTACTGCGGTGATCGCACCGTTTGGCTGGCGGGCTATCTTCGTTGCTGTGGCTGTTGCCAGCCTGATGGGTTTCGCCATGACTACCTTTGGTCTGAAAGAAACGCTACCGGCCGACAAGCGCTCGCCGTTTCGGTTCGCTGCCATGCTGGCAGCGTTCCGGCAGTTGTTTACGGATGCCCGCTTTATGGGGCTGACGTTTATTGGTGCCATGGGTATGGCCAGTTTCTTTGTGTTTCTGGCCACCAGTTCGTTTTTGTACATGGAGTATTACGGTTTAACCTCACTGCAATACAGCCTCGCCTTTGCCGTGAATGCGCTGGGTTTTTTCAGTGCCAGTCAAACGGCAGCGACGCTGGAAGCGCGCTTTGGTGCTATTACAGTGATCAAGGCAGCGGTCGCCGGTTATTTCAGCAGTGCAGCGCTACTGTTTTTCCTGGTAGTGACCGAACACAGCAGCTTCCAGCTGCTGGCCACCATGCTGTTCTGCACCTACGCGTTTCTGGGTTTGATCTTGCCGACAGCCATGGTGCTGGCATTGGAAGAGCATGGCTCGATTGCCGGTACTGCCTCGTCCCTCGGCGGAACCTTGCAGATGATGACTGGAGCGGCAGTCATCGCCGTGGTGAGCGTGGGCTTCAACGCGACGCCCATGACATTGGCGACGACCATTGTTCTGTGTGCACTCGTTGCCGTGATGCTGGCGACGTTTACACTTTCCAGGCCAACCCCTGTGGCTACTTGAGTCATATACGGCCAGAGCAGGTGCTCTGGCTGGGACTCATGCGTTGCCTCGCGCGCTGCCTCGCGCTCGAAGAGTGTTCAATCCAGATGCGTTTTCAGGAAGCGGCTGATTTCCGCAAAGGTCATCTGCGACTCCGGCAACTCAGGCATGATCATGTATTCAGCGTGTGACATGCCTTCAAAGACATGCAAATCAGCGACAGCGCCCGCGGCCAGCAGTTTGCGATGTGCCCGGGCAGTATCACTTAACAGCATGTCCCGGGTGCCGGAAATCAGAATGGTCGGTGGGAAATCGCTGAAGTCACCGTACAGCGGTGAAATCAGAGGATTGGTTAGATCCTCGCCTGCGGCGTATTGTTCTGCACCTATTTGCAACAAACCCTCATAAGTAATCAGGATGCGATCGATGCCGGCATTGGTATGCAGGCTGTCGCTGCTGTCGGTGAGATCTGCCCAGGGGGTGCCGGCGAATATTGCGCCGGGCAAAGGCAGTCCCAGATTCTTCATCTGCAGTACTGCAGCGAAGCTCAGCCCGGCACCGGCGGAGGTGCCGCCAATCGCGATACTGCCTGGCTCATAGTCCGCAAGGAGTGAGCGATAGGCAGCGATAGCGTCATCGACAGCGGCGGGAAACGGAAATTGCGGTGGCATGCGGTAATCAACCGAGACAGTTCGAATGCCCGCAGCGGCACTGATGCGAGTTGCTTCACTGGCAGCACCAGGGCCGCCACCAAGCACGTAACCACCACCATGCAGATGCAGGAAAACATGGTCCTGATGTTCAGGGGCAATATTGGCAGGGGTGATCGAATAGAGCGTAATGCTCTCGCCATCACTGCTAGCCAGTTGCGAGGATTCGATGGTCAGGTCTAATGCTTCTGCCAGCGCAGGCAGTGGTCCATCACCACTGCGCGCACGTGCTTGCAACGCCAGCCAGGCCTCGTCGCTATCGGGATAACGGCCGCTGACATCCATATCAGGTTGACCGCCATTCGCTATCACTTGCGCCAGTTCGGGGCTGGCATGTTGCGGTGGCGACAGGACGCGTGCCCCGATGAGCCATTCAGCGTCGGATTGTGCGCCGGCAAGAGATGATAATAGAGTAGAAGTCAGGACGAGCAGGGCGGTGGTTTGAATTCGCATAGCAGGTTTCACGCCGGCAATAGCAGCCGGTTCCTTATTGAGGTAGCCAGAAGCCAGGGTCGATTGAGTAGAAGTTTTTTGGCAAAGGTAAGTGATGGGCTCAGCGCTGCCTGCTCTGGCCAGGCAGCACGAGACCGCTGAGCGCCATCACAAATCGTTGTCAGCTCAGAAAATAGCGATTTCTGCTGACTGCGGCAATTGCCAGAATGCATTCCCTTACATTCTGGCAATTCACCGGCTATTGCGTGACGTTTACCTTTTGGTAAGCGTTGCTCCAGCAGCACTGGTCGAGGCCATCGCTGTCAGAGGATTTCCAGTTATCCAGGCGAGCGCGAATCAGGTATTCGCCGGGTTCGGAAAACGTGGCTCTGACACTCGCCGGGCCTTTGCCCGCAGGAACCATCACTGCATGCTGCGGAGAGGGAATCAGCCCGAGTACCGGCATTCCTGAGTTTTCCACAAACGGCATGGCGTCGAGTGCTGTGAATGTCACCGCTCCGGGCCCCTGGTGTTTGTACCAGGAAACGCGGGTATCCAGTGGCTTGGTAAAGCGCGGGTCGGAACGATCACGTATTGAGGGATCATCGGTCATGATTTCAATGGTGACTGCTTCACCAACGGAGGTGGTCAGCGTATTGGCAGCTATAACCCCCTCAGGCCCGGAGCCTTTGCTTTCACCGGCGAACCAGATCAGTGGCTGAACACTGCCCTGAGGGCGTGGATTACGATCGAGCTGGTAAGCGGTGGAGCCACGTTCACCCGGGACTTTTAATTCCTGACCGGCCGAAGACAGATGCCACCAGATGGTTTCGCCATCCATCGCGGCGGGAATGGTGACAGCAAAAACACCATGATGCCGACCAGGCAGATAAACCTCCGGTTGCATACCGCTCAGACTCGCGGGCGACACGTGATTGGCATCGCCGCGCGGCACGACTATCTTTTCCTTATTACGGTTGTGATAGCCGAAGGACACAGTGACCGAGCCGTCCTCATTGTCATACCAGCCTTCCATGAAAGGAATGACCGGCAAACCTTGAACAGGTGACGGACGCAGCGGTCGCTCGGTCGATTGGGCATTGGCAGTCGTCAGCGACATCAGACTTGCCAGACTCATCACAAGCGCCAGAATTACGCGATTCACAGTAGGTGTGAACTTTCTCATAGCTTTCTGTACTCCCGATTTATTATTGGTTTTTGACAGCACCTGATTGCGCGGGGCAATCAGTCGGCAGCACGCTCGGTCTGGCTTTGCTCTTCTCTTTCCGCCAGCAGTTGCTGGTAGGTTTCCTCGTCGAGATGAGATATCGCAATCCAGGCGTGTGACATTTCGTCGGCCGTACGCTGTCCCCAACCTACCCACTGGCGTGGATCGGGGTTATTCGGGTTGTTTTCCGTGTTGTCATACCACTGCTTGGTAACCAGAATCGCTCCGGCCGGAACCAGTGGCGCTGACTCGGGCTCGTAGAGATGGCTGTGATGCCAGGTTGCGCTCCAGTTGGAGATCATGCTGATTACTTCAGTGCGTCCGGTTTCCGGATAAAAGATTTCCAGAGAGGCGGCGTTCATGCGCAGATGGCCATGAGGCTGGAAGCTGTCGATACGCACCGGATGGTCGAAGGAGTGGAAACCCTGGGTCATGGCAGTGCCATGGGGAGGCAGGAACAAATCGCCCTGATCGAGCTGGTAAGTGGACAGATCCTGAGAGATATCAGATTCGTAGCCTTCCGGGTGTAACCAGATGCCGAGTTCAACGACGTTGTCCTCGATAACCGTGCCCGGAGCAGAACCACCGAGACCACCCGGATACATGTGTATGTCCCACTGGATCTGGATGTCGGCGAAGGCAGTACGGCACACGCCCTCCGGAATGACCTCACCCCATTTTCCCATGGCATACTCGGTCACCGGCCGACGCTCGACGATGCCGTCCTCATTAATCTCGGCGAAATAGGTGTTGGCATGGTGAACTACTGTCTTGGCGTCGCCACGAGGTTTCACCTGGAGCGCCTTGATGCAGCGGTCTTCACTGATGCCGCTGTCGACAAAGTGCTTGTCCCACAAGTCATTGCCATTGGCGGGTACATCGATCGGATTGGAGGCCAGAACTATATCCGGCTCGCCGAACTGGTCAGCGAAGTTCCACTCGTCCAGACCGCGAACTTCCGCCAGCGGCGGCATTTCATCCAGGTCGCCCTGCAATGAGCCCTGATTGACCCAGGTGACGACAGTATCGATCTCTTCCTGCGACATGCGCCAGTCGGCTTGCAGGTTCTGCACGCCAATGTCGTGATCGTAGGCATAGGGGGGCATTTCCCGATTGGCTACTTTCATTTGAATCAACGGTGCCCAGGGGCGGACCTGTTCATAGCTGGTCAGCGCCATGGGTCCAACGCCGCCCTCACGGTGACAGACCACGCAATTCTCATTGATGATGCTGGCCACTTCACCTGCGTAAGTTACTTCTTCGTGTGCATCAGCCGCCATGGCGGATTGCACGACGAGGCCCGAAACAGTCGCCAGGGCAAGGCTGATTTTCAGGCGCGAAAACATGGAATATGTCTGCATAGTATTCACCGTTATTGTGTATTTACGATGACCC
>CAZQFA010000006.1:86392-92205 GCA_964592245.1 uncultured Pseudohongiella sp. | reverse complement strand
AGGCATTGGAAAATAGTGTCTGTCCCGCCGTTGCCGGCGTTGGGCGCAGACGCCAAGTCCAGGCAGCCCATTCTGGCGTAGTAGGGACACATTGCCGGTTCTGCTGGCGTAAGACTTCCGCGCGGCATGTCTGAGATAAACACATGAAAAGCAACACACTGAACAGCCGTCCCCTTCAGGGCTGCCTGCTATTTCTGCTGGCACTGTGGGTAGTGCCACAGTCCTTCGCGCAGGATGCGGTTATTCCGGATGGGCCCGCCGATGAAATCGCCCGCCGCGGCGCCTTGCAGCAGCAATTACTGGAGCGCGAGTTGGTGGTCGGGCGGCACCACCCGGCACTCATCGAAGACATTACCTCTCTCGCCAATGCCAGTGCCGAGCTGAATCTCTTTACTGAAGCCAGTTCACTTTACGACCGGGCGATTCAAATCCATCGCTTGAATTTCGGACTCTACTCGGCTGGACAGATTCCACTGTACTTCACGCGCATCGAATACGATGCGCGGCGCGGTGACTGGGAGTCTGTGAATGAATCCATCGACCATGTTTACTGGCTGTTAACAGAAAAAAGTGGTGGTTACGGCGGAGAGTTAATTGAATACCTGGCGCAATTGAGCGAGGTACACCTGCAAGCAATAGCCGGTGATGTGGCTGCCAATCGTGCTGATCATTACCGCGAGGCGGCGGAAGCTATTTACCTGGCGGTCTCGATCAGTGAGCAATTGTGGGGCGAGAACGACATGCGCCGGGTTGGCTTGTATTACAGTCTGGTGAAACAATTCTATTTACAATCTACCGCTGTCGAGATGCGTGATGACACGGCTTATGCATTGCGCGCAGTCGTCCCGGGTTCGACCTGGGTTCGCCCCAGACGAGTGGTTCAGGCGCGCTTTTACCGCGCTGGTCAGCGTCTTCTCAATGAAATAGAAAGTATATTGGAAGTGTCTGCAGCACAGCCGGCCGAAGCACTGGCAATGCTGGACCTTTACCGCGCAGACTGGCGCTTGTTGTTTAATCAGGACACTGCCGAGCGCGGCTATAACGAGGCCTATGCGGCACTGCAGGAAGCAAGCTCGGATGCTCATGAAGTAGCCCAGCTGTTCGCCAAACCCAGAATATTGCCCATCGCCGAATTTTATCCCAGCATGGCCCTTGCTATGGATGCTGGCATGACGAGTGGCGGCTTTACCAGTCACACCGGCAGCTCGCTCAGTGAGAGTGATTACCAACTGCATGAATGGTTTCGCGAAATGCCGGCAGTGCCTTTCCCGGTGATTGCCCCGACACTCGGCAACTTGCAAGCGGGACAATACACCGACGTCTTGCTGCACTTTCGATTGAATTCAATGAATGAGGTTTCCCGTTGGGTAAGCGGCCGCTACCAAACTCGTAAAAGTGTCGTCGATGAGTTTCAGATTCTCTCGGATTCCGATGCCGAGGATATTGACATGGACTATCTCGACGACCGCTTGCATACCCTCAGTTTCAGACCCCGCATGGTCGATGGCGCCGTTCAACCCGCCGAAGGCACCCTGCTTTATCGTGCTTCTGTGGACTAAAAATGCCCCATAAGGGAACAAACAGGGTTTAAATCACTCTATTCAGGAAGCCGATAAGGTTTATAATTTATATCGCATATGGAAATGCGCTAGACTCCGGCTACACGTTAACGCAGTAGTAACACCATCGCTCATCAAGCTTTCTGATTGATTTGGCACAGATTGCCCAGAGATTTGTGGGTAACGCTCTGTTGCGAGATCCACTGCGTCGAGCGGAAAGGGGTCAGATTAACGGGATTACGGACAGGCTTTGGGTCGCGCTTGGTATTAGTCGCGGTCTGCCAGTTTCGGTATGCAAACTCCATAGCAGCAATGATTTTAACCGGTCGCACATCACATAACCTTAGTTGAAGGTACAGGCATTGTTTTTATGAATAAACCAGCTCCACTTCTAAAACCCAGCTCGACTGCAGATCGCGTTGCCAGCATCCTGCGCGAGCGCATTCTTACCACACCAGAAGAGACCTATCTGGGATCGGAAGCGGATCTGGCCGGCGAGATCGGCGTCAGCCTGCCCACTTTGCGGCAAGCGTCCCGGATGTTGGAGTATGAGCAACTGCTACGTATCAAACCGGGCAAAGGGGGTGGTTACTTCACCCGTCGCCCCAATATTGAAACCGCCATCAAATCTGCCAGTCAGTATCTGTCATCATTTGATGTGAATGACCGCATGATGTTCATGAATGCAGCAGATCCGATCATGAAAACCGTGCTCAGTGAAGCGGTGAATTGTGAGGACAAGAATCTGATTGCGCATCTTGAAACCTTCGTCGCGGAGCAGCGCAAATCAGCCAAGAATCCGTTGCCACCAAACGAATCATTCAAGGTCTCGCTGGATCTGATGAATCTCTTTGGCAAGATGTCAGACAATATTTTGCTCGAGCTCTTTGCCCGTATCCTGTGGAATGAAATCAGCACAATTCGGGCGGTTGGCAATTTTGATGATTCTCCCGATATCATCAAGACCAATCATCGTACGCGTTTACGGGTCGCCGAAGCAGTACTGGAACGCGATGGTGACAAGGCAGTGAAAGCCTGGGAAAAGCGCTCCAAGTTTCTGCGTTCCTGGCCTAAAAAAGACACCTGATCAACCGCACAGCACTGGCAACCTTCTTGCCGATTATCAAAATTGCCTAATGAAAAAAGCCAGAGTGGATATCCACCCTGGCTTTTCCTTGGGAGAGACCGGGCTTGCGCCCGGCTGCAGTTTTCCAATGACTCGACGGTGGGTTAACCCCCGGGCGTCCAGTCAAAAGAAACGAAGTACTGGCGATACCAGTTATTGACCAGGCGCGATTCAAATCCACCAATCTGACCTGTTAGCTGTGGCTTCTCATCGAACAGGTTGTTGATACCTGCCGACAAGGTGATTTCGCTGCCGAAGAAGTCTTCAAAGACATGGGCGTAGCGAACATCCACATAAGCCTGACCGTCGATTTGTTCAGGTGGCTCAAATCTGCCGTCATAGGGGAACAAATCCACAATCTGTGCATCATGATCGATGGAACTGAACCAGTTGACTGACAATGACGCACTGTCGTTATTGCGGAACCAGTTGGTATTAAACACCAGTTTGGTTTCCGGCAATGGCGGTGCAATGTTGGTGCGAGCGTTCTGCTTGCCCAACGGATCAACCGTGACACCGTTGAAACCGACAAAGGTGTACTGGTCATACCAGGTCATTGCCAGCCTTGAGGTGAAAGTACCCAGCCCGTCAGTATTCCACGTGTAACTGGTTTTCAGGTCGACCAGGTCGACGTAGAAAGCAGCCACGTTCGCTGACTGGATCAGGACGCGATCGATCTTGCCGTCGGTGCGGCGGTCAATGGGGTAATTAGCCCCGTTAGTGGCCAGCCAGGAATTGGCAGCTGCCCGTGAAGCCGATCCGGGAGTCGGGTCATAGGACGAGGCAGACTGACCGGTGGCCGCCAGCATGTCCTGGAACTGACGCAGAACTACATCATCCTCACTCAGGGTGCGGATACGATCGGTGTACTCGATCTGTTGGTAGTCCATCGACACTTCCAGACCGCTCAAGGCACCTGAAGGTTGCCAGCTAAAGCCGATGTTGGTTATTTCTGCCTGCTCCGGCCCGAGATTCGGGTTACCGGAAGAACAGGCAACACCACCGATCAGCAGCGTGCCGGTGAGCTCATCGATGCCGCTGTACATGTCCGTACAGTTTTCGTTGTCGCGAGCCGGACGGGTCTGGAACGCGGTCGGTGCCAGGAAGCTTTCACCCCAGGAGGCGCGCAAGGCGAGATCGGGAGAGACCTCGTAACGCAGTGACACCTTGGGTGTAGTGGTTTCCAGGCCCTGATCAACAAACTGCTCATGACGAACAGCGAGTTTGGCATCCAGGCCGGCAATGATCGGCACTTCGGTCTCTGCAAACAAAGCGCGGACACCGGAGACATAGACTTCGTCCGGTGCTACCGGCTCGTTAACAAAGCCCCAGATGAAGTTTTCATCGGCGGCTTCCCAGGGTTCCTGGAACGTAGATTGCTCGAGTTCCCGCCATTGGAAACCAAAGGCAACGCGCACCGGACCTTCCGGCAGATCGAATGCCTCACCGGTAGCCATGGTCTCAAAGACATCAAGATAGTCACGTGCATAAACGAAGTTTTCGTTGTGGTAGAACAGCCACTCGTTCAACTCTTTCGTGTTGTTCGTTACGCCTTCAACATAGTAGGGAGAGCGTGGATCGATAGAGCCGAAGGGGTTCCACCACTGGTTGCCCTCAGGACCGCCCTGGCCGACCAGCGCTTTCTGCAAGCGGGACGTTGCCACACCATGTTCATCCTGGCTGCGGCGATTTTCCTGCTTGGAGTAATAGGTATAGCCACTCCAGGTATCACTGAAGTCGTATTCGGCCATCAGCTTGCCGCGATTGAGTTGATAGTCACGGCGGAAGATCTGTGCGGTATCTTCCCGGACGTGGGATGGCAGGGAGTCAGTGGTGGCGTAGGTAAAGACACGCCATTGATTCGGTACCACATCAAAGCCATAAGGATTGGCCGGATGTTCTTCCGGTACGACCAGGACATTTCGGGCATTGGTCGGGTTCGGTGAGGCAAAAGTGCTCGGATCGTTACGGAAGCTGTAGTGATTGGTCAGCATGAAGTTGAAGCGCAACCAGTCTGTGGCTTCCCAGGCCAGGTTGTTGTAGAGCTGGTATTCCTGACGATGCTCGGCGTAGTTGGCCTGCATACTGTACTCAAAAGTACAGAAGCCAGCCGGGTGAACAGTACCTGATGGTAATGCCACTGGGCCGGAGCCATGATCGGGTGAGCCATCGTTGTAGGTGCCGCAAGAAGGATCCAGCAGGTTAACGCTGTTGTCGTAAGTGGCGCCATGGACATCATTCAGCCGCAGTTGACCGTCCCAGCCATCGAGGCGGTAATAAGTGCCAGGATTGCCGGAGCTGGATGCGGTGGACGACACCTGAAACTCGCGTGGCCGCTCATACATCATGATGTCGGTTTGCAAATAGGACTCAAAGGCGCCCACATAACTCAGGCCGTTATCGAATGAACGGCCCCAAAGGGCTGATAAACGCATTTGTTCGTTGGCGCCGTCTTCCGGTCGTTGGTAGAAGCTGCGGAATCTGACACCGTTGTATTCCTTGATAGGAATCAGGTTGACCACTCCCGCTACCGCATCAGAACCATAGAGGGCAGAACCCCCGTCCAGTACTACCTCCATACGTTCCATGGCGATTTCGGGGAAAGCGGTGTTGAGTCGCGGGTCCAGTGTGCGCATGCCGTCGACCAACGTGAGGGTCGAATTTTCGCCCAGCCCGCGCAGGTTGAAGCTGGCACCAGTATTGGATTGATTGCCATCCTGGCTGCCGAGCACCACTGATGTGATATTGACATTTTGTACGTAGGACAGGTCCCGCATGTACTCCGACATGTTTGGTGCGCCAGACTGCAGCAAGTCTTCACCCGTGACGGTATCCACGGCGGTGTCTTCGGCAAAAGCGCTATTACGAATGTAAGAACCAGTGACAACAACTTCTTCGATGCTGTCCTCGTCTTGAGCGTACGCGATTGCTGGAGCGACAAGTGATGAGACAAGAGCGGTGTGGATCAGGCATGCGAGTTTCTTGCGACGAAAGTCGTGGGGCATGACGTCATCTCCTTGCCATCACGCCTGATAACCCGATACAGAAAGGTTAGGAGTGAGGCTTTATTATTTGTGTTTGTTTTTATCTCTTCTCAAGCTGACTACTCCCACTACTGCAAACCACAG
>CAZQFA010000006.1:69318-86292 GCA_964592245.1 uncultured Pseudohongiella sp. | reverse complement strand
ATGATCTGTTGCGTGTCTTGCAAGAAAGCCTTGAGCTGCTCGGTTGGCAGGGTGTCGACCAGCGGGCTGTAACTGTTGGCAGTGACGTGCTGTCCATTGAGAACGGCAAGCCAGCTGGCTTCGGCAAACAACTCGCGATTGTCGCGGGCGAGCCAGGAACCGGCACGGTACAGCTCGAGCTTTTCCTGTAGCGAATCCGGAATGGGCATGTTGCGACAGTAATTCCAGAAGTCGGAATCGTCGCGCTCGGTGGCTTTGTAATGCAGGATCAGGAAATCACGCACGCTACGAAATTCGCTGTCGACCTGATTGTTATAACGGCGCATTTCCGTGTCGAAGTTGGATTTGCGTGGAAAAAGCGAGAAGAAGCGAGTGATTGTGGATTGAATCAGGTGAATGCTGGTGGATTCCAGAGGTTCCATGAAACCGCTGGACAGACCGACTGCCAAACAGTTCTTGTTCCAGGTCAATTTGCGTTTGCCGGTAACAAAGCGCAGGGGTCTGGGTTCCGCCTGTGGTTCGCTGACGAGGTTGTTCAGCAATGTCTGGCGAGCTGTTTCGTCGCTAACAAATTCATCGCTGTAAACAATGCCATTGCCGGTGCGGTGTTGTAGTGGAATTCGCCATTGCCAGCCAAAGCCATGCGCTATTGCTTTGGTATAGGGCGGTTTTGGCGAGATTGCTGCGCTGGGCACAGCTTGCGCGCTATTGCATGGCAAATACTCTGTCCAGTCCTCGTAGCCGGTTTGCAGGCACTGCTCGATCAGCAGACCGCGGAAGCCCGTGCAATCAAAGAAAAAGTCTCCTGACACAGTTTGCCCGTCTTGCAGCTGGATGCCAGTGATAAAGCCGGTGGTAGAGTCCTGTATCACCTGCTGCACAATGCCTTCCACGCGCTGCACACCAAGATTGCAGCTGAAGTTGCGCAGGAACAACGCGTACAGGCTGGCATCAAAATGGTAAGCATGAGGGACCTTGCTGAGTGGCGAATTAGGAATATTGCCAGAACGCAGGAAGCGATTGCTTTTACAGGCTTGCCAATTGAGGGAATAGTATTCGAGCTCCGGGCACAGGCCGAGATCCCGGGCTTTCTTCCAGTAGTGCCAGAAGCTGACGTTGCGGTAGGTGCGCCCGAAATGGCCGAAGGGATGCATGTAAGCGTCACCCTGGCGCCCCCAATTGACAAATTCGATGCCCAGTTTGAAGGTGCCTTGTGTCGCTTTCAGCATGTCGTTGGCATCAATGCCAAGCATCTTGTTGAATTCGACGATAGGGGGAATGGTGGCTTCGCCGACACCAACCGTGCCGATCTGCTCGGATTCAACCAGCGTAATGCGACAATTCTGCGTGCCGACGATTTTTGCCAGCGCCGCGGCAGACATCCAGCCGGCGGTACCACCGCCAACAATGACGATGTGATTGATATTGTTGTTCTGCATCACTGCAATGCCGTCCTGTTATTGATTTTGAGGTGACGGTAAGAGTTGTTAGCTGTTGCTGCTTATAGAGTAACCGATCAGTTGCTGCTTGCTGAATCGTGATTGACACAGCGAAAAAGCCTCTGTCGGGCGGTGGTTGACAGTCACAGCAATAAACTATTCAATCTTTTAACGCTACAGTGCTTTGCCAAGCGAAAAGCAACGCGGCAAGAAGGCGGCGATTGCTTGCATAACAATAACAAGAGCGCTTTCCATGCTGGAGTTTATACTCAATCAGGCCGTACACGTCGAGAAGATTCCGCATCAGGATCCCGATGTGTCCATCTACGTGGTGGATGATTTTCTGGAAAATCCGCAAGCACTCGTCGATTATGCGCGGGCGAAAGCGTACTTTGGCGACGTGGGTGAGGATCGCACTGCCTATCCGGGGATACGCGATCGCTTGCCGCGAGCCTATGAGCAAGTGTTAGAGAGTGTCATAGAGCTGGTTTATGGCATTCGCCACCCCGGTATTCATCGTTGCATGCTTTCCCTGACGACCCTGCAGCCTGACCAACTGAAACGCGCGCAGAAAATTCCTCACGTTGATGCCTTCAGTGACGAACAGTTTGCCGCTGTGCATTATCTGTGCGATGCGCCTCATGGCGGGACGGCGTTCTATCGCTATCTGCCACGCAATATTGCCCGCATGCGGGAGCCGGACAAAGAAGTTATCAGCGAGATGTTGCAAGGGGTAGAAGATTACCCGGAAGAGCATGTCGGTTATCTGACCGGTAACACGCGGTTCTATCGTCAGGAAGCGCTTGTGCAGGCGAAATTCAATCGCCTGATTTTGTATCCGTCCAATGTGCTCCATTGTGCCCAGCTGGACAGTAGTCAGAGTTTTGTTGCCGACATTGCCCAGGGTCGACTTTCCGTTGCATCCTTCTTTGAGTTCAGGCCTGTGACGCAACCCCATGTCAGTTTTGGGTCCGGCGTGTCATTACTGAGCTGAGTCCGTTTCTTTCTTTTTACTAACAGGAATTTCCCATGTCTGATCCAGTACCTCTTAGCTTTGAACGTCATGGCCAGATGAAATTGAATGACGTCAAAGATTATCGTGCTTTTCGCTCTCGCCATTTGTTGCCTGTTGTTTTTCAAGAGTTTTACGGACTGGCGACTGAATTCCCGCTGGTGTTCGTGCGGAGCAGTGACGAAGGCGAGTTTGTGCCGGTAGCCATGATGGGCCTGAGCAAGGGGCGCAATCTGTATTGTCAGACCGAGCACTGGGAACCGGCATTTGTGCCAACCGGCTTCACTGTCGGGCCATTGGCGGTGGCACGTCTTAACAATGGCAAGGAAGAAGCGATCATCACCGTCGATGAGAGCAGCGCTCTTATCAGTGATAGCAAAGGGGAGGCCATGTTCACCGCCCATGGCAAGCGTACCGACTTCCTGCAAAAGCGTATCGAGCACGTACTGACGGTCACGCGACAGACGCTGCAGGCCAGGGCTGTATGCCAGTTTCTCGCCGAGCAGCGGCTGTTCAAAGCCCGTGCTTTCAAGCTGCAATATGCGCCTAACAGCCCCCGCTATGAAGTCGAAGGTGTCTACATTATTGATGAAGAGAAGCTGGAATCGCTAGCAGATGAAAGTTATCTGGTATTGCGACAGCGCGGGTTGATACCGCTCATCTACGCGCATCTTACATCACTGCAGCAACTGGGTCGTCTCACGCGCCTGCAAGCCGAGGCAGATCAGGAGGCGGCGCTGCAATCCGCATAGAGCTACACTTTCGGGTCCTGATGACTTCATGACCGGACGTTCTACCGTTTATCGCGAAGGGTTGGACAAGTGTTGGAGAAAGCGTTAGATTGTGCAAAGTTGTTAAAGTTGTATAAGTTATAGCATCATAGTCGGATCTGGGTGCAATACCCCGGGCAAGCCGGCAAAAGACGCTTGCATAATCAGAACAGGAGAGGACACCGATCATGAAGAGTCACTTTCAGCAACCCTCCCTCCAGCGCCGTCTCGGCGTGCTGACTGCCTCGCTGGGACTGGCAACACTGGCCATGTCTGGCGCCAATGCGCAGCAGGAGGAAATCACTTATAACTCGCATGTCGCCGAGATCATCAATGAGAATTGTGTCGTCTGTCATCGTGAAGGCGGTATTGGGCCCATGCAACTCACCAGCTTTGAGCAGGTGCGACCCTGGGCACCGCTCATTCAAATGCGGGTGGCCAACAGGGAAATGCCGCCCTATGCCTATGACCAGCATATTGGTATTCAGGATTTGAAGGGCGACTGGCGTCTGGAACAGGAAGAGATCGACACCATCGTAGCCTGGGTTAATCAGGGCTCATTGATGGGTGATCCGGATGTGGTACCTGAAGCACCTGAATTTCCGGATCCCGCAGAGTGGAACTTTACCGCCGATCTGGGTGAGCCGGATCTGATTATTCCGTCGATTTCAATCGACATTCCGGCCACCGGTAATGATTTGTGGCACAAGCATTATGTGGCAACCGGTGTGACCCGGCAGCGTTGTATTCGTGCCATGCAAGTCAAACCGCGAGGAGATGCCCGCGCTGTTGTGCATCACTCCAACCCGACGGTGGAAATGCTGAATCCGGAAACCGGCGAGTACGAGCGTTACAGTCAGTTGACTGAGTACGCCATGGGCAAATGGGGTGAGCTGATGCCGGAAGGCGTCTGTCGAGTGATGCCGCCTGATTCGCGCATTTTCTGGGATATTCACATGTTCCCGGGTGGCGTCGGTGCGACTGCGCAAGGAGCCGAGATCAAGGACAATGTCGTTGAGCTGGGTATCTGGTTCCATGACGATGAATTCTCGGAACAGGAAGGTGTCTACGAGCAGGATCTGCGTGCTTACCAATTACGCGAAGGTTATGTGAATGGCGAAATGTTCGTCATCCCGCCCAATGGCTACGCCATGACGCAAGGCTTTCACAGTTTTGACCATCCGGTCCGCATCGACAGTTTCCAGCCCCATGGACACCTGCGCCTGAATGCGGCGTCGCTGGAAATATTCAGCCCGAAGACCGGGCAGACTACGCCGGTGAGTCAGATCTCCAACTGGAGCGCAACATGGCATCACAGTCACATCTACGAGCCTGACGTGGCGCCATTACTGCCTGCTGGCGATATCCTCGTTATCAAGCAGTGGTATGACAATACGGAAAACAATCCCAATAATCCTGACCCTGATCAGTGGGTCTATGATGGTAGCCGTACAGGTGATGAGATGTCGCATGCCTGGATCGCAGTGACCCATCTGGATGAAGAAGGGTACGAGGAGCTGCTGGCAGAACGTCAGGAGCGCGAAGAACGTTCCCTCGCCGGTAGCGACTAGCACGCAGCGACGAGGAAATGTGGGCAGAAAAGGCTGGTTGGCTCTCCCTCCAGCCTTTTCTTTTGCCGACGATTTTACCAATTAGTCGCCTCTGCTTCCGGTGAAGACCTGTTCTTGGAAAGACTAACTGTTAGAAAGACCTGCAGATAACCCCGCCGATAGATTGCAAGGTTTACCCGCTGCACTGTACCTGATCTGAAAGTCAGCAGGGTTCACTTGTCTGTCAAAGCCGGGTAAGTTGTTGCCATGCCTTTGCATTCCCGCTTTACCGCGCAAGAAAAGTTCGCGATCGCCCGATCGGGTTACCTGCATGAGCTGGGATTGCTGCGCGAGACAATGCACCATCCGCTGTTCCCGGAGCTGCTACCTGCCTTCACCGACTTTCGCCGTTATCTTGGTGCGCAGGAAGCACAGCAAAGCGCCAATAGCCTCTACGCTGCGCTCAAAAGCGATGAGGAATTATTGCTGGCGGGGGAGCGCATGGAGGCAGAGGCGGCACGTTTGCTGACCGGAGCCAACCTGGCGGCTTCCTGCGCCATATTCCACGGCTGGACCGTGCAACGACAAGAACTGGATTCCTGTGCTCACGAAGAACTGGTGAGAACTGCCGCTGCTGTGCAAGGCGCCGAGTTAGGGGTGCTGGCTGACAGTATGGCGGTGCGGCTGAATCATGGTGACGCTGTCCGGGTGGCACAAATCGTCAAGGGCTTGGGTTTATTGCCCGACGCCCCCGAGTCCTATCGGCAATTGGCTCTGTGTGCGGGTATGGGGAGACGGGATCAGCATGGCTTTCACTGTTTGCCTGGTATTGGTCCGGTGGCGCCTGGCGCAGACTTTTCCGTGTCGACAGCGCTCAACCTGGCGGTATTGCCACGCGTGCCACAACGCATTTGTCTGGTCGATAACGACCCGGGTCTGGCGGCAGGTTATGCGGAGATTAATGCTCGACCTGGGGACCAGTGGTTGGCCATGCATGCAGATTTACACGCTGCTTTACAGGGATTGGCGGCACGAGTAACGGCCCGTGAGATACCCGATTTCAATCTGGTGACACTGTACCGTCTCGAGCCGCAAGCTATTGTCAGCGTTGACGAACTGCTCGCGGAGTTGTTGTCCGTCACTGCCCCCGGCGCGCATTTTATCGCCACCGTTGGTGCCGGCGACAATGCCACAGAATTGTCGCAGCGCTTCGCCATGCTGGATGCCTTACAATCGGCCATGCAAGACCGCGGCTTCGATCCGCTGAGAGTCTGTTTGTCGTCGGCCTGCGAGGAATCCGGGCAACAACTGCCGCAATTCGGGTGCCCGGAGTATGCCTCTTTCGATCTGCTTTACTGCCAACTCGCCGTGGCTTGAGTCAGGCGCCAGCGCTTAGAGCAAATTACGAAAGTCCTGGGTCAGTCCGAGTTGGCCTGACTGAGTTCGGCTTCCACTTCCTGACGGCGCCAACCGGCCATGATGCCGGCCATGCTGTAGTTGCCCTCGTGACAGGCGTACTCGTAAATCGGCTCACTGGCGCGCACCATGGGGAACATGGCCGTCCATGGCTGCTCCCAGCGAGTGGGGTCGGTAATTGTGAATTCATAACCTAATGAGTTTTCATCGAGCATCCAGAAGCGCTCGACCAGATGCATGTTTTCACTGGAATTGAGAAAAGAAGTAGCGCCAGCGAAGTGGCGCGTTTCCACCACCAGCGTATCGCCTTCCCAGTAGCCGATAGAATCGCCTTCCCATTTCCGGGGACGCTCGCGATGGGTGTCGGTATCCATCTTGACGATACGGGCGTTGTGGACCATTTCATTATGAATGACGACGTGGTCGCCGGTTTGCACAATCTGTACGTTGTTATTGTAAGCGCTGGGTAGCATCGGTGGGCCGGAGTTAAAACCCATTATGCAGCGCTCGGAAAGTGGGCGGACTTCGACTCCGCGATTCAGTTCAGCCTCCTCGCGGGCTGTTGCCGCCAGTGTTTGTGCGGCTTCAGTCATGGCTGGCAGGCGGCCGTTCGGCGGATCTGTTATCAGGGATGTGCGGTTAGAGCCGAGAATCTCGTTGCCGCGGTCATACCAGAATTCGTTGTAGTCCCCGGTCGTCGACGTGTCAGTAAAGTTGTCCCTGTCCAGTTCTTGCTGGCGAATCTGCTCAAATTCTTCCGCCTCTTCGGCCGATAATGTTTCTCGATCGCCATAGATTTCCGGACGCTGCAAAGGAGTGATGGTGCGAAAATCCCAGGTGCCCTGCAAGTCCGGATTGCCATTGGCGCGGCGAGGTAGTTCCGAATCGAGCTCGCTCTGGGCGCTGGCAACGGGGAGTAGTGTAGCGAAGGCCAACGGGGTGAGAATGACTTGTAAGCAAGAGCGAGGTGATTTGGGCATGATAACCTCCCGGTAAAATAATTGGCATTTAAGCTATATCTTATATAAGTTTTAATTAATAATGCCTGTTGGAAAGTACACCTGTCTTCTGTTTCTGGCAAGTCAATTTGCCCTGTGTCCCGATCATGTGCCCGACATGATCAATGGTCCAGCGACGGGAGAGGCTAGTGGGGAACAATAACAAAGAACGATAAGAGGATGGTCCTGTATGTCAAAAACCATACCCCTTCTAAAGCCCAGTTCCACAGCGGACCGGGTAGCGAGCATTCTGCGTGACCGGATTCTTGGTTTGCAGGAAGGCACTTTTATGGGTTCAGAAGCCGATATTGCTGCAGAAATTGGTGTCAGCCTGCCCACCATGCGGCAAGCCTCCAGAATGCTGGAATACGAGCAGCTATTGGTAGTGAAGCCGGGCAAGGGTGGCGGCTATTTCACCCGCCGTCCGACCATTGAAACCGCGATCAACAGCGCCAGTCAGTATCTTTCATCCAAGGAGTTAATCAGCAATTCACGCTTCATGGACGCTGCAGAACCAGTGGTCAAACGAATGCTCGTCGATGCTTCCCAGTGCAAGGATCCGAAGCTGGTGGCGCAACTGCAAGCGTTTATCAAGAATCAATACGACAATGCCGCCAACCTGCCACCACCAGAGGAGTCATTCAAGGTCTCGGCCGAGATGATGACGCTGCTGGCAAAAATGTCGAGTAATGTGTTGATCGAGTTATTTGTGCGCATACTCTGGAACGAGGTCAGTATTAGTCGCACTAGCGTGAGCTATTCTGAATCACGGGAAATTGTAGAAACCAATTTCAAAACCCGGATGAAAGTTGCCGAGGCGGTGCTGTCTGGCGATGCGGATGGCGCGCTTGCAGCCTGGGACGCTCGAACCCGGTTCCTGCGGACCTGGCCGCAGCGCGGATTTCATTTGCGGCCACAGCGGCATATCGGTCAGGATAATTGAGCACCTTGTAAGCTGGCCCTGCAAGTAGTCGCTGCTTGCTGTATCAGCGACTTCGTTCCAATTAGCAAAGATGATCCTTGTCAGCCTGTGCTTTTGCGAGCTTGCTTACGCTGCTCCCCGTCTTGATACGCGTACCGTCAGGGCTTGTTGCATGGCAGTCTGGCAACTGATCTGCAGGTGATTCTGGCGACAGCCTATTAGCGTTGCCGCGCCCGTTGCTGGCAGAAATGGATCTTTCATCGTTCAGACCAGGATAGACGAGGGTCAACCAACCCTATATGCTTGGGCACAGTCTGGTCCCCCGCCACGCAGACTGCGTTTCCAATCAGCGTCCTGCCCGCCATAAACAGTTGCTGGCCGTTGTCATCGCGCTTACTGCCCGGGGTCCGCCGTAACTCCTGAATCGCAGCAGTTAACGCCATAATGGAACTTCACAACCCCACACTCGTAATCGCCATAGCGCTCGTAACACTCGTTTCCTCCATCGCGTTGTTTATCAACTGGGCGGCGAACAAACATGTTCCCGGGCTGCTGAAAATTGCCATAGGCTACCTGTTGTACGCAGTTGGCATGATTCTGCTGAGTGAGCAGGGCTACTTACATCCCGTAATCTCGATTCTTCTAGCCAATTCGGTGCTGTTCGTTGGTCGCATCGCGATGCTGATAGGACTCTGCGAATACTGGAATCAGGAAGGCACCAGACTGCCGCAATGGTGCTTCTCCATACTGGCAGTCATGCTGGTCGGATACGCTTACTTCACGTTGGTGGAAGATTCGTTGCAGTGGCGCATTGCCCTGTATACGCCCTTCAATGTTTTCCTGAATCTGTGCACAGTCTATATATTGCTGAGAGGCATCCGCCTTGAGCGGAATTTGCGACCGGTCATGAATACGGCGATGCACTATGGTGCCTATCTGCTGATTACGCTGATGCTGGCTGATTCGATTGGCGAGATTACTTTGGCATTTCTCAGGAGCAGTCCCAGTTTGATGGGGCCTGATGCCGGCACCAGCTTCCTTCTGTTGGGGGCCGTGCTGTCGATCACTATCTTTCCCTTCACCATTATCATCATGACGATGGAAGAGCTGAATGTAGAACATGAAGAAAATGCCATCTACGATCCTGTCACTACCATTCTTAACAAGAGAACATTTCTGGAGGTAGGGCAGCGCATCATGGGAGTCGCGTTACGCTATAGCAAATCGGTATCACTGTTAACGATTGAAGTATTGAATATGAATGAGATCGTTAACAAACATGGGCATCAGGTGGGCAATAAACTGTTGCGTCACTTTTCCTTGCTGGCCAATGACCGCCGGCGTAATGAAGATGTATTGGCGCGTACCAGCTTCAAGGACTTTCGCCTGCTATTGCCTGGTGTTGAAAAGGCAGGCGCCGAAGTAGTGGTTGAGAAAATCAGAAAAGCGAATGCCGATCGCGACTTCATGGTCGACGGTAAAACGATCGACATCAACTTTGTGGTCTCGGCGATTACTCGTAAAGAAGAAGAATTGAATCTGCAACAGATGCTGCAGGACGGTGAAATCGAACTGCTGAAGATCAAGTCTAAACAGCCCATTCGGTCTGCTGCATAAAACGCCCCTCAGATTGCTCCGCACAGTGGGGCGGTTTTCAACTCGTACACCATCGTTTATTTAATCAGGGCATGTGAATGATATTGGCGCCCAGTCGTTTCAGGTTAACCGGGTCGTACTTGATCGGCGTGCGTGTGGCAAAGCTGTTGAAGCGTTCGGAAAAAAAGAAGTTATCCTGCTCGCGCAGCTTAAACGTCGCTGAATGTATCTTGACCGGATCCTTGCTCGCTTTCTGATTGCGCAATACTTCCATTTTGCGCGCATCTTTTTTAATGCCATCGCCGTGATAGTGCATGACAAAGTCATCTTTGCTGATATCAAACTGTGTCCATTTATCGAGATTGCGGGTAAAGGTTACCGGCATATCTCCCATTTCCTGCTGGAATTTGTTGATCAGATAGTCGAGGGCGATATTGCCCAGCAAGCCGTCGTGAAAGCCCCCGCCCACGTCACTGTGCACCCCGGGCATCCAAACCTCATCGATGCGGTCTGAGGCGTTGGTCAGCGTGGGAATGAAAGGCTCGCGACTTTCGTCAATGGCAACCAGATGCACCGCTCTTTTAACGTTTGGCGCCAAAGTCAGGTCGTGAAACAGATTTACCTTCTGGAAATTGAGCGGACCGATATTGATGGGGATGCCAAAAGCACCGACTGTGTCCAGCAGCCCCAGGAATTTCACCTCCACCTTGCCGCTGCCTTCGTCTTTGGTGTCGTAATGCGAGAACTGCCACTCGGTTTCACCCGAGCTGCGATTCTTCATGCTGCGATAGTGCAGGGTGATCTCGGCCGGAAGTCCATATTTGTTTAGCTTGCTTGCCAGCATTCTGGCGCTGGCGGCGCCCCGACTGAAGCCGATCAGGCTGATTCTGTCACCAGGGCGGTAGTGTTTGCAGATCGAGGCGTAGGCATGGTCGCGAATATTCTTTTCTCCGGCTCCGAAAGCGGCCTGATAGTAGCCGATTGCCTGCACATTTTCCTCGTCATTACCGATGCCGCGGAAGTAGAGGCCAAGATGCCTGGCGGTCGACTTCACATGCGGGATATGTTCGTGAACATGACTGCCGGATAGCGAGGAAAACATCTTGTAGACATTGGACACTGCGCCATCATTGTTACGCCCGTTCTCATCATTCCAGGTGCCGTCCATGAAGATGATAAGATTGCGAGCTTGTTCGGCCCCGGTGAGATTGACTTCGTGTTTTTCTTTGCGACGCGCCATGACAGTCTCCTGTATCTCAGAGTTTGTTTTGAACTGCAGGATTTTTGTATTGGATCTATAGTCTCAGGACCATAGCAAACAAGGCGGGAATGACAAGCGTGGCCAGACAGGCCACTGGCAACTGTCAGAAATTAATCGAGTGCACGCGCTCGTTCAACAGGGACTTGTCAACAAGATTTTCAATCGCTCGTCTGCCTTCATCATCCATTTCCAGGAAGTAGCAGCGCAGCGCTGTACTTTGGCGTGACTGATCAGCCAGACATTGCAAGATAATCAGACGCACCTCAATCACATTCTCATCTGGCAGATGCAGATGACAGTCTTTGACCTTGCTGAACTGGGTGAGATTGTCGCCGACGGTGTTATGGAGTGTAAATTTGCAACCGGTGGTAGACAAGTTATCCAGTTTGCCAGCGAGTTCCTGATTTTCAGTGAACAGAGTAACTTTCAGATCGCCGAGATCAGCGCAATCGATGCGCAATGCATTGCGTAACTGGCTGTAGGAGATCTGCTTGGGAATCTCGACCTTACAGGCGGAGAACAGGCGATTGGCCAGGGCGCTATGTCCCGTGGCTGTTAACTGCGTGACAAATTCAATACTCAAGCCGCCATTCTGCGCCCGAAACTGAATGGGTTGTCCAGGTTTGAGTCCGGAATATTTCACCTCACTGCCAACTGTAATAGTGTGGGAATCTGGATCAACTCTTAATAATTCTGTGGAATGCGTACTAATTCGAGATTCGCTCTCGGCAGCATAGTTGAAGTTCCAGCGCTCGTTCAGAGCTCGCTGGAGCAAGTCGAGAATTTCGTCTGTGGCAACTGTATCCAGGCGGACGTTGGCAGACACTGATCTCGCTATCTGTTTATTGGTCATCATTGCTTCTAGTACTTCAGGAAGTGCGTTTCCACTCAGACCATAGAATGTTGTTAGCAATCGTTCTTGTGGTTAATAACCTTGCAGATCTAGGTGTAGGAAAAGTCCTAAATTAAGGCAAGGTCAGCTAACCAAAATAGACTATCATTCAACTAATTGCATACTCCCTTTGTTTGTTTGTGAGAGACGTCACAGTTTTTCGTAGTCTGAATCCTACGCCGGAGGGTTAGCCCTCCGGCCGAAGAGTCTTAATGACTTCCGAAACCAGTAATTCACGAGTATAGGGTTTGTTAATTAGAGGTGCATCCAGCATTGTTCCAGCGCTTTCTTCCAGGACCCCTGAAGGGAAGCCGGATGCATATAGAATTTTTACACTCGGCAACTTCTGCCTGATCTTTGCCGCCAGTGCGGGGCCACTGATGCCTCCCGGCATGACGACGTCTGTGACAAGCAAGTCAATGTCCGGATTCTTGTCGAGCACCTGCAATGCCTCGATGCCACTGTGCGCAATAAGAACGTGCAATCCAATATCCTGAAGGTAAGCCTCTGCAATACTCAATAATTCTTCTTCGTCATCCACGACAAGCACCGTAAACGATTTGCCATCAATCGAGGTGTCGCCCAGTACTGGTTTGGGTTCCGCTTCCATGGGGCCAATGTCATTATCTACGGGCAAATAGATGTGAACCGTCGTGCCTTCTCCTTCTGAGCTGTCAAGGACGATATAACCGTAAGACTGTTTGACAAAGCCATAGATCATAGCCAGGCCAAGACCTGTACCCTTGCCTTTCTCTTTGGTTGTGAAGAAAGGCTCAAAAGCTCGACTGAGTGCTTCTGGCGTCATACCGGTTCCGGTATCGCTGACAGCGATATGAATATAGACACTGTCGCGAATTATGGTATGCGGGAGGGCGGCCTGAATATCCTTTTTTGCTTTGACTGACGTTTGGACTGTGAATGTTCCACCGTCTGGCATGGCGTCACGTGAATTGATCGAAAGGTTCAGAAGTAGCGCCTCAAACCCTGATTCATCGAGCAGGATAAGCGGCAGATTGTCGTCCAGATCCAGGATCATCTCGATATCTGATCCCAAGGTTTGCGGGAGCATCTGGGCCAGTTCTTTGATTACTGAATTAATGCTTACCGGCTTTGGCTGAAGTGGTTGACGTCTTGCTATAGCGAGCATACGTTTTGTCAGTTCAGCACCACGGTTTGCTGCCATGAGCGCGGTTTCGAGACGTTTTTCAAGGCGTTGATCGCCTTTAACTTGCCGCAATCCAAGGGCAATATTGCCGATGATGATCCCTAACAGATTATTAAAATCATGAGCCATGCCGCCTGTGAGCTTGCCAATGGCCTCCATCTTTTGTGACTGCCGCAATTGCGTCTCTATCATCACTTTGTCGCTGACGTCGCGGAGCATACAGATCATGAGTGCGCCATCAGAAGTGATAATTGGTGCCAATGAAAACTCGGCAGGAAATTTTCTGTTGTAACTGGCTACCCCTTGTCCCTCCAGAATTTCATGCTCAAGAATTTCGATCGAACTACCATCACGTTTTAATGTGTCTTCAAACTGCTGGCGACTCAATCCAGGTAGCAGCGTGAACAGGGATTTTTCCATCATGTTGCTTCGATCAAATCCAAAGATTAATTCTGCCTCTTTGTTTACCAGCGTAATAGCTGCGTCGGCGTCACAGATGAGAACAGCTTCAGGGGCAGACTCAATGAATGTACGTAGCAGCTCTTCGTTTTCCATCAAGGCATGTCGGCTTTGTACCTGTTCGGTAACGTCATTCGCAATGCCACCAACTGCAACAATTTCGCGCTGCTGATTGAATATCGGGAATCGCAGGGTTTTGAAATAATGCATGACACCGTCACGCTTCCAGTTTGTATGGAACTCCATGGCAATTGCCCGAGCGATAACCTGTTTGTCCTGATCAGCCATTGTTGATGAAGCCATGCTTGGGAAAACGTCGGATCGATCCACTCCAGAGAAATCTTTATCCGGCATGCCTGCAAGTTCACGACATTTCTCATTGGCGAGGAAGTAGGAGCCATCAAGGTTCTTCACAAACATGATTTCAGGGTTCTTTTCAAAGAATGCATCCTGAAGCATGTTGGCTCTCTTCAGGCGAGCTTCATTTCTGTGTAAGGCGGCCATTGTTGACGCAAGGAACCAGGCACAAGCAGAGGCAACCACGCCAGCCAGCAGAATAAGCAGGGTTAACGGAAACCAGCGATTATTCTGCGCCGTGATTAGTGTGAGCGGGGCTAAATACTCATCAGGTATGAGTGTAACCAGGTTCCAGCCATCAAGTTGCATACCCGCGTCTGAAGAAGGTGTAAGAGCAAGCTGACCGGACGACGACAGGCAATTTGTTTGACCACAGACTTTGGCGCGGGTTAGTAGTCCGCTTTCGAAGCTGGCAAATCGATCCACACCACGTGACAAGACTGACCAAATTTCCGGTTGCTGGTCTTGCAGTGTGTTGCGAGCAGCTGTATTTGCTATAAAACTGAATGGCCGCTCTCCCACCTGACTCGCCAGAATCTGGCCATCGCCATTGATTAGCCATAGATCGCTCAGCGGTGAGCTGGCCAATTCAGCTATGCTGCCCAGCAAACGGCTGGCTCTGTGAACTAATAGCAACACAGACTGCACGTCATTATTCTGATCCAGCAGGGGTATTACAAAATATATTCTGGCCTGACGCAGTAAGTCACCGGCACTTGGAATCGCCAGACCGATTGTCGCGCCAAAAACCTGCTGGTCACGTTGTTCGATAGCTTGCTGAAAATAGGCGGTTTCCGAGTGACTAATAGATGTGTTGTCGGGCAATGCCGGGGTCGTTGGATCAGTACTGCCTGCGCGACTGATCTCGTTGCCCGATGGATCTAAAAGGGCAATAAACTCATAGCGTTCGCTGTTGGACATTACGCTTTGCAATATTCCGCTATCAAAAGCGGTATTGCCGCCAGGCTGAACATTGCGAATAGCTGGGTCTAGCAACAGCGTAATGATATCAAAGCGGACTGCGTTGAATTCCTCGCGCATCAGCTGTGCGACTCGCGATAATGAATCAAATTCTCGCTCAGCTATAGCGGTCCTGATAGTTTGGTAATTGAAGTAGAGATAGCCGCCAAAGGTAATTGCAAATACAAGCATCAAAGGCAGCACCAGAATTAAACTCAATCCGAGGCGCGAACGCGTGATTTCATACCATCTGGGTTTTTCTTGTTTTTCTAGCAAGTCATTACTGCCGCTGCGGGTGTCAGGGAGTGCATCTATTTTGTGGTCCATAGAGCTACCACTCATTGTGGACATTACAGGGTAGGAATATTACCGATAGAAATCAGCCAGATCACTTATCGGCACTTTATTGGCGATTCCAGAGCCTTCTGCCCAATGAAACTGGCATCGAGACACAAAATCTGCAATATCATCATTGCTCACTCCTCTCGCGCTGGTGTCGATTTGTTTCTTGTGCGCCAAAGATGTAAGAGAGCTATAGGTAAACTCCAACTCCATATTCGAACCTAGTGAGCGATTGTTAGCCAGAAATGACATGTCTACAACAATCTCATCCAGAGGTAGTTTGTCAATCAATGTAAGTAACTCATCGGCGTTGGATTCCGTAATAAATGCTGTTTGGAATCCGGCAATACGCAGTCTTGATAATGATTCCACTGCTATACCGCTGCTTTGATGAATGCCAACTTCACTGGTTTCTACAATCAGATTTTTCTCTGGAAATTGAAAATCCCGGGCAGTCTCTGCGATCAGATTGAAAACGTCAGGGTCCTCAAGAATTGTTGGATTCAGAGGCAATACCAGTTGTAGCTGTTCACTCTGATTACCAAGCGCTTTCCATTGTTGCAGAGCCTCGCGCAGTATAAGTGCCAGTATGCTCTTGCTGATTTTGTTCTCTATCGCCCATTCGAACAGTTTCTCCCCAGAGATCGAGCTAGAATCATCAAATATCCAGGCAGCCTCCAGGGCGGCGCGGTGGAGAGCGCTGCCTTCTTCGCGTATCGGTTTTTGCGGAATAAAATAAACTCGTGGACCAAAGGTGCTCTTGTGTGCAGGTTTGGTCATCTGGCTTGTCAGCTGCTCGGTAGTAACATGTTGAATAAGCGGGCTAAGTGCGGCTTCAATATCGTCGGGATGCATAGGCTTGCTAAGCGTACTAACAATATTGAGATGTTTTTCTTTGCCGAGAGATTCGACGGAATTGATTGTGCGCTGGTCCATGCCGGACATCAGTATGATGCTCGCGGTACAGCCATGTTCGGCAAGTTCGCGCAAGATTTGCACGCCATCTGTGCCAGGCATCCTAAGGTCCAATACAATGACTGATGGATCCATGGCCTCTGCTCGAGAGGTTACCTGATTACCTTCCTGAACGTAGGTCACTTCAAAGCCAAGATCCTCAGCAATGGCTGATACCACATCAGCGATATCCGGTTCATCATCTGCGATGAGGATGCGACGATTGGGCAAGGAGACCTCCAATTAATTCTCTTTATCTATTGGGTACTGCCGGGCAGATACTTGACCTGTAAACAGGAACAAATTTTCCCCGAATCAGCCTTGCATAGTACAACTAACTTGGCCGTAAACCTGTGAGTAAATTTCCTACAAAATACACGAAGAACGCGGAAAAGTGTAACGGTTGCTGCTTGTACACAAATTAACAAGTAGTACTACTTACGTAGATCTACTGAGAGCGTGAGGATTAGAATAGCAAGGCTCCAACCAGCTCGATTCTGGCGGGCAATAGATCAAGTAGAAGCCCTGAATCACCAGTAAACATGATTCTCTTTAAGTTGCATACGAACAGGCAAATCGGCTATCCCTTGCGTCGGCAGGCTACCGGGTATGCACTGCTGGATGAAATCGGACTCCGGACCTGGCAATAGTATGCAAGCTGCCAGCGGTCAGACGCGGGACGGCTACCCTGACTGCTTTGTCCGAATTGTTAGTCACTATTCTGACGGTTATTATTCGGGTGGCTTGTTATGGTTTTGGGAGTATGACTTTGCCAGCACTCGTCAACTTCAAGATACTTGCGCCTGACCATTGACGCGAATTTGGACAAAGAATGGGATTCGACTGGATGCAGAGTCACGTGGTCATAAAAAAGCAAAAGA
>CAZQFA010000006.1:23775-69218 GCA_964592245.1 uncultured Pseudohongiella sp. | reverse complement strand
CAAAGAAAGTGCAAAGAAGGCGCAAAGAAAGAGCAAAGAATGGGAAATTACAGCGCAATGGTGGGCGGAGTCACTCACTGCGCTTAGGACAGCAAGTGTTTTACAGAAGCCATTAAATGCTCAAACCGCCACCTTGTGCTGTTACTGAAACGAGGATTTTTAGTTGGATGAGCGACTCATCGGTCTGGTCCGCACACCCATATACTGTTCGTCAGTAACAGGATCCAACCACTCGACATCACCTTCATAGATAGTCAGCTGGTGCGCGTCCACATCCGGGTGAGCGCCGTGCCAGTGCTCAACGCCTGCGGGTGTCCAGAACGGCTCGCCGGGGTGAAATTCTTCGATAACGCGACCGCGAATCTGATGCAGGCCAATGCCTTCTTCGATCATCAGCAATTGCCCCCAAGTATGCGCGTGCCAGGACGAACGTACCCCTGCTGGAAACAAAATACGAATATTTCGCATGTCCGGTGTGGCGCTGACTTCAGGACTACCACCCTGGAAATTGCTGGATTGGGCAAAAACCAGATCGGACTGAGTCAATAACACAGCGGCACTTAAGACAACAGCGACTGAGGAGGAAATGAAAAACTCTTTGCGTAAGGAAAACTTCGGATTGTTGCTCATGATGAACTCCGATTCTTATTGTTGAGTACATGAGACCGCCTCGAACAACCAGAAAAGGGGCTCACATTAGTCTTTATACAATACTTGGTGATAGCAAATCGACCAGAAGCATTGTAGGTAGCCCATCAGGTATCTGCATCCCTGTAGGGCTATCCAGATCAACTTTACGCGATCTCCGCTTATCGTCAACAGATTTTACTAACAGATTTATTTTACAGCGACGTCTGCCGGTCTTAGCTACACCATAATCGCTGATTGCAACGAGCAATGATGAAAAACTATGGTATCGACAGTCGATGCGCGTTATTTTTCTGAACGCTAACAATAATAAGGGGCAGAAGCCTCAATCCGACCTATGCAAGCGATTCATGACAGTTTCATTCTCTTGGCAATCTCCCAACTTGTCATGACCTGTCTCTATTTTCTGCTGCATCACAGAACCCGCTCGGGGCTGCTGTTCATGCTGCTGTTTCTGTGCCTTATATGCTACGTCGGTTATCAGCATTCGGCACTGGGAAGCCCTGTGGCTCGCAGTCTCTATGCCATCTCGTTGTTGACGCCTATTGTGCTCTATGCGATCGCCCGGTACCTGTTTCTGGATGAAGCCAGGATGAAACCTGTTGACTGGATTCTGTTGGCGTATTTCGTGCTATTTCGCGGGCTGGCCGGAAGCCTCGTTTTCAATCGCGCGACTGTCTCATCCGACTTGGTGCTGGTGATGGTTTACATCGTGCCATTGGCCATATTGATTTACTATGCCGTCATGGCTGCACATTACACGATGCAGGGATATCGCACGGATTTGTTGGAGAATCGGCGGACCCTGCGAGTCTTTTTTGTGATCAGCACGCTGCTCTTTATCATTCCGAGATTGCTGTCGGGGTTGCTGGTTTACGGCAGGATGTTATTGGAAGGCATGAGTTTTGTGCCCCTTGCCTTGCCGGGGATCGTCAATGCTGTCTACATATTTGCTCTGTTACTGGCCTTCAACCTCCTGATTCTGCGCCGTCATGCTGATCTTTTCGAATTGTTCGTTGGAGCCGGCGTAAAAGGCCCGGCACCAGCAATACCGAGTGCTGGCGCCATCACTGGTCAGGTGATGAAAGACGGGTTGGAGCAGTATCAAAGCGCTGTGGCATCCAGAATAATTGCACAGATGGAGGAAGAGCAGCTCTTTTCCAAGCATGGTTTCACTATTGCCGATCTGGCGAACTTGCTGGCCATCACGGAGGCAGATTTACGCAGATCGATCAATAGCGAGATGGGCTTTCGCAATTTCAATCAATTCCTGAATCACTATCGACTGGCTGAAGCCAGCCGACTGCTAATTGCGTCAGATTTGCCTGTTTCTACCGTCGCCTATCAGGTGGGTTTTTCCACCCTGTCTTCGTTCAACGGTGTTTTCAAAAGCCAATTTGGCCAGACTCCGACCGAGTATCGCCAGCAAGGCCACCGGGATGCTTGCGCTAAATAGTGCGATCTGGACGCCTCCAGAATATTTTACACCGACTGTAAGCCAGTAAAGTTGGGGCTTGCAGCTTCCAGATTTATTTGTAACAGCTATTTCTTCCAACCCGGTAAAAATAAGATTATCGTGGAGTCATTATAAATTCGGGAAGGCATCTGCAAGGTGACGCCTGACCCGGAGAGATCTCTGATAACAAAAGCAACAGGGGAATCTGCCATGCCGCTCAGCTTAGCCAGTTCGTCATTCATTTCTGGCAAATGCCAGTCTTTATTTCCACGCCATCCAGTACTACTTGCCGTAGTTGCAGCCCTGCTGCCAATCGCTTCGCCAGTGCTGGCGCAGCCCCACGATGCCAGCATCGCCAATCATGAGCCGCATTACTATGACATTGAAGATTGGGGTATGGCGGCCAGTGAAGTTAACTACGCTGAGCATATTGCGCCGATACTGCAGGATAGTTGCCAGCAATGCCACCGGCCTGGTGGCGGCGGGCCCATGTCTTTCATGACCTACGAAGAGGTTCGTCCCTGGGCGCCGGTGATCATGTACCGCACAGCCATTCGTGACCGGATGGGCGCCATGCCGCCGTGGTTTGTTGAAAAAGACATCGGTATTGCCGAGGGCTTTGAGAGCGATTATTCCTTGTCCAACAAAGAGCTGGCGATGATTCAGGCCTGGGCCAGAAACGGTGCCCTGCGAGGCAACCCTGATCTGGACCCGGAACCTTTGGAGTTTAGCGAAGGCAATGACTGGACACTCGGACAACCCGATCTGGTATTGCGCGGTCCGGATATGACGCGCCCGGGAGTTGGCCCGGATTGGTGGGGCGACCTTGGTGTCGTGCCCACCGGTTTGTCTGAAGACCGCTATGTGAAATCCATCGAAGTGCGTGAGTTGAATGACATACCGGCCGACTCAGGCACCGAAACCGTCGGCGGGCGCTATATCTTTCACCATATGACTTATCAGAGTGGAGTGCTCAGTGATGATGGCAGCTACGTACTGCCTGACACCACAGTAAGCTGGCCTATTCATGAAGTTGGCCGCAACGCGGATGTGTTCCCTGAATCAGCAGGGCGACTCTTGCAGGCCAACTCGGCTTTGCACCTGAGTGCAGCGCATTTGCATTCCAATGGCCGTGAAACAACCGGCCATCTGGAATTTGGTATTACTTTCTTCCCACGTGGCTATGAACCGGAGTATTCCGAGCGTGGTCCGCGAACAGGTAATGGTATCGATCTGGATGTGTTGCCGGACAAGGCGAATCAGGAATTGCATAACTATGTTGTGCTGCAGGAACACACCAAGATCATGGCATTCGAGCCACACCTGCATGCCCCTGGTGTGCGTATGTGCCTGGAAGCGATCTGGGGCCACAATATCTTCACGCTGAATTGTGTGGGCTATGACCACAATTGGGTAAAGCAGTACATTTACAAAGAAGACCGTGCACCATTACTGCCAAAAGGTACGGTTCTGCATACCATTGCTTATATGGATACGACTGACGCCAATCCCAATCTCGCCGATCCGCGAAATTGGGCTGGCGGTGGCCGTCGTTCCGTTTCCAATATGTTCATTGATCTGGGCTATTCGGTCACCATGACGGAAGAACAGTTTCAGGCGGAAATGGCCGAACGTCGAGAATACCTGGCAAATCGCAATGAATACGATGTCGGATGCCCCTTGTGCTGGGCACCGGTTCCGGAATATCAGGCATCAGGCAGTGAAGACTAGGAGTCGGTCATGAACTATAGAAGTACTCAGTCTCTTACGTCCCGTCTGGTCTTGATGCTGGCCACGTTTCTAATGTTGATCACTGGCACCACCGGCTTCGCTCAGGAGCGGCGCATGGTGAACTTTGGTGAACTATTATCCCCTGCCTTTGAAGGCTGGTGGCCGAATGATGACGGCACTTACAAACTGTTTTTTGGCTATATGAATTCCAATTGGCAGCAGCAATTTGATGTACCGGTAGGTCCCGACAATTATTTCCAGATCGTGGAGGCTGGAGAGTTGGATGACTTGGAAAAATCGGCCTATGTGGCTGAGATTGCCGATATGGGACAACCAACGCATTTTTATCCGCGTCGCAATCCGTTCCTGTTCACGATCGACGTCCCCGCCGATTTTGGTGACAAGGAACTGGTCTGGACATTGAATGCGCAACAGCATTCGGCGCGTGCTTATGGCAGCCTTCTGGCAGACTACCGGATCGACCCGCAAGTAATTTCAACAGAAGTAGGCGGGGCATTCGGTTCGCTTGATGATCGGTTGCGTGACAATATTGCTCCGCAACTTACAGTAGAGGGCGATAACTATTTGCGCGCGAGAGTAGGCGAGCCTTTACAATTGGCCGTTCATGCTAACGACCCTGACGACTTCCCCGCACGTTCCAGCCGGAAGCCGCCGAGCACGCCGGCTGGCATCTACCGCCCGCCATCGTCTATCGTCGCTGCCTCCGGGCCGGGGTTGCGCTTTTCCTGGATCGTCTATCGCGGACCCGCAGATGTCGCCACTTTTACACCGACGCAAATGAAGACCTATACTGATACCAGGGTCTATGCCAATTCGCCATGGTCGCCCCCGTATACGATACCTGAACCCCCGGAGAACAATCGCTGGCAGGCCAGCGTAACCTTCTCTGAGCCTGGGGAATATGTCTTGCGAGGTGTTGCCAGCGACGGTTCTCTGTTTAGTTATGAAAACGTGACAGTCACGGTTACGCCCTGAGCAAAACAGGGGCTAACCTGAACATCGCTGACACTTTCATGGCTTACAGTTCTATCCGACACCGCAATCCCGTCCGGGCGCTGGCTCAGCTGGCGTTCATCACTTTGTTGGCGTTAATCTGTCGAGACGTCATTGCTCAGGAAGTGAATCCGCTTGCCAATGATGCGCGCGCTGGCTATGCCGGTGCCGCATTGTTTCGTGCCCAGTGTGCTACCTGTCATGGTGCGGATGCGCGTGGCATAGACAGCATTGATGCTCCTGATCTGACCTTGTTGGGAGCTGATCAGGTGCGAAGTGATCAAGCCTTGTTCACGACAATTCGTGACGGTGTGCCCGGCACAATCATGCCGCCCCATGATTATACGGACACAGAATTGTGGATGTTGGTCACCTACCTTCGCAGTATTGCACAACGAGGTGTTGCCGAGCTGCCCGCTGGCGATTCTGACAGAGGGCGTGAAATGTTCGGCCAACTCTGCGCTGAATGTCACCGGGTTGGCAGTCGCGGCGGAATATTGGGTCCTGCGCTGACCCAATTGCTCTCTAGGCAAACGCTTGCGGCCATCGAATTGGCCGTACGGCAGCCGAATGCCAACGTGTCTTCTGACTACCGCACGGTCGAAATTGAAACCACCGACGGTAACCATGTGACAGGAGTGCTACGAAACATTGATGCCTTTTCGGTACAGCTAGTGAGCCGTGAGCAACAGCTACTGGCGATACAGCAAAGCCACATTTCCACATTAGTCCGGCCAGAAGTGTCACTGATGCCCGCCTTCGATGAAGCAATGCTGTCCCGTCAGCAGTTGCTCGATATTTTGAACTTTATTCGCACAGAGCGTGACGGAGACAGCCAATGAATTCTGCAATGCGACGGGTATTGCTGACAGTGATCTGGACAGCACTGCCGACACTGGCCGCGGCGCAACAAGCGGGGCCGACCTACGAAGACTTGCTTGCTGGCTTTGCTGACCCGGAAAGGTGGTTGACGTATTCCGGAGATTATAGTGGTACTCGTCATAGCCCGTTAATGCAGATCACACCTGACAATGTCCATGAGCTGCGCCCGGTTTGGACATTTCAGACTGGCACGACAACGCGTGGTCGTGGTTTTGAAACTACCCCTCTGGTTGATGAAGGCGTGCTGTATGTCACAGGATCCAATAATCATGCCTGGGCGATTGATGCGCGTACCGGCAGAACGTATTGGCAATACCGCCGGGACTTGCCGGATGACCTGACATACGGTGCCAGCGCGCCAGTAAACCGTGGTTTTGGCATGCTGGGTAACAGTCTCTATATGGTCACACTGGATGCCCATTTACTGGCCTTTGACCGTCGCAGTGGCGAGATCCTGTGGGATGTCACGCTCGCCGATTACAAGACCGGTTATGCAGCAACTCTTGCACCGTTAGTTGTCGATGACAAAGTGATTGTCGGTATTTCGGGTGGTGAATATCAGACGCGAGGCTTTATCGATGCTTATGATCCACAAACCGGTGCTCGACTCTGGCGCTTTAACACCATTCCCGGGCCGGGAGAGCCGGGTAGTGAGACCTGGCCAGATGATCCTGCTGTATTGGCGGGCGGAGGTGGTGGCACCTGGATGAATGGCAGTTTTGATCCGGATCTGAATCTCATCTACTGGGGAGTGGGTAATCCCAACCCTGACTACTATGGGGACCAGCGACCGGGCGACAATCTCTACAGTAACTCTCTGGTGGCGCTCGATCTGGACAGTGGCGAGTTGCGATGGCACTACCAGTTCACGCCACACGATTTGAATGACTGGGATTCCAATCATATGCCAGTGTTGGCAGACATTGAGTGGCAGGGCGAACCGCGCCGGGTAGTGATGGTCGGTAATCGCAATGGTTTTTTCTATGTGCTGGATCGGGTTACGGGTGAGCTGCTGCTCGGCAAGCCTTTTACAGCCACCAGTTGGGCCAGGGAGCTTGATGTCGACGGTCGGCCTGTTGTCTTGAACGATGGCAGTGAGGGCTGTGTCCCGGACCCCTGGGGAAGCACTAATTTTATGCCGCCTTCGTTCTACCCGGGACTGAATCTTTTTATACTGACAGCCCGTGAAACCTGTGCGACTTATGTGCCTGAAGCACCGGCTAATGAGCCGGGTGTTTCAAATTTTGGTGGTGTGGTCTATATCGATGGGGAACAGGGCTACGGTGCGCTGCGAGCGCTTGATGTTCATACAGGCGACTTGCGCTGGGAATTTACTTACCCATCACCGACTTTTGGGGGCGTAATGAGCACCGCAAGCGGTCTTGTATTTGCTGGTGATCATGAAGGTAACTTTATGGCATTTTCTGCTGCAGACGGTGATAACCTCTGGCATTACCAGACTGGCTCCCGTATCTGGGGGGCAGCGGCCATGACTTTCATGTTGGCAGGGCAGCAAGTTGTCTTGATACCTTCCGGGACGACTTTAACGGCCTTTGCCTTGGCACCACTGCAATAGTCGCTGCCTATAGCATTTTGCCCATGACTTATCCTGTCGGCTGAGCCTGGATGATTGCGGTTTTTCAATAGTATTCCTTCCCTGGATCATTTCCAGATCCAAAGCGTGACTCTTTAGGTGATGTACTAAGAAATTAGTACTATGATCTTGCACGACTGGTTAATATCTCCGATCAGGATTAGTCGTCGCTAGCTACCGAGAAGGGTCATCAAGGGTCATCAAGGGTCATCATGAAAAAATTCGGCTTTATACTGTCATTCGTTATTGTGTTTACAAGTTATCAGTCTGTGTTCGCCAAAGAATTGCAAACTTCTGGCAGAACCAGCGATTCTGCAGCAATTATCAATGGCTCGGCAGGGTCGGTTTCCAACTACCCCTGGATGGTATTTCTCGCCGATGAATTCGGCGAGCAATATTGCGGCGCCAGTCTTATTTCACCGACCTGGATTCTGACGGCAGCGCACTGCTTTCTCAATGACGACAGCACCGCGGTAGATATCGAAACAGGTGCCAATTCCAATGTCATTCTCGGCTCGGATACGGTGTCTCCACTTGGCGCCAACGCCATTACTGGCGCTATTGGTCAGATCATCGTGCATCCCAGCTATCAGCCTGACCGGGAGACCAGTCCGAACTCTGATGACTATGATATTGCGCTGGTGGAACTGACCGCAGCAGTTGACCTGACACCTGTACAGCTACTGGCGTCAGGCTCGGCAGTCGCGGCAGGAACAGAGGCGAAGATCATGGGTTGGGGCGCCACCTTGGTCAACGCGGAAAATGAATCAACGGACCCTGCCAATTCACTTCTTGAGGCCTTGCAGCAAATTGTTTCGACAGAAGACTGCGTCACTGCCTATGGCGCCAGTATTACTGGCAATATGATCTGTGCTGGCGGTTTGGATACAAACGACACCACTGACACCTGTCAGGGCGATAGCGGTGGTCCGCTGGTAGTTGCGCAAAACGGCACCTACGTGCAAGTCGGCATCGTCAGCTTTGGTGGCACCGATACCGGCCCGGCCTGTGGGGATGCCGCAGCGCCTGGCGTCTATGCGAGCGTTGCTGCCCTGGCCAGTTTTATTGCCGAGCACGCTACTGATGCGACATTTGTGACGCTCGGGACAACCACCCCAGCCATTACCCTGGCGGTGGAAGTATCGGGTACGCAGCTAAGCATCTCCTGGTCAGAATACGCCGGTGCGACAGGCTATATTTTCTACTACGCTCCTTATCCCGATCCCACTCCGATTAGCACCCTGGATGTGGGTTCCCTGCGAGCAATTTCTGGAGAGTTGCCCGTTGGCTCTGCTTTCTACGTTGCAGTGCAGCCCTATAACGCAGAGGGCGCAATCGACGTATTCTCCAATGTGGCGAACTTCACTATTACCGGCGAATAACTTCTGATGCCACTGGAAAAGCTGCCGGCCTTGATGGCTGGTGGCTTTTTGTTTCGACCTGTAATTTACAGTGCAATTGCGACTGCGGGAGAATTGGCTACGCACGCTGTTGCTCGCTTTTGCCCGGAAGCCAGTGCGACAGCATTACCGGCAGTAATGTCAGATTGCTGAACAGCGCCATGAACATGGCTACCCCGGTCAGTAAGCCGAAATAAATGCTGGGCACAAAGTCGGAAAAACTCAGCAAGGAGAATCCGACGATGACGATAAACGACGTGTAGACGATCGCATAGCCTACACTGTTGTGAGTCTGTGTTATTGCCTTACTTGTACTGCCTTTTTCTCGCTCTTCCTGATATCGATGTATGTAGTGGATTGTATCATCCACTGCGATACCCATGGCGATGGCAGCGATGGTTATCGTCATCAGATCGAGAGGTATGCCCAACCAACCCATGACCCCCAGTATCGCCAGTGTTGAACAGACATTCGGCACTATGGCCAGCAGTGAGATGCGAATAGAGCGGAAGATGATAGCGAATGTTATCAGCAAGACAGCAAACACGAGACTCAAAGTGAGTATCTGCGAGCGAAACAGTTTCTGCAGCACATCCTGATAAAGCACGAACAAATTGGTCATGCGTACATCAGCGGATTCGGGCAGAAGTTCATCCAAATCGGCTCTGATGCCCGTGATCAGATCGGCACGATTCAAGCCCGGAGTAGCATCCTGTATACGTGAGCTGATACGGACCTCTTCATTCTCGGTAGACAGGAATGAACCCAGCAGACTTTCACGCAGGCTATCTTCCATCAGATAATAGAGTGTCGATAATTCATACTCTGTAAGCGGCCTGTCGCCATTCATTTCGCGCGCCACCTCGGTGAAATTTACAACCGACAGGGTTTTGCCGACTCCCTCGCGAGCGCGCAGACGCTCCTGTACCTGCTGCATCAATTGCACTGTCTCAGCTGTCAGGACCAGGTCTGACTCATCGTCTTCTTTGTCATAATGAAAAACAATATCCAGCGGTGTAGAGCCGCCGAACTCCTGATCAATAAACGTTAGCTCCCGGTGAACTTGCGTGTCATCGTCGAAATAATCCAGAAAACTGTTTTCAACATCAAGACGATAAATGCCTGCGGCCAACAACACAAAAAAGCCTACTGAAGCGAGTCCAAGCAACAATGGATAGGCGACTGTCAGCTTGCCGAGACCTGCTACCAATCTGGCAGTCAGCCGACTTTTTGATTCGTTCTTTTCCTGATCAAACATTGCCATCATCGCCGGAAACAGAATAAGACTCACAACGATGGATATAGCCATCGCCAGAATCATCATGTAGCCAAAAGAAATCACCGGCTGAATGCCGCTGAGAAGAAGCGAGGAAAAGCCAACGGAGGTTGTAAGTCCCGCAAACAGGCAGGGTGCTACCTTGGCATCCATCGTGGCAGCAACCAATTCAGTAGAGGACAGGTTTTGTTCGCTGCGACTGGTCTGTCGATATTGCACGATCAGGTGTACGACGATGGCCAGAGTCAGTATCAGCTGCAAAGCAATGAAATTCGCGGAGATAACCGTCGCTTTCAAATCCAGCATCGCCAGCAGCCCCATGGTGATCAACACGCTGCAGGTGCAGCAAACAACGGGAATAATTACCCAGCGCGGGTGTCTGAAAATGCTTGCCAGGACAATACAGATCATCAAGCCTATGGCCACGCCAAACAGTGTCAGGTCATCAGAAATAATCTGAATCAACTGATAACCGAGAACATGGGTACCTCCCAGAAACACATCGGCACGGTCTTCATAGGCAGAAACAATCTGCCTGATCCGGGCAATTTCATCATTACGCTGTGCATTCAGCGCTTCCTGAACAGGCTCTACTTGCGCTTGCAGACGATCCAGTTCGGCGTCTTGTTCCGGTGTTAAATCGCCATCCAGTAACTGCCTTTGGATATCGATGATCGCGTTGTGCAAGCGCTGGAGTTCTTCATTGGCAGTGAAGGTGAGTTGAATCGCAGTAGCGGTTTGATCGGCATCAATCAGCAAGTCTTCAAACAATGGATGGCCGGCAAATATCTCGCTCAGTTCTTCATTTGAGTAGTCGCCGTTCTCCAGTGTGAGTGCGCTCAACTCTGACGATGCGCTGAGGTCACCACTCTGTGCAGAGAGCAGTGGCACAGTAAGGATGGACTGTACCGACTTGGCTCTGTCGAGCTCTAGCAAGGAGTCGCTAAGGGACGCAATATCATCATAGGTCTGCTGCGAAAACAGTGCATGTGACTGCGGCCTGTAGGCGATCAGGATAAACTCGTCCGGAGAGAATTCCCGGTTCACCAACTGTGTGTTGATGTAGTGTTCGTTGTCGCGAGTGAGCAGAGTTTCAGCCGAGGCATCGACTTCGAAATTCTGTGCCTGCCAGCCAAAGCCGATAGCCAGAATGAGGAACAGGCTCAGTACCAGTCTTGGGTGACTGAGAATCAAGCGCTGAGTGTGTTTAATTCTCTTGGTACTCGGCATCTCTGATTATGCCCTGTAAGTGCATGTTCCTGAAGAACAGGTAAGGATCATCGGATTCAGCCCGCAGTTCCAGATAGCGACTGGCTACAGGGGCAAATCCGTTCACATTGTCGATACCCTGTAACACCATTTGATCCTGCTCCGCAGAGAGGTAGTTGATTGGATTGAGAAATTGGTCACCGATGCGGCCGATGCTATTACGTACATCGGAAGGTCCCAGAAAAGGCAACACAAGATAGATACCGTAGCCGGCTTGCCAGCTGGCCAGAGTGTCGTTCAGGCCGGTCCGTGCAGGTGGCAGTTCAAACCAGTCATTGGCGACGTCGAACAGACCGAGCAAACCGAGCGTAGAGTTGATACCGAAGCGGGCGAGATTACGTAAAGAATGTTCAGGTCGACCCTGTAGCAGATTGTTAACCAGATACACCGGCATCTTGATGTTGTTGAACACATTCGTCACGCTGGTGCGCACTGGTGAAGGTACAACGGCGATGTAGCCATTGCTGAGGGGGATAACGACGTAGCGATAGGCGGCATCATTGAAGGCAAAAACAGCACGGTTGATACCTATCAATGGATCATTGTATTCAGGTGCGCTGACTACCGTGGGCTCAATGTCTGGCGTTGGATCACCGGAGGTTGAATTGGCAGAAGCATCTGCAGGAGCGGTATCCTGCTGCTGTGCGAATACAACTGGAGAAGCAAGTGACGAGGCAATTAATGCCAGTACCAGTAACAGACAGTTCATAACTGCCCGAACCGGCTTGTGCTCCGCGCTTGGAACGACGAGTGAAGAATTCATAGGCTAGTCGACTTCATATTCCTTGTCATCAGGCCACCTGCAGCATCCATTGCTTGTCGGTAGCAAGTTTGATTTGTGCCATAGAGCGTCAGTCACTTTGGCTGGTGCTGCAGACTGACTACAGAAATATTGCACGCTGGCTCAAATCACTTCCTATCTACCGGTTAGTCTAGAGGTAGTAAGCAGTAATAGGCAACTGCTTATGTCTGAATAAGTCTCGCTATGACTTCTGTTGTCATCTATACGACGCAACAGTCAACGTTGGTTTTCGTTTCTCCGTTGTATTTATCGACACTTTGTGAGCTGTAATATTTTTACAGTTAGAGCATGTGCTGCTTTTTGCGATGCCAGGCTGATGCAAGATCAGGATAGTTTTTCATTCGGAAAAAAATTCACCACCACGTGTAATTTTTGCCTGATGGTGCGCTGCCAGGCGGTCTGACATGCCGCATCTGCGTGTCTACTGATTGGCTGAAAGGCGCAGCAGATGGCGTTATAAAGCACATTGACAAGAATTGGCACGGTAATCGCAACGCAAATTGCGAACGTCGAAAAAATGTTCACCAACGGACTGGATTGTCCTGGGAGGAAAGATGCTAACTTGGGCGCTGACATTTTTTATTATCGCCATTGTGGCTGGCTTGTTTGGATTTACAGGCATAGCCGGTGCAGCAACGGGAATAGCGCAGATATTGTTCTTCATCTTTATCGTTCTGTTTCTTGTTTCACTGCTCGCGCGAGCTTTAAGAGGTGAACCGCCGGTTTAGCGATCTCGATCAGGGTCAAGGATGTTCTTGCTGCCACTTCCTTTCGTGCTGAGACACGAAGCTCATCCGGAAGATGAGTTTGTCACGGAGGACCAGGGAAGACGATGAGACGGACTTCATCGCCGGTGGTTGGACTGATCGGGTCACTGCACTCACTCAATTTAACATGATGTTAATTTAGACCAGTAAGGAGACAAAGATGATACGTGCAATTGCATTTTATTCACTGACAATTCTGGCGCTTGCCGCCTGCGAACCGGACGGTCCGGCTGAACGTTTTGGCGAGAACATTGACGAAGCCGCAGGTTCCGCCCAGAACGCCGCTCGCAATGCTGCCGACGAGGTAAGTGATGCAGCAACTGATGCGGGCAATGCTATTGAAGATGCCTGCGAAGATGTTACGGACCAGAACTGCTAACAAGTGTTCTGGCTAAAAGAATGATGTACATGGAGGTAAGCGCTTAAGTGGGTTAAGCAAATCACTCCAGGTCGACTCAAGGGGCGCACATGCGCCCCCTTTTTTGTCTACCGAAGATCTTCAGCGCCGTCGGTGTACTTTTCGAGTTTGTTGTAGAGTGTTTTTACACTGATCCCCAGTTGCGTCGCTGTTTCTTTCTTGTTGCCATCGTTAGCTGCCAGAGTTTTCAGAATAGTTTGTTTCTCAATTTCCTCCAGCGTCATGCCAGCGGGTATATTCGCTGTCTCTTCCGGGGTTTCAAAGGGATCTTCAAGGACGATATGTTCGCTACCAATTGTGTTGTCAGCCAGAATGTAAGCGCGTTCGATTGTGTGCTTTAACTCACGTACATTGCCGGGCCAGGCATGGGAAGTGATTTTCTTGAGGGCATCAACACTGATCTCGGTATTGGTTTTCTCTTCGGCATTACGGTAGGCGAGAAAATGCCTTGCCAGCTCTACAAGATCATCACCCCGGTCACGCAGTGGCGGGACTTTAATCGGGAACTGCGCTAAACGAAAATACAGGTCCTCTCTGAATAGTTCCTGCTTTATAGCATCCGCCGGTTCTCTGTTGGTGGCAGCGATGATACGAATATTGGACTTCTGTACAGTTTCGCTACCAACTTTGCGAAATTCCCCGCTTTCGAGAACACGAAGTAGCTTCACTTGCTGGTCCACCGGCATCTCGGTGACTTCGTCCAGAAATAGTGTGCTGCCATCGGCATATTCGAATACGCCTTCCCGGGTATCCGTAGCGCCAGTGAAAGCACCTTTGACGTGACCAAACAATTCACTTTCAATGAGCTCCGGACTTATCGCCCCGCAATTAATGCTGACGAAAGGTTTGTCAGCCCGGTCGCTGAGCAAATGTATTGAGTTGGCCACCAGCTCCTTGCCGGCGCCGCTCTCGCCGATAATGAACACGCTGGCGTGCGATGAGGCCGCTTTGCGCGCCAGTCGGTAAAGCTTGCGCATGGGTTTGGAGGAGCCGAGCAGCAAACCAAACTGATCAAGCCGGGAAGTGATGACTTTCTCGGAATCGAATTGTTCGGTGCCGTATTCCTGTTTCAGGTCGACGATCAGGTCCGTCAGATATTCGACATCGATAGGAAAACGCAGATGGAAAGTCACGCCTGCTGACATCGCTGCATCGATGGCTGGATTGGGTTCACCATGGCTGATGAAGATGACATCACTGCTTTGCGTGAGGTTACTGGCCTGGAATTGTTGTAAATGCTGGTCGCAAAAATCGTCTACCTGAACGATGACGATCTCAGGCTGCAAGGAGCTTGATTCTTCAATCCAGTTGTCGGCGTTGGCACAATCGACGAGTGCAATGTTCTGAGTCTGCGCGACGTCTGCCAGCGTTGTCGCCAGTTCAGAGTCCTCAATGCAGTGGTATAGGTGGATTTCCTGCACGCTGTGTTTCCTGATGTTTTTGTCACTTCCACTGTGTTGTCACCCGCATGTAAAAATGACATTCGAGCGGGTAAAACTTTCCACTGGTTCGGGGTGGCGCGCTGCCTGGATGCCTGCAAAGCAGCATGATCAGGCCATGTTACAGGTTGGCATGGGGTTTGAATATATCTGTACAGGGATAAGTTACACAAAGATGCAAAGGCTCGGCGCTACCGCCAAAGCGGTTGTGCAATTGAGAAAAATTCACAGCAGGACTGTGCTGCTGGAAAGCATGAGCAGTCGCCGCCGAGCAGCAAGTATCAACGTGTGATGAGTGACCGGGATGTCATGCCTCGACGGCAAACGCAGTCGCGCGGGAACGGAGTTCCAACTGCTCAACATGGATGTTGACGGGGCTGAACAGAATGCGAGGAATTAACCTTATCAACACGCAATCACTTAGCAATTGGGATCAATGATTCATGCGAGTATTCGAATCTGATGAAAACCAGCACACGCCGGGTGACGACGTAGAAATTTCACAAGGAGTGAACTGTTTGTTACGGGAGAGTGCTGAATTGCTGCAAGCCGCGATGAGCACCATACATGATCCACATGTGCGGCGCGCCATCGGCGATACCGCAAAACTCAGACATTCAATTCATCGTCATCTGGATGCGGCGGGAAAGGTGAAGTCGAAAGCGGAAACGCAGGGATGCCGACTGGTCGCAGAAAGCCGCAGCTGCTATCGCTCGCTGCGCAACAAGGTCAGCGAGATGTCGGAATTGGAATTGCTGGCAGAGCTGCAACAGGCAGACAAGACAGCTGTGAGCAATCTCAGGCAGTCGGTGAAAGCCGTCTCCAGTATCGATCTGGCGAGTCGCCTGGCCTCAGCGGCGGCGAAGTTTCAGATGTCGAGTGACAAGCTACGTTCGCTAGTTCGTACGACAGTCAGCTGAACCAGGCAAAATTTCAATCACCACCAAGGAGTGACAATCAAGGAGTGACTATGAGTATTGAATTGCTACAGACGACGACACAAGGTACCGCGAGTGCCGCTAATGGCTACCGCGTGAACAGGTTCGGGATCAGCAAACTGGGCTCGCTGCTGGTAACAGCACTGCTATTGGGGGCTTGCGCCAGTTCTGGCGTTGATTACAGTCCGGCTGACGGCCCGGGGGCGGAGGGCTATTCCGAGCGCGCCATCTCATCTGATCGCTACAGTGTCACATTTGTTGGTGACAACAGTACAGAATTGGCTACGGTGCAGGATTATGCCTTGCTTCGCGCTGCCGAGTTGACCGTACAGAAGGACTACGACTACTTCAGTGTGGCTTCGCGCGAAACGATTGAGCTGGGCGACAGTGGGCGAGATTCGGTGCAAGTCACTCAAACGACTCACACCGCAACCAGTTGCGGTTTGCTCGGCTGTCGTACAACTACCAGCCCCGGCTTTGCCAGCACAGAAATGCGCAGCGTTGGCGAGAGCCAATATTTTTCCACAACGCTCGAGGTTGTCATGCGCGAAGAGGAAGGTGACGATAACTACAATGCGCGTGAAATTATCGAAACCATTCGCGGCAGGATCTGAACCTCAATCCAGCGAATTTCGCCTCTTATCGCATTCAGGGAGTGAGTCTCAAGGACGGGATTCATGCCCTGAATGTGGTAGTTTCTACCTCGCCTGCGCGCGCTGTGCGCCTCCTCATGCTTGTAGCGTTTTCGGTACGCTGCCATTGACTGTCAGCGACCCCGACGCAGTCTTTCTGCACTGTTTTGCACTGACATCGCCACCACCGCCGACTTTCGCCTAGGCATAGTGCAAGCAATGCCTGTAATCGTGTCTAATCGCATTACCTGATTCGAGCTTACCCTCCCGGGTAATTGCAAATTACCCAGACTCCGGGCTTGTCAGGCGCAGGCGAGTACCTTGCCCGCACATAAAAAAGCCAATGAGAACAATGACTTTCAGACAGGTGAGCGGCCATTTGTGCACAGTCGGCCAATAATGCGCCATCTTGCCTGCATTTTTAGCGTGGGCCAGTGGGCGATCGTTGAAGACTGGCACAGTCTGTGCGTTTCAGAGTACTCGCTAGCCGCGAAATTCAGTCACCTGCCAACAGCTGTGACCCAAATCAGCCACGTTATTAGAGGGATTCACCATGTTCTTGCGTCACAAGCCGGTATGCATGCCGGCAGTTCGAAACACTCTAGCCAGCGCAATGCTCGCCATGTTGCCAGCAGCCGCCAGCCACGCTCAGGAATTCACACCACTGGAACAGACTGTTATTCAGAGCGTTGAAGGCCAAAGCAAGCTGGTACAGGAAATGGTCGATTCCATCTTCAGTTTTGCCGAACCCGGCTTTCAGGAGTACCGCACATCCGAATACATCACCGGCATTCTCGAAGCAAACGGCTTTGCGATCGAGTTTGGCATCTCCGGTATACCGACAGCATGGAAAGCCACCTGGGGTGATAGCGGTCCAACCATTGCCCTGGGTAGTGATATCGATGCCTTGTTGGGGTTGTCGCAAAAACCCGGAGTGGCTGATATTGAACCACTGGTACCCGGCGCCCCCGGTCATGGTGAAGGCCACAATTCCGGCATGCCCGCCATGGTGGCAGCGGCCCTGGCCGTCAAGGAAGCCATGATTGCCAATGGCATTCCCGGACGCCTGATGTTGTGGCCCGGAATCGCCGAGGAACTGCTGGCGACGAAAGCGTACTTTGTACGCGATGGTCTGTTCGATGATGTGGATGCGGTGATCTTTACGCATGTCGGTCGTGACCTGAATACTTCCTGGGGTGATGCCAGAAACAACGGCATGGTGTCGGTTGAATATTCCTTTCAGGGACGCACCGCCCACGGCGCTGGTGCTCCCTGGGCCGGGCGCAGTGCACTGGACGCCGTTGAGTTGATGAACTATGCCTGGAATATGCGCCGTGAGCATCTGCCCTTGAGTCAGCGCTCTCACTACATCATCAGTAACGGTGGCGCTCAGCCCAATGTCGTGCCAGGTGAGGCAGCTGTCTGGTACTACTTCCGCGATGAAAGCTTTGCCTCTGTGCGTGACCTGTTTGAAATTGGCAATACGATTTCCCAGGCTGCGGCTATGGCCACCGAGACGACTGTGCAACGTCGCGTGCTTGGCTACGCGGCACCGCACCACGGTAACCGCCCGATCGCCGAAGCGGCCTATGAGCACATCAAGAAGATCGGTTTGCCAGAATGGTCAGCCGATGACATCGCTTTTAACGCCGCAGTGCAACGCAACATGCTGGGTGAGGGAGCGGAGATCACACCGTTGTCCACCGAAGTCGGTCCGCTGTCCACGCCAACTACGCGTGGTGACATGCGGGTCGGTTATTCGGACGATGTCGGTGACATCATGTGGACGGTTCCAACCATCACCATCGGCTATCCGTCCAATATCCCGAATACGATTACGCATCACGTGACCGCCGCCATGGCCATGGCGACGCCTATAGCGCACAAAGGTGCTGTCGCGGGTGCCAAGGCTGTTGCGCTGACGGCGCTTGATCTGGTGACCGATCCAGACCTGCTGGATGCAGCAGAGGACTATTTCCTTAACGTCCAGCGGGCTCCGGAAACTTACGACCCGCTGTTGTCGCCGGAAGACAAGCCTGCAACACATCTGAATGAGGCAGTCATGGAGCGCCTGCGACCACAAATGATCGAGTACTACTACGATCCGGAGCAGTATGGCAGCTATCTGGAGCAACTGGGTGTCGACTATCCCTGAGCTGCCAATATGATTTGCCTGCCAGTTTCACCAGAGACTGGCAGGCAAGTGCCAATGTTTGAATTCTCTCCGGGGTTGCAGCCCTGTCTGTTTATCCGCGTTTTCCTGTTTTCCTGATAATTTCTTTGCTCTGCTGACTTGATTGATGGCTGCCATTGTGGCCGCCGGCTGTGCTCATCAGAACGGACACCAAGATTGCTGGTCAGCGCTTGCCATCTGACTGTCAGGTTGGATTCGCCGTAGCTACACATAGCGCGGTCAAAGAAGAGGCTAGAGCACAGAGCACAGGGCACAGAACAGAGAGCAGTGAAGAGAGAGTAGAGCGGTGATGAGTGAGTGAAAGGTGAGAAGTGAGAGGTGAGAAGTAAGAGGTGAGAAGTGGCAGATGAGAGTTAATAGGTGAGCAGGGAGGGATGTGCAGTGAAAGTTGGGCAGTGAGAATTGAGAGTTGAGGATAAAAAAACGGGCGCCTTAAAGGCGCCCGTTGGTACTACGTTCCAATCAGCCAGCGATCAGAACTCCATGCGCATGCCCATGCGGAAGTTGCGACCCCACACGTCCATCAATCCGCGGTTGGTCATGATATAGGCTGCCCGGTTTTCTGAGCCCTGGTTAGCAGGGAAAGGCATCAGCACAGGGTCAGTATCGAACACGTTCTTCACAGACAGGAACAGTTCAGTGTCTGTATCACCAAACTCAAGTTTCTTGGAGACATAGGCATCAAAGAACCATTCACCATCAATGCTGTTATCATTGATTGTGAAGTACGGAGCGACAGAGACCGGACAGTTGGATGTACATTCGATGTAGGCATTGTCAACCACGCCGTCGCTGTGACCGCGACCAGTCAGGCTGAACATCCAGGTATCCAAAGTGTAGCGAGCAGACAGGCGATGTACCCAGTCAGGCGTGCTGCCTGTGTTACGACCGGCGTTGTCTACCGCAGTTACACCGTCATCGGTGACGTTCTTGACGTAGTTGGTACCCATGTAACGCAGGGTTACATCACCCACACCGCCAGCGAACACATCTGCCAGACCAAAGGTATAGCTGGTCTCGATGTCGTAGCCTTCGGAGATCAGAGAATCCAGGTTCTCGTATTCCAGATCGATAAACTGCAGTACACCGTTGGCGTCATAACGCAGGTTGTCGCAGTAACGTGTAACGCCGAAGATCAAACAGGCGTCGGCCACGTCCTGTGCGCCGATGAAGGAAATTACACCGTCCACTTCGACGTCATAGTAGTCCACTGACAGTGCAAAACCCGGCAGGAAACGTGGTTGCAGGATGACACCAATACCCGTGGTATCTGCTTCTTCCGGTCCTACAGTGGGTGTGCCTTGCAGGTTCTGAATAAACGGCGTGGACTGGCCATTGATGGCAACGGCGTTGGTACGCGCAGTACCGGCATCGTAGAGCTCACTCAGGTTAGGTGCACGGATGTCTCGTGACTTGGTGACGCGCAGAGTGATGTCTTCGATCGGCTGGAATGTAAAACCGGTTTTCCAGGTAGTTACACCACCGGAGGTGCTGTAATCGGTGTATCGAGCCGCACCGTTGAATTCCAGCATTGAAAGCAGTGGTACTACGGTTTCGAGATAATACTCTGACACATCGTAATCACCCTTGGTGACCTTGTAGTTGCCGTATTTCCAGCCAGAGATAAATTTCGGATCAACAAAACTGTCGATCATCTCTTCGCGCCACTCGGCACCGAATGCCAGACCAATATCACCGGCCCAACCTTCAATTCCCGAAAGAGTGAAGTTGATGGCTGCCACATTCTGTTCCAGTTCCTGTTCGCGACGCGGACGACCCAATACGTAGTCCAGCCCTTCGGCGCTGGCGACACCGGTACCAAAGCGATTCAAAGGCACGCAGCCATTGCCCGGGTTGGTCAGCGTAGAGCGACAGACAATCTCGCCAGTGGCCGGGTCAACAACGGCATCGGATGCCAGAGCCAGAGCGTCAAAAGCGAAAGTAGGAGTCTGGTGCTCATCAGTAGCAGTCTCACCTGCCTGATAGTAGGCAGACCACTCCAGCGGCAAACCGGCAACCTGTATTTCGCCGTCGGCGCCGATTACCAGTCGTGTGGTCTCCCGTTTGTTGTTGCTACCAGAAGCCGGCATATCGCCATTGCTGGTGCTCATACGGAACGAGGTGATGTTGGCATCGGTCATTGCCTGCACTACAGACGCTGGCAAGAAGGCGTTATCGATCTGATAGGTGCGGTTTTGATCGGTTGGATTGATATAGTGACTGTAGCCTTCATAGCTCGAATAAGAGCCCTGAATGAACACTTCCAGACCCGGGGACACTTCATAGCTGGCGCGACTGAAAATGCTCTGACGAGTGTCGTCAGACTGCAATGAGTTGGTTCCTAACTCGCCCGCAGTAGTTGTGCGCCAGTCGCCGCCGACCATCCATTGCCCGGATGTCTGGCCATAGTTCAGCTGATTAACAGAGCCGCCCTGGCCGAAATAGGTGCCACGTAACGGACCAGAGGTAATCAGGCCGCCGGGAGCATAGCTTGAAATACCAATGTCATAGCCGGCGTAGAAATGCGGTGCGCCAGGTGACTTGTCCGGATTAATGATGCCGACATAACCATCATCTGCCCAATCCGGTGTGGTGTAGTGAATACCGTCCTGATCATACATTTCGGCACTGAACAGCAAGTGGCCGCGACCAGAGTCAAATTCGGTACCGGCGGTGACAACATACTTCTCGTTGCCGGCGTCGTAGTCCGGGATCTCCCCGTATTCAACCGAAGTCTTGAAGCCGACATAATCACGGTTGAGAACAAAGTTCACCACACCGGCAATCGCGTCCGAACCGTAAGCAGAGGAAGCGCCACCGGAAACTACTTCAACGCGCTGTACCAGTGATTGCGGGAAAGTGTTGGTGTCTACCTGGCCACCGGCAGACGAAGCTACCGAACGCTGGCCGTCAAACAGCACCAGAGAGCGGCCCGTGCCAAGTCCGCGCAGGTTCAATGCAGAAATACCAGCCTGTCCGGAGCTCAATGCACCAGAACTTGAAGAGCCTGTGGAACTGCCCTGAATCGAAGGCAGAGTCATGGCAAATTCGGCAACGCTTCCGGGTGCCTCGACAGCGATATCTTCTTCGCTAAGTACGGAAACGGGGGTTGGCGTATTGTAGCCGTCACGAGCGATACGCGAGCCGGTAATGACAATAGATTCGATATTGGATTCGCCGGCTTCATCCTGAGAGTAGGTCAGGCTGCTGGCGAGTGTTGCGCTTATAATTAGAGAGAGCGATGCGCTGGCTTTCAATCTGAACTTCGTGGGTAGACGCATGGTTGAAACTCCGAAATAGTATATTTAGTGCGTGTCCAAATTGGGGCACTGACAGCGTGAAAAACTGACCATCCCTTAGAGCATTATCCGTGCCAAGTGTCTTTTAATAATTTGCTGGAGTCAGAAGGAGGCGGGCGTGTACATCGATAGCTCTGTCCCGATCAGCGGGAGAAAATTGCAGTGCCGGACTGGGCGTTTCCATGCATAGGAAAGCGACAAGGTAGTTAAAATCAGGCTTGCGACATTGTTCTGGCGATCTACAGCTTTTACTCTTTTGGTCGAACACAGGCTTTCAGGATTCTGAGAAAATTATTCTTAAACCCGTCATGAGCGCATACAAGTCGATGAAGAAATGACATAAAAAGAGCTATGGCTTGCGCCAATTACAGGCGCTTCTGCATTAAAGATGAGCGGTTTGAAAATAAAAATTGCACAGAATCGTTGCAATTGAATCGTCGGGCTGATTGCCGGAAAAAGATCAGGGCGAAACGATATAATTTCGGTAACTCGCTGTTATATTTAGATAAAACCAATCAGAAATAGTCAAAGACGGGTTCAGTCTTTGAGGAATATAACTAACCTATAGTTCAATAAAGGTGCAGAATTTGTCGTTTGAAGGAGAAAATTACGTATCATGAATGCCAGTGGCAATTGAAGGGAATTTAGAACAAGAACCTTTCCAGTTATAATGAATAAAAACACACAAACTGTCAGGATAGTTTCGGCTTTCCAGGAATCTCCAGTATATGGCGCAGCAATCGAAATAGCCCGATAGCGAATTCCTTTAGTTGACGAATAGCTTCTGAATCGGCGGTACTGGTGAGCCGCCACTATCCATACAGCACATAATAATCTACCCCTAACCAAATCAATTTATTGCACGCAATTGAGGCGATTGAGAAGGCCGTAATAAAGTGTTTCTGTCTAAGTCGGCAAATGATGGTGCTATTCCTGGCTTGGATTCTGATAATCAGATTCAGCTGTCATCAGGACCTGATTTAGCGGCTTCTTCTGGTTACACCAGTTATTGCTGACAGCGAATATGCTTGCAGTTTCGTGACTTGGCCATCATGAGAACCCGGTTTTACTCGCAGTGCTTGTCATGCCGAAATCGCAGGGTCCAATTGCTTGCAATGCGCAACCCGGGGTCAGGAGCTGCTTGTCACCCGGCTTTATGCTAATTTGCTGCTTGCCTTGGGAGCTGCACTCCGGGTGCACGACCAGAGTGATGAGTAGAGTGATGAGTAGAGTGATGAATAGAGTGAATAGAAAATTAAAGAGTAGATTAAAGAGGACATAACATGACGCTGACCCCCTTTCATTTGGCCATTCAGGTTCGGGATATCGACGAGGCTCGTGAGTTCTACGGCAAGAAAATGGGATTGCCAGAAGGCAGGAGTGCGCCAGAGTGGGTGGATTGGGATCTGTTTGGCCACCAGCTGGTAACGCATCTCAACCCGCAATTGGGCGCTGAAGGTTCGGTAAGTAGTATTAATAATGGTGTCGATGGCCACGGCGTTCCGGTACCGCATTTCGGGGTAGTACTAGAGTTTGCAGATTGGCAGGCCCTGGCCGAGCGGGCTTCGCAGTTTGTTGAAGAATTCATTATCGAACCCTATATCCGCTTCAAGGGTCAGCCGGGTGAGCAGGCCACCATGTTCTTCACCGATCCCTCGGGTAACGCCCTCGAGTTCAAAGCCTTTCGTGATATCGAAAAGCAACTGTTTGCCAAGTAATGTTATTGCGCGTGGCAATTTTGCCATGCCAAATTTGTATCGGCGGGCGTTGACCAGCTCAATGTAATCCTGGCTCAGTTCTACATTAGCTGTACAGGAAACAAAAACGGGCCGAGAGAATGCTCCCGACCCGATTGGCCATCTCAATGAAGTTGTTATTGCGGTGACTTAATAAGCCTTTGCTACCGCGCTTTCGATCTTGCCTTTTTCCTTGCCAGTAATGAGCTTGCCGGCTTTCAGCGAATTCGTGTATTCGCTAACGCTGGCTGCGATCAGGCCGTGGTTGGTGATATCAAAGTTGATTATGCTGTTGATGTCATCGCTGATGCTGCAACCATCCTCGAAAATGGTGTTCTCAACGCCGGTGTCGATATCACCAATGACGATTGTGGCATTCACATCCGAATCAAGACAGAGATCTTCCGCATCGGGTATGCCATCGCCGTCACTGTCACCTGACTCCCCGGAAATATCAAGGATAAATCCGCCAGCGACCCACGGTTGCGTGCCATTCATGCCGGAACCTACCCAATAGCCTGGCTCATTCAATGCCACAAGCGGGTCCGGGTAGTCAGTGCTAGCGAGCATGTCTGAAGACTCACTCTGCCACTGCATTACGAGACCACGAGATCCGGAGTCCGGGAGTGGTTCACTGTAAGACCAGATCATATAGTCCTTGCCGCCGCTACCAGAGCCATAGTCGAGCACATCAGTGGAATGGAAAATGCCGCTGCTCAGATCATGTGCTGCCAGATCGCCGTCGGAATAGGCAGCAACGACTTCACCATTGCTGTCAAAGATCGTCGTCACTATTTCTATCAGGTGGTCGGCATACGATTTGGTGGCGGACACTTCACAGCCGGCACTGCTGCAGATCGGTGCCTGTTGCTCTTCTGCGGCGCTCATGCTGCTTTCGTGTGTGATAGCGACAGTGTACGAGCCACCCTCGAGCAGGTCTGACCCCAAACTGTAGAAATCAAGCGGGCCCGAGATAAAAAACGTCTTCTCCTGGGCCAGCAGTGGCTGGCTTATCAGAAGTGCCAGGCTTGCTGTGATGATGGACTTCCCTATGCTGATCATAATGATTCCTCGGTAATGTCGTGGAACAGGCTCTATGCGGAGGAACTACCCACGTAAGCGTTGTTACACTATGTACTGGAACGACCGATACGTATTCAATTGAGATGCAGGGAAACTGTGAACTGGGTTCGATTTAAAGGGTAGAACTTTGAACTGGCAGACATTTCTTACAGCTCAGAAGTGTCAGAGGAAGGAATCGCTGGCGATAGACCGGGCCCGGCAAGTCAGAGGCAGGCATAAGAGCCGTTTGTGTCAGTCCGGCCTGCCCGGAGAGCAGTCTCAGGTGGCTTGCAAACTGGCATCCGGCAGCGTTTTGGCGGGTTTGCGCATGGTGCGACAGGGGTTCTGTTTCATGTGCCAGGCGGCCTTCCAGGTCATGCCAGTCATGTAGTTGACTTCGTTGACCCGCAGACGGCAGCCTTCCTGAATTGTTTCTACATTCAACAACTTGCCCAGATTCTTGTAGTCGTTGTTGCTGCCAGCATACAGCGATATCCACATATTGTTGTACAAAGCAGACAACGAAGTGGCCTGCTTGACGCCATCGATGCTGATTGTGAGTGTTTTCAGCAGCCCCAGCTCTTGTAGCTCGGACACCACTCGCCGGACTTCCTGTTTGCCTGCCTCACTGACGTGATCCGATTCAGCGCCGAAGTTTTTCAGGCTCAGGCTGATAAACAGGTCGGCCTCGTTGGCGTCATTCCAGACCAGCTCCGGGTTCAACTCACGAACCTTACGCAGATCGCGCAGGAAGCCCTTGCGCTTGTCGGTGGAGAAGGTGTTGATGTGATTGCTGAAATCGTAGTCGAACTCTGCCGGTACCAGAAAAAACTGCTGGTCGAGTTCGGCAAAGTTAGGTGTATATTCGGGAAAGCGCGCGAGGATCTGATCAACAAAGGCTCCCTTGAGATCGAAGAACATGGAGTTCTGCGGCAGGGCGTCGAAGATCTCCGGGAAGTGTTCGATGGCGATCCACAAGACCCGGCTATCCGGGTAGCAGCCGCCAAAAAGCTCGAAGCTGCCATCGGAAGTATCTTCCACCAGCGGCACCAGGCCGTCGATGACACCGTCCGTTTCATGAACCATGAAATTGAACAGGTAGGTGTCCTGATCATGAAAGGCATACATCAGATCCCATTCGTCCCACGCTCGCTCGTGAGGGGAAAACTGCTCCCACAGCGCCTGACATTTGGTCATGTCCTTTTCGAATCGAATCATAGCTCGCGCAGATATCCCCAGCTGTGCAGTTTGTCACTGTCCTCGTACCAGCGATCGCCGATATCAACCCGGTAATACATGTGTGGAATAATAAGATTCTTGATGCGGGAATAGGCCTGTTTTTGTGCCTGTTTCATGGTCTGGCCGGTACCGACGACGACGAGGATAACGCCGGAGCTGCCGGTGATGAGCCATTCGTTGTTCACCAGCTTCACATCTTCAAAGTGCACGCCTTCCTTGCCTTTGCGGAAGTGGATAATGGTGTCCTTGGACTTGACGGCAAATGTCTCCGGATCCGTGAACGGGAACGGTGGCACGACGATCCGCACACCAATCTGGAAGCCGGTGCGCGTCTTGAATGTTTTGCGCGTGCCACTGGCCAGGCCATGCAGGAAATCGGCCATCGGCGTCAGAATGCCTTCTTGCTGGATAAAGATTGTCGGATAGCCAAAGCGGGCCGTGAACTCGAGTGGATAGATATTGTTGCCACTGACGATACAGTTCAGGTCGATATAGCCTACGTAGTTTTCTTCGGCGAGTTTCTTCTCCAGCTTTTTCAGTGTCTGGTTAAAAATCCGGTTTGGGCCAGACCAGAACATGGCTGTGCCCATCTCGCCCGTAGATGGGCCCAAATCGCCGGGGAACAGTTTCTTGTGCTCGAAATTGATATTGATTGGAAACGCAAATTCCTTGCCGTTGAAGAAAGCGCCCACGGCAACTTCGACGCCTTCCACTCGTTTCTGCAACTGAAAGGTCGGGATCTTGTTGGACCAGGCCTGCTGATAGTCTTCCAGCACCTGAATCACGTCGGAGCCGTCTTCTTCTTCGCCGATGAATAATAGCCCTTTCAGGTTCTGAGCCTCTCCGGAGGGCTTGATGACGTAACGAGCGGGATTTTCGCGCACGAATTTCAGCGCCTCATCGAAGCTTTCGAAATGGCGGTAGGGGATAATTGAAATACCGTGTTTCTTCAGCTCTTCTTGCCCGAAAGAGCGGTCGTCTTCCAGCATGTCAGTATAGGGAGTGCCGCCGACGACCAGCTTGCCGGCATCACGAAGTGCCTTGGCATCGGTGCCCATGCCGAGGACATCGTCGAAGATAATGACATCTGCCCAGTCGACCTCTGGCCGCCAGTCCTCAATAATTGGCACGAAACCGGAGCCGACTTCGCGGTCGTCAGGATTCTTGATGGCGTATTTGACATTGTGACCTTCCTTGACGACGGTCCAGGCGAGATCACCGATCAGGCCGTCGTAGGAAACAAACAGAAAATTCATGGCGGGTATCCAAAGCTGACTAACGGTCAGAGCTTACGGTTTCGAGACTCATTCGTCCATGATCTTGTTGTTTCGCTCAGTGAATATGCCCCAGATTATTTGACACAGGGATCGGTGAATTGAACCCGGAGGGTAGTGCAGAGGGCGCCTTGGCAGAAAGAAAAACGGCGCAGGTTCAACTGAATCCGCGCCGCTGAAATACGCAGTGGTGCTGCGTATGCTGTCCGGCTCTTACAGGGGAGCGCCTGGAGCCAGTGGGTAACGGGAACGCGGCTGGCCACCCCAGCCGGGTGCAGCACGCTCGGGCGCATTAGCCTGCGGATCTTCCAGATAGCGCTGGATGTCACGTACGGCCTGGCGATTGTGAGCCAGCACCATGGGGTCGCTGGCATTACGTGTGCGCAGCTCGTCCGCGAGTACAACTAACTGATCGAGAATGTAGGCCCTGACTTCGGGGGTGGTGTTGCTGTTGGCGCCGAGCATCATCATGGCATCAAGCAGCACACGCTGGGTGACGCGGCGTAGCGTCGCCTGTTGCGCACTGCTTTCCTCGGTGATCAGCCAGGTATTGTCCATGAGTGTCTCAACCAGCTCCGGCAGACTCAGGTTATCCGGCTGGCGATCGGCAAAGGCAACCAGTCTTGCGGCGCGCTCCGGATCCAGCAATGGTTCGATAATCATTGCGGCGAGGATGCGAGCTGCGGTGATGTGGTCAAACGCGTAGTTGCTGGACAAATCCTCGATGTTGTTGCCCGGTGTGGTGGTCAGTTGCACCAATAGCGATTCCGGAATTGCCAGACTTTCCGGTTGTAACGCGCTCATCAACTGTTCGAGCAACTGCCGCTGCGTCTCGGCCGGGACAATTTCCGTGGCGGGTAAAGCCTCACCCTTGACGACGAAGTTGTGGTACATACCACCGATGTAACCTGAGGCTGCTTCGATAGCCCAGCGGTGATGCAGATAATTCATCCAGAAGCGCAAATCGCGCAGATTGCCGAGTGGTTCGCCGGGTTCCAGCATGTCTGCGCCGTATTGCTGCATCATGATGTCACGCGCCATCATGGTTTCACTCAGGTACTCCATGGGAGTGGAGCGATCGTCATACCAGACCCAACGCGGGTCGGTGTTCGGGACAAATAAAATGTCATTTTCGCGCATCTCGGCAATGATGATGTCCAGTTCAGCGCGTTCTTCTTCCGGACTGAATTCAGAGTAGGCGTAGCGTGCCAGATACTTGTCATACTCACCGATACCAAAGGCGAAGGACTCGCTCAGGTCCAGTTGGCCGTCCTCGACCTTGACGCGCGGTGTCGGGTATTCCATTACTGAAGCCCGCTCATTGATGCTGGCCGCCCAGTTGTGCTGGAAGCCCAGCACATGTCCCAGTTCATGGGCTATTAACACTGATTGCCGCAGCAACACCATGTCGCGCTGCCCCGGTGGCATACTGCCCTCCATGGCATTACCAGCCTTGGTGTAACTTTCCCAGTAATTGGCCACGGTGCGGATACGGTGGGAGTCCATGCGCGTTTTGGAACCCAGCACTTCACCAGTGCGTGGGTCACGGAAGGTGCCGCCGCTGGAGAAGCCGCGCTCATCACGTTCTATCCACAGTATCCAGGCATAGCGGATATCCATGGGGTCCATATCAGGGGTGGGGTCACGAACCTGCACGGCATTGCTGAAGCCAGCCGCCTCGAACGCCTCATTCCACCACAGTGTGCCCTCATGCATGGCTGTGCGCACGGGCTCGGGAATCGCCGGATCGAGATAGAAAATGATGGGTTTGATTGGGTCACTGATTGCCGCATCCGGGTTTTGCTTCTCCAGACGCCAGCGCGAAACCCATTCTACTTCTGTGGAATCATCGAATTCGTTGGCATAGTTGCGGAAGCCCATGCTGCTAACACCGATTCTCGGGTCGGCTACCCGTGGCGTATAACCGGTTGGCGCGCGCAGAAACGAGTGATGGATATTGACTGTCATGGTCCGTTCATCGGGCAGTACGTTGCTGATGATGCGGTCCGGGTTGCCGACCGCAAAGGTGGAGACGACTTCGAATTCGGAATTGTCGGGAAACGCTCTCATCTTCGCCGGATAGAACGTGCTGCGCCCGCTGTCGAAGCGGAATGAAGCGCGGCTACCACGTTGCATGCGACCTTCGACATTGCCGGCATCACGCATGAACAGGCTGCTGCCATCGACCAGAATCTGATCACTGCTGCCAGCGACGATTGGCAGTGAGGCCAGCACCGAGCGGGGGAAGGAATTAGCAACGTTGGCGGCACGTTCCGCACTGCCACCCACGGCACGATAGTCCAGATTCTGTTGCACTACGAGTACAGACGGTCCCTTACGCTGGAAATGCACGACACTGCTGACGAGAATGCCGCGATCAAGTGCTGCCTGCACTGATCCCGAGCCGCTGGCGGCAGAGACGTAATACAGTACATCCTCTTCGAAGACCGGAATCTCCAGATAGACCTTGCCCGATTGTTCATCCCAGTAAAAGGGAACGAAACCGTCATTTGCAACCATGCCGTCGGTAAATTCGCTGATCGAGACAGACTGGGCATAGCTTGCTGTCAATGAATGAGCGAGGAGTATGATCAATGCTGCTGCGCGCCATCCTGCTGCTTTCAGCTCTTTATACCGCAGGTGAATTGGAAAACTCGAAATCATGACAACTCCTTCATGGCAATCAGACTGGTGTTCTGCAAGTTAACAAGCCATCTGGTGAATCCGCGGGAAAGAACTCACGTGAGTACTGGTTATAGTGCTGGCAATAGTACTGGCAATAAAACTAGTGGGCTAAGTAAACCGGGTCAGGTCGATTTAATTAAACCGGATTACTACGCAGGATGTGTGCCAAACAGCTAGAGGCTGGTGTGATTGCTGGTGGGTATGGTGGGTTGTCGCCGCATGGGCGGTTAAAGAATTCAGCGATAACAGTTGCTTAGCAAAACTGTGACGAGTCGTTACAAAAACCGAGTCGCTATCGGTTTTCAAAATCAGGCTGTACCAAAGTGACAACGGTGGTCACAGTCGGGGCAGCAGTGACGGCTGTAGTGCGTCACCGCGCACCGGTGAAGGGCAGGATGGTGGAGCTGGATCAACGCGCCAGCAATGCAATGAGCAATTTGATCTGAAAGTCGTCCAGTCGCTCATCGAACGCCGGCATGACGCCGAAACGGCCCTCACGCAAAGTTGTCTTGATGGCAGTCAGGTCGCCGCCATAGAGCCAGATGTCATCATTGAGTCGCGGCGCGCCAAGCATGGTATTGCCACCACCGTCAGCGCCATGGCAGGCGACACAAAGCTGCTGGTACTGCGCCGCACCAGGATGATCCGCCGCCACATCGCTACCAAGAAGCTGCACGTATTCGGCGACCCGGTCGACGCCTTCTTCGCCCAGCACGGCTTGCCAGGCGATCATATTGGCGCGCCGCCCGCTACGAATGGTCTGCTCGATCTGCTCCGGTGAAGCTCCCCATTGCCAATCCACATCGTGCAAGTTGGGGAACAGATTGGCCTGACCGCGGCCGTCGGGGCCATGACAGACTGAACACTCACGGCGGAAAATGCGCTCTGCTGTGTCCATTAATTCCAGGTCATTTTGAATCTCAGCCAGACTCATGGCCGCCACTTCGGCACGCTGACCGGCGAAGCGTTCGTCGAAGTTATCCATGCTCTCGGCAACCCGTTGGCCCTGTGACCAGTTCAATAGCCCGGAGTAGGAACCCAGACCGGGAAAGAAAATCAGATAGAGCAATGAGAAAATCAGGGCGCCGAACAGAAGCCAGAACCACCACAGTGGGGGTGGCCGGTGACCTTCTTCCAATGTTTCATCCCAGACCGGTTCTTCTTCACTTTCCTCGTGCAAGTCACGACCAAAGTAAATGCTCCAGACAAGCCAAGCCATTGCCGCCAATGAGACCAGCGTCAGCACGGCAATCCAGCCAGCCCAGAATCCTGTCGCCATATCAGCCATGGTGTTGCTCATCCTCCAGCGGTATACGCGCCGTTTCATCAATGGCGCTATCATCTGCGCGATTGATGAACCAGATTGCCAATCCGATCATGAACGCCATGACCAACATGTCGCCAAAAAACAGGAAGAGTGTCATTCTCCACTCTCCTCATCGTCTTCGCTGTACCCCGTGCCCAGCATCTGCAGGTAGGCGATCAATGCATCAATTTCTTTCAGTCCTGCAAGATCGCTTTCCGCTGCCGCAATCTCGTCGTCGCTGTAGGGATGCCCCAGCCGTCGCAAACCACGCATCTTTGCCGTGATGTTACCGGTTTCGCTGGCGTCGCGTTCGGCCAGCCAGGGATAGGCGGGCATGATGCTTTCTTCGACCACACTGCGCGGGTCGATCAAATGAATCCGGTGCCAGTCATCGGAGTACTTGCCGCCGATACGGTGCAGGTCAGGGCCGGTGCGCTTCGAGCCCCACATGAAAGGGCGGTCGTAAACGAACTCACCGGCGCGCGAATAAGGCCCGTAGCGTTCAACCTCGGCGATCAACGGCCGGATCTGTTGTGAATGGCAGACTGAGCAGCCCTCGCGCATGTAAATGTCGCGACCGGTTAATTCCACCGCCGAGTAGGGGCGCGTATTGCTCGTCGGCGCTTCCAGACTCTCCTGATTGAGCACCGGCAGCAGTTGTACGAGACCACCGATGGCGGAAACAACGAGGATGCCAAAGATCAGCAACCCGGTGTTTTCCTCGATCTTTCTGTGAATGGACAATCCGTTCATGAGGCAACTCCGTAAGCCGGCGCTACTGGTGGTGGCGTCACTTCGACGGCCTGACGTCCCTTCATGGTCATGAACAGGTTGTATGCCATCAGGACTGTGCCACCGAGGAATACCAGACCGGCGACCAGGCGCAGAATGTAGTACGGCGTCATGCTGGCCATGATGTCCTTGAAGTCAAAACTCAACTCGCCCAACTGGTCAACACTCAGCCAGAGCAGCCCCTGAGAAACACCGGCCGCCCACATGGAGACGATGTACAGCATGGTGCCTGCCAGTGCCAGCCAGAAGTGCAGGTTGGCCAGCGGTTTGCTGTAGAGTTCGCGGCCTACCAGACGTGGCACCATAAAATAGAACGTGCCGTAGGTGATCATGGCGTTCCAGCCCAGCGCGCCGGAATGCACATGGCCGATGGTCCAGTCAGTGAAGTGACTGACGACGTTGACACTGCGAATCGCCATCATCGGTCCTTCGAAAGTGGCCAGACCGTAGAAAGCGAGCGAAAGGACAATGAATTTCAGTGCCGGATCGCTGCGCAGTTTTTCCCACGCGGTACTGACTGTCATGACGCCATTGATCAATGTGGCCCACGACGGCGCCAGCAGCACAATGCTCATCACCATGCCAAGGGATTGCACCCACTCCGGGATGGAGTTGTAGTGCAAATGATGCGGCCCGGCCCAGATATAGCTGTAGACAAACGCCCAGAAGGCGACCACCGACAAGCGGTAGCTCCAGATGGGACGACCGGCATGTTTGGGCAGGAAGTAATAAACCATGCCAAGGAATCCACCAGTCAGCAAAAAGCCCACGGCGTTGTGACCATACCACCACTGCACGACCGCATCCTGAGCGCCGGCATACAGTGAATAGGACTTGTTAAAGGAGACGGGCAGAGCCAGATTGTTGACGATGTGCAACATGGCAATGACGATGATCAGGGCACCATAGAACCAGTTGGAGATATAGATCGGGCGGATCTTGCGCGTGGCAATAGTGCCGAAGAAGACGATAGCGAAACAGACCCAGACTATTGTGATGGCAATGTCGAAGGGCCATTCCAGTTCGGCATACTCCTTGGTGGTGTTCCAGCCTGCCAGCAAAGACAGGCCGCCGAGCAGTACGGTGAGTTGCCAGGCATAGCAGCAAAACCATGCCAGCTTCGGTGCGAACAGTGGTACATGAGAAGTGCGCTGCACGCTGTAAAAAGCAGTGGCCATCAGGGCCGAGACGCCGAAACCGAAGACGATACCATTGGTATGTAGTGGTCGCAGTCGACCAAACGACAACCAGAACTGACCGAAGTCGATAGTCGGCCAGACCAGTTCCGCCGCCAGATAGACACCGGCTGTCATCGCAATCACTGCCCAGATCACGGCAAATTGAATGAGCCTGACGGTCACTCTGTCGTGGTAGTGTTCAGTGCTTGCTATTGTCATGGTTCAGAACTTCCGTTGTACCGTGATAGAAAAATTGCTCAAACGCCGAGCAATGGACCAACACCCAGTGCCCACAGCGCCATGCTGAGTCCGAGTAAACTGACTGCGGCGACAAGCAGCCAGCCGACCAGCGCAGAGGCCATTAACATGCCGCGTTCCGGTGGCGTTTCCAGAGAGATTGGTATGCCCTTGTAGAGCAGATACATGCTCCAGATCATTGTCGGAATCAGTACCAGTACATTCACCAGCACATCCGGGAACAGATGGGCAATGCTGGCTACGGCCAGTGGTTGGCCCACAATTGTCACCAGCGCCAGGTGCCGGCCCAGCGAATTGCTGGCGCCGTAGGTGCTAGCCATCCAGCGACTGATAAAGGCGGTGCTAACCAGACCGAATAGCAACACCAGCAGATAACCGAGGCTGATGACAAGCAGCGCATCGGTTGGTAATCGCAGGGGTTCGGCGGCGCCCAGACGCCAGCCAAAATTGCTGGCCCCGATCCAGGAAAATAAGGGTGGCAGCAAGAGTAGCCAGATCGAGTAGCGCCACAAAATAGTCAACGGCGCCGGATCCGCCTTGGCCAATTCCTGAAAAGAAGTGACTGGGCTATAAAGCGATTTGAAGAGTAAATGGGTGTAGATACTGGAACTCATAGCCGACCTGCAAAATGGGTTCCGAGGAGTGCTGAGATGTTGCCTGCCCGCAGACTGCGACGGTGGTGCTCACACCACTCTGTCACTGCTGATAACCCGTACATTGTCATTGTAGAGTCCTCTCGCTGGAGCAACTTGATCTGTCTCAATGATTACGTTGGTCGCGCACAAATCCGTACTTGTACGTACCCATGCGGCCGAGTTGTTCTGAGTCAAAAGTGCGAATTGCGCGAATTGATTGTAACGAGATAAAAACGCTGCTGTCGACCCGATGGGTCAGGTAATTGCTGAATCAATACTTACAACTTGCATTGTCACTTACAGTGCCAGCAAGGTAATGCTGAAGACCAGCCAATCATGCATGATGTGCGCGACAGTAGGCACCCAGAGGTTTTTGGTCAACAGGTAGCCCAGCGACAGCACCAGCCGTATGCTGCCGATGACCACGATACACTGGAGCAGTTGCCAGTTGTAAGCCGACAGGTGAGCGATCGCGAACAGAAGCGCAGTAGCAATCCAGGCAATTGTGAGTGCTTGCCGTCGTGAGAGCTTAAAATACTGATAACAAAGAGTCATGATGGCCAGTAGCGGCACGATGGTAAACAGCTCTTCGCCAACCAGCTGCGGCAGGGTTTTGAGAAAGAACAGCACGACTTCGCTGTTGCTCATTTCTGACAGGGCCGAGACAGCGGCATTAGGACTCACTGCCATGTTTTGCGCAAACACAACGCCCACTATGATTGAAGTCGTAGTCGTTGCCAGCGTGATAAGTATCACCCATTTCACATCCCGGCGTGATGGCGACTGATAGAGCGTGGCAAGATTTCCCGTCAGCCAATACAAACCGGCCAGGGGCAAACCACAAAACAGTAGTGCCGGAACGAATTGCCAATAGGGATCGTGCCAGGCTGCAATGGGCAGCAAGAGTAAGGCGATTGCAACGGCGACGAGGCTGACCAGCAGTAGCCACTGGCCAACAGTCAATGCCACTGGCTGTGAGTTATAAAAGGGGAAGTCGCGGTCTTGCATATTGATGACTGAATTCTGTTGCGGCTTGAGAACTCACCCGGCGTTTTCCGGTCGTTGCCGGGCTCATACAGCATTGGCAAGAGGGCAGGTTCAACCTGTACTCAGTAGCAATGGGCAGCACCCGAGATCGATGCAAGCTGCTGTGCCATCTTTGTCCGGTCCCGGTACTATTGACTTTGGAGGGTGGGGTGTCAAGAATCCATGCCTGAGTTGTCAGTCGCAATTGAGCGGCATACAAGTTGGGAGCTCGTGAACAGCCACCCCTTGACTTCGAGATTGAATGAATCACCTGCCGTTGCCCGCTGTTCACCAAAAACAACGCACAAACAAAAAACACTAAAAAACAAAAATAACAATAGAACCGAAGAGGCATCCGATGCGAACTGATCTCCTGCTGAAAATACTCGCGCTTGGCGTGACCACCGTAATCCTTAATGCCTGCGCGGCTCCCATGCCGAACACAGGACTGTCCAATCCCTACATGCGCAGCGAGGAGGCATTTGGCGACTTGCCGGCTGGCAGGGAGTGGGGTGCCGCCAGCGCCATTCACTATGCCGGTAACGGTCAGGTGTGGGTGGCAGATCGCTGTGGCGGCAATCGCCCGAGTTGCGAGAACAAACCGGATGTGGATCCGATCATGTTGCTGGACAGTGATGGCACCGTATTGCGCAGTTTTGGCGCCGGCCTGTTTGTCTGGCCCCATGGCATGTTTGTCGATGCCGAAGGCAACGTCTGGGTAACCGATGCGGCTACTGCCCGGGAAGGATTAAAAGGCAACCAGGTACACAAGTTCTCACCCGAAGGTGAGCGCCTTATGAGTCTGGGAATCGCCGGAGTCAGTGGCAGCGGCCACTATTTTTTCAACGCCCCCAACGATGTGCTCGTTGCACCCAACGGCGACATTTTCGTCGCCGATGGCCACAGTCCGTCTACACACAACCGCATTGTCAAATACAACAGTGACGGCGAATATCTGATGGAATGGGGATCAGTAGGTGCCGAGAATGGCGAATTCCGTGTGCCCCATGCACTGGCGATGGATTCGCAAGGACGCCTGTTTGTCGCCGACCGGGCCAACAGTCGCATCCAGCTATTTGATCAACAGGGTAATCACATCTCCACCTGGACCCAGTTCGGTCGGCCCAGCGATGTGTACATCGATGACAACGATATTCTGTACGCCGCAGATTCGGAATCCAATACCGGCGACTTGCGCAATCCCGGTTACTCACGCGGCGTCTACATCGGCAGTGTCCGTGACGGCTTTGTGGATTTTCTGATTCCCGATGTGAATCTCAATCCGCAAGGCACCACCTCCCATGCCGAAGGCGCCACTGCTGATGAACAAGGCAATGTCTACGCGGCTGAGGTCGCGGAGCGGAGCGTGCGCAAGTTCACGCGTACTCCCTGAGTCGCGGCAGTGGTAGCTCAATAGTTGAAGAACTCATTGCTATATCTCTTGTGAAGATGTCTGTTCCTCGGACCCGCGCAGGATGCCTTTCACTATAGCTTGTAAATGACAGTGCGTGTTTGTGCTACTCCGGTGGACAAATTTCGTGTGCATTACGGCCATTGATTTGCGATTTCTGGCTCCTGAACGCAATTCAAAAGTAATAGGTACTGCCAGAGCATTTGCAAAAATATCTTTAGAGTTAAATAGTTAAGAGTTCTGAACGAACGTTCGAATTATATAGCGAAATTAGTGGGTTGCTTTATAAGCTTTTAGGGGTAAACTCTTGCTTGCCTGGTCGCTAGGGAAGGTCAGGCATCGGGAAATTGGCACTTTTTTAAATAATAAAATTAACAGGGCCAATTTGCAGTCCCTCCAGAGAGCAGAGTCTCGGGGGTGGCAAGATAACCCGCGTTCTCTGTTCTGATAAATAAAAATTAATTAGAACTGGAGAGAATCTATGTCCCCACTCAGTAAGCGTGGTTATCTGCGCTGCTTGATCCATGCGTGCGTCGCCACGCCACTCCTTGTACCAGCTCTGGTACAGGCACAAGATGACCCGGAAGACATTGAAGAAGTCGTCGTCACGGGTTCCTACATTCGCAATTCGGCCTTTGCCCAAGATGCCAATGTTTCTACAGTTACCCAAGCTGAACTCTACGAATCTGGTTCGCCAAGTATGGCAACCTACATTCGCGACCTGACCTTCACCCAGAATACCGACGTAGTTGCCAACGTACTGGCCAGCCAGGATGGTGGCCAGGATTCTGTAGGTGCCAGCTTCAATCTGCGCGGTCTGGGTGAAAACTCGACGCTGCAACTGGTCGACGGGGTGCGCATGATTGACCCCGCGGTCAATACTTCCATTCCAGATATTGCTGTTGAGCGCCTCGAGATTGTTCTCGATGGTGGTTCGGCATTGTACGGTTCCGATGCCGTTGCCGGGGTGGTCAACCTGATTCCGATCAAGGAGTTCAATGGCTTCCGCGCTCGCACCTATTATCAGGTCGACGAAGACAACTCCATGGAAGACATGAAGGCAAGCTTCATCTGGGGCAAGACCTTTGACAATGGCGTTAATTATGTCGGCGCAGCTGACTATACGACGGCGACACCGCTCATGCAGTATGAACGGTTACGCGAGTGGGAAATGGACAACGGCTCATCATCCTCCGGTAATCCGGGCGCGTGGCGCGAAATCGTTGGCGCCAACCCAGGTGTGGATCTTTATCAGTTCCACGGCGGTACTTCGACAGGTGGCAATATGCTTGATCCGTCCTGCGGCACGTATAACGATGGTGCGCCAGCACACGGAAAGGGAGCATTCAATACACCATCTGGTGTACTGACCAATAACGGCACGGTATGCCGATTCGAGTACACCAAGCAGTTCGCCTATCGTACCGAGCAGACAGCCTATAATCTGTATAACTCGGTGGAGTGGGAAGCGACTGACTGGTTATCGTTTAACCTGACGGCTTTGAACAGTTACCGCATTTCCGATGGTCGCACAACGTCGACCACAGCAACGTCGACTAACAACCGTCGTGTGTTGCTAGTACGTGACGATCATCCCGCCAATCCATTTGGCGTGGACGTTTCGCCCTGGAACTGGCGTCTGATCACCGAGTCTTACACGCACCGTCCTGATCATCTCGATGATATTAGTGGCTCGCGTGAATTTGAGACGCATACGGCGAACAATCGCTACAAGATCTCGGCGAATTTCGAGCTCAGCGATACCTGGAGCGGTTACGCGTATTACTCCGACAACGAGCGCAAGGTGGCCAGTGATTCCCGTGCTATTCATCTGGGCAAACTGCAACTGGCCTTGCAAGGCCAGGGTGGTCCCAATGGCAATGAATACTGGAACCCCTTCGGCTCAGCTGACCCGCGTTTTCCCGGTCATGACCCGGCCATTCATGCCAACAGCGAAGCGGTGACCAACTGGTTGTTCGAGAATGTCGATAATGTGTTGAGTGATCGTGACTATCTCGACATGTTCGAAGTTGCCGTTAACGGTGAAGTGATGAACTTGTGGGCTGGTCCTTTGCGTATGGCTACCGGTTTCCAGTGGCGTGATTTGCGCAATGAAAACTACGCTGTGCCTCTCGATGCCGCGGGTCATGATTACAACACCGCCGTAGGTTCACCCACACCGACGGATGAAACATTCCAGTCGGAAGTCAAGGCGGTCTTTGTAGAATTTGAAATGCCACTGTGGGATACCGTAGATGCCCAATTCGCAGTGCGCCATGAAAAGTTCACCGATTTTGGTCTTGATGCTACCACGCCGAAAGTAGCGCTACGTTGGGAAGCAACACCGGAATTGGCCTTCCGTGCTTCCTGGGGCGAGAGCTTCCTGGCGCCGACTCCAGAGCAGGCAAGACCGTTCATTCCTAACGAAAACTGTCTGGAAACTTTCTCCGGTACTGATGCATTTACCGGCTTGCCAATGACGGGTAGTACGCGTTGCTCATCTGGTAATCCGAACCTCAAACCGGAGGAATCGACAATTCAGAACGTCGGCTTTTCCTGGCAGCCATCGGGAGTACTGGATGGTTTTGAGTTAAGTATGGATTATCAGGAAATCGAATACACCAACCGTATCCGTACGCTTACTGAGCAAGATACTGTGGCATTTGAATTCCAGAATTTCCTCGCTGATACCGGTATCAGCGAGGCAGGCTATGACCCAACGCCGGGTTCTGCAACCCGCGCGCAAGCCGAAGCCTGGTACGCGACTCGTGCAAACCAGAACGGCAATCCGGTGGTACGGTTCAGTAACTTCGAGCTGGACCGTATCTTCCGTCAGGCGCAGAACATCAGTTCTGTCTGGATTGATCTGTACGATGCAACACTCGATTATCGCTGGTCTACGCAGAACTGGGGTACTTTCGATGCATCATGGTCGGTTACCTACTATGACGCCTATGACTATCAGGACCTGTTTGGTGGTCGAACAGAAGCGTTGGGATTCCAGAATGCCAACACCGGTATTGCGCCACCATTACCAGAGTTGAAGTACAACTTGCGTCTGAACTGGTTCATGAATAATCACAGTGCATCCATTTCCACCAACTATTGGTCGGATGTGACCTTTGATGACCGGGTGTTCGACAACTACGGCGATGGCTGGCAGGCTCCTGCCAACAACATCATTCATGGTGAATCGCGTACCAATCTACGTTACACCTATATTACGAGTGATTTCCTGGACAGCGAATTCTCGATTAGTGTCGGTGTTAATAACGTGTTTGGTGAGCGTCCGCAGCAGTTGCCGATTCTGGGTGGCTTTGAAAGCCGTCTCTCTACCCCCTGGGGGCGTCAGATGTGGGCTTCTCTGGAATGGCGTCCAAACAACTAGAGCTTTGCCTCTGGTGAATCACTCAGGCGAGTGACCTGTTGAGAGCTGACTAGGAAGGTTGGCAATCTTGATAGCGAAGAGCCGGGGCTTGCCCCGGCTTTTTTATGCCTGGAAAAAGTGCCAGTAAGTTGAAGAATGCCCGGCCAAAATTCAACTACCGTACAAGTCGAGTTGCCAGAACTCCCTGTGCAGTTCCTTGCCAAAGCGCTGCATTTTTTCGGGCTTCCCGGAGAGAGTAAAACCCAGCCTCTGGTAAAGCCGGCGGGCGGCAACCAGACAGTCATAGGTTTCCAGCCGCACAGAATCCATCTGCATCTGCCGGGCATGTTGAATGCTGTGCCGCAGCAATTGCGCAGCGAGACCGTCACCACGACATTGCTCCAGTACCAGAACGAAATTGAGAAACCCGACGCCGTTCGATTGCCGTGAAATAGCGATGCTGCCGACGGGCAAGTCATCCTGCTCGGCGATCCACAGGGCAGTGAATCCATCATTACAGGACAGCAGTTCGTTGGCGCGCCGGTGAATATGCGCAGCGAATTCATGATTGAAGCCAAATTCCTGCCGGTATATACGGTCATGGGCAGCAACCAGCCATTCCAGATCAGAAGATTTGAAGCGACGAATGTGATAGGGGAACATGATTGCGACTATATCGTAATGCCCTATAACACACAGCTACAGTGTGCGGTAAACTGTCGCGGTTACCATTCTTACAGCGTGCCCAATGAGGAGTTCAAGTTGTTCATTGTCATGGCAAGTCAAAGTATCCCCGTTCTGTCCCGTTTTTTTCGGGAAGCGCAACGTTGCAGGCAGCCCCTGCAAAACTGCCTGTTATTTTTCGTCCTGTCTGGGTTGCTGACTTGTCAGTCGGTGTCGGTATCAGAGATAGACTCGAGCCTTGTCGAGTCTATCCGCTGGTACACCGGTGAGACCGGGACGGTTGATGATGCGCGTGCCAAGGTGTTGCTGGAAGAAGCAGTAGCGCGAGGTGACGCCATCTCATTGATGTGGCTGGCCAGAGTGTACTCTACTGGCAGAATGGGATTTCCTGCAGACAAGACGCAGGCAAAGCAAATAGCGGCGGGCGTCATTGCTGAAATCGAACGGCGCGCCAATGCCGGTTCGGCCGAAGCGGCTTTCCTGATGGGAACAGCCTATGCCGAGAATTTGGCCAGACCGCTTGATCCGGTGCAGGCCGTGCAGTGGTATCGTCTGGCAGCGGCGCAGCAACATGTGCTGGCGCAACATAATCTTGGCAATGTGTATTTTTCCGGAACCGGGGTGCCGCAGGATGATGCCATGGCGGTGCAATGGTGGACATTGGCAGCCGAGCAGGGCGATGCCATTCCACAATACCGATTGGGCATCATGTTTGAGGAAGGCCGTGGTGTCAGCACAGATCTGCAGCAAGCGCTGCGCTGGTATCGCGATTCAGCACAGCGTGGCAATGCCAATGCCAGAGCGGCGCTGCTGCGTTTGAATACGCAGTGAGTTGTCGGGAGTGCCTGACTCGTCGTTACTTCGTGGCGTGAAAGCACTCATTGAAATGGCGGCGGCACATGGAAACATAACGCTCGTTACCGCCGATTTCGACTTGCGATCCTTCCTTGATGACCTGTCCCTGCACATCCATACGCACTACCATGGTGGCCTTTCTGCCGCAGTGACAAATCGCTTTCAATTCTTTCAGGTTGTCAGACCAGGCTAACAGGTATTTGCTGCCTTCGAAGGGCTCACCCTGGAAATCAGTGCGCAAGCCGTAGGCGAGTACGGGAATACGTAACTTGTCGGTGACTTCTCCCAATTGAAAAACCTGCTCCTTGGTGAGGAATTGCGCTTCGTCGATGAGCACGCAATGCAACGTTTCCGCTTCGTGCTGTCTGGCGACTTTGGCGAACAGGTTATCGCCGGGGGCAAAGGTCTCGGCATTGGCCTCCAGACCGATGCGTGAAGCTACCTTGCCAATGCCGTAGCGATCATCGAAAGCCGGCGCCATGATCAGCGTGTGCATGCCGCGTTCCTGATAGTTGTAGCTGGATTGCAGCAAGGACGTCGATTTTCCGGCGTTCATCGATGAGTAGTAGAAGTAGAGTTTTGCCATGCGCGGGTCCTGTTATTCTGAGTGCGATTCTTGGCAAGCACCAGAAACCCCATTGTCTCTGAAAAGTGTCGCCAGAGACAAACCAGCAGGGGCAAAAACATGAATAGTGAGAGCTGCACTGCCACTCTATAGCTCGCCAACAGTAACCTGGCGCGGCAAAGTTTGATGAGTGTTCTCTAAAATATAGTGTGTGTGATGATACTGCTGGGGAGATTGAGCAGGCTATCTTGAAGAGTGGCGGAGAAAAGATGGTGAGTGATTCAGTATCCGATCGAACCTGAGAATTCGATTCTTTCGGGTGATGTAGTGGCTGCAGATACAGGTATTGTAGCCACAGCCACTAACTATTTGTGTAACCGTTCACTGTCGAGAGAGGCAGTGTTAGAGCGTACTTTCAATCGCCGCAGTCAATTCAGCCGAATCAGGCTCGACACTGGAGCCGAAGTGCTGCAGCACCTGCCCGTCTTTACTGACCAGATACTTGTTGAAATTCCAGCCTGGCTCTTCCGTCTCGGCGCCGAGATGTGCAAATACCGGATGTGCAGAACTGCCTTTCACCTTGACTACATCCGACATCAAAAACGTCACGCCGTGATTGACGTAACAGACCTCGGCTGTTTTGGCCGCGTCATCGTCTTCCTGATTGAAATCATCCGAGGGAAAGCCAACCACAACCAGACCCTGGTCTTTATAGCGCTGATAGAGACTTTCCAGGCCAGTGAATTGATAGGTGAAGCCACAGTAGCTGGCAGTGTTGACCAGTAATAGCGGTTTACCTGCTGTTTCCGCACACAAGTCGATGACTTCTGCGCTGTGCAGCTTATCGACCTCGAAATCCAGCCATTGGGCACAGTCGGCATCCTGGGCTGACGCTGACTGACTGAAAGTGCCAAAGGTGAATAAAACGGCGATGAGACTGAAGAACGCGCTGATCTTTTTCATGCTGGACTCCCTGAGTCTGAAATTCTTGACCTCACTAGCTTAAGGAGGATTGCCTGTACGCACAACTCCACTTCAACGCAGTAGCAGCCCGTTAGGCCTGAAAACATGACCCCGAACAATGAATCAATGAATAGTAGTTTGCAGATGTGGCCAGTCGTTGTATTTTAGCTGGCAATTATCAGAACAATGACCAGCTTGGCCCCACATGGTGTGGGCGCGAGTCGGAAGGAGAGTAGAGCCCATGAACCCCTTGTTACCTCGAATCACACGGCAACCAGTTAGCTGGCGCAGTCGGTCCTTGCTGACGTGTTTACTGCTCGGCCTGTTGGCCGCTTGCGCACAAACCTCGATGCTCGACTTGCGAGCGATTAATTCGGCAGAAATCACCAACCTCAATGCGCCGCAAGTGGACAAGCTGGCCAGCGGCCAGCCTACCCAGGAGCAATTGCAAATCCTGGCTGCTTCGGGTGTCCGCCACATCATAGATTTGCGTGTGCCTGGCGAGCGCGACTGGGATGAGAGCGCACTGGTGCGTTCACTGGGAATGGAGTACCACTCGATCCCGGTTTCCGGTGCAACCGGCGTGACCTCTGAAAATGCCGCCGCATTGAATAGTTTGCTGGCGCAAATAGGTGACGAACCCGTATTGATGCATTGCGCATCGGGCAATCGCGTCGGTGCTTTGGTGGCTGTGTCAGAGCGCGACGGCGGTGCCTCTGTTGATGCTGCCATCGCTGAAGGTCGCCGCTGGGGATTGAACCAGATGGAGCCCCGCGTACGCGAAATTCTGTCCCAGTAGTCACGCGCCACAAAATACTCCTGTAGGCGATCATCCTGCTCCGTCACGCACCGCTATGGGGCGGGTGGCCGCGTCAACGGATCGTTTATTTTCAGGCTGCTCCGGGTTGCGATCCGGTGCAAACCCTCATTTAACCTGCGACAGCAATCGTTTATCAAAAACTGCGCAGGTGTCTTTTTACTGTGGTCTGTAAATTGCAGCAATTATCCTGCTCACAGTTGTATCAAGAAGATTCCGGGAGGTAGGTGATGATCAAGGTTAGGTGGTTCATGACAGGTGTGATGGCAGCGTTGTTTTCCGCGCAATTGCTGGCACAGTCTGACGAACGCACTGATTATGGCAGTGTGCGCGAATGGCGTCAGGAACACGAATTACAGATCGTCCAGGAATACCTCGAATTACTGCGGCTACCTAATATCGCTCGTGATGGTGCTGATGTCAGTGCTAATGCGAGACTGCTACAGAGCTTGTTTACGGAGCAGGGTTTTTCAGTGCAGCTGTCTTCCGAAATCTATCCTGACCATGCGACGGCACCGGTAGTCATCGGACGCTATGCAGCCGCTAATCCTCGCGGCACCCTGATACTCTACATCCACTATGATGGCCAGCCAGTCAATCCCGAACTGTGGACCGTTTGCCCACCCTTCGACCCCTGTGTTGCCGACAACGGAACTCCTGTCGCACTCTCTGCCGATACCGAACTTGATGCCAGCTGGCGCCTCTATGGTCGTTCGGCATCCGATGACAAGGCGCCCATCATGTCGTTGTTACAAGCAATGCGCGCCTTGCGTGCCAGTAGCCAGTCTCCACAATGGAACCTGTTGCTGTTTCTGGATGGCCAGGAAGAGTCGGGGTCGGCAAACTTTCGTGAGTATCTGAGTGACTATGGCGACGAGATCGAAGCCGATCTCGCCATCACGCTTGATGGTCCGCGACACCCGAGTCTGTTGCCGACCATGTATTTTGGTGTCCGCGGTGGCGCGTCGGTCACATTGAAAGTACATACCGCGCAGCAGGATTTGCACAGTGGTAATTACGGTAATTGGGCACCGGATCCGACTGTTGCCATGGCCAGACTTCTGACGACGATGAAAGCCGAAGATGGCCGCGTAACCATCGACGGTTTCTATGATCAGGTCACGCCGTTAACAGTGTTTGAGCAGGCCGCGCTGGCAGCCATTCCGGATATCGAGGCGGAATTGTCGAAGACTTTCGCCATCGTTGCCCAGGAACAACCGCAAGCGCGACTGGAAACCAAACTCAATTGGCCAACGCTGAACATTCTCGCCATGGACTCCGGTGGTGGCTTTGCAGCGCCACCGCGTTCGGCAATTCCGGCCTTTGCCCAGGCTCGTCTGGCCATGCGTCTTGTTCACGGCATCGATCCGCAGCGACAGATCCAGCTGGTGCTGGAGCATATTCGTCAACAGGGCTATTACCTGGTCGAAAATCGCGAACCCACTGCCGACGAACGGCGTACCTATGCCAAGCTGGCCAGTGTCAGCTACGGCGGTGGTCGGCCGGCGACTCGCGTGTCGATGGAAACAGAGTTGGCCAGTGCCGTTGTCAATGCCTTGACGCTGGACGGTGTTAGCCCGGTACAGCTGCCTACATTGGGTGGTGGGCTGCCATTTGGGGATTTCTCCGAGGGTCTCGGTATTCCCACTATCGGTGTGGCGTTGGTGAACCATGACAACAATCAGCATGGGCCGGATGAAAACCTGCGCCTGTTAAACCTGTGGCAGGGAATAGAAATCGTCTCGCGACTGGTGACGATGGATTAATCCGCTGGCGCCGTGATGGCGAGTACGACTGTGTGATCACGCTCAAGACGCCACTTGATGTTGAG
>CAZQFA010000006.1:15665-23675 GCA_964592245.1 uncultured Pseudohongiella sp. | reverse complement strand
AACGGATTGGGCCGAAAGGGGGAACGACAGGCAAATACGCCGACCCTTTCTTTGCCACCCAGTCGTGGCGGCTGTACCGTTGGCGACCAGCCCTGTTCGGCGCTGGCGTGGAATTGGAAAAGTAACCACAGATGGGAAAATTGCTCGATGCCGCGCAAGGTATTCGGGTCGTCATAGGGTGGGAGAAAGACAATCTGACCCCGGGCAGCAGGCACGAGATTGGGCTGCCGGGGAATGGCAAACTTCTGTTTGAACGGGCTGCGCAGGCGCGCGATGATCTGCGTCTGCAACGGTTTGTCTGGACTGGCATTCATCGCCGTATGATAGCGTGCCTGCCTGAATTTTACGCCGTTTTGTGTCGATTCGACCCATCGGCGCTACGCCTTTGCAGTCGCGCAAGTCAGTTACACGAACCGGCACGACATGGTGCATGGACTTGTCGGACAGGCTCTTTTAATCTTGCCTGGGAACTAAAAATAACAAGTACAAGGAGCAACGAATGAGCAAGCAAAACTTCCTGGCAAAGTGCCTGCTTTTCTCAGTCCCGGTCGCGCTTTCCGGCGCCGTACTGGGTCAATCAGAGCCTAACCACATTACCGGCGAAGGCCTGCCCAATCCGGCACCCAACATCACTACCAACTGGGGTGAATTGCCGGCTGGTCGCAACTGGGGCTCTACTGCCGGCATCGATATCGATCCCACGGATGGACACATCTGGGCCTATGAGCGCTGCGGCGCCAGCAGCTTTGGCGGCGGCGTACCGGTCAATTGCGATACCAATCCGGTCGACCCGATTTTCAAGTTTGATCGTCACACCGGCGAGGTGCTGGCGAACTTCGGTGGCGGGCTAATGATGACTCCTCACGGTATTCACGCCGATCATGAGGGTAATGTCTGGGTGACCGATTTTGCCAATAATGCCGACGGCAGCAAGGGCCATCAGGTGCACAAGTTCAGTGCTGACGGTGAACTGTTGCTGAGTCTTGGCACCCCAGGTCAACCGGGTAATGATGAGGCTCATTTCAATCAGCCGAATGATGTAATTGTCGCGCCCGATGGCAGCATTTTTGTTTCTGATGGCCATAACGGCCAGGGCATGACCAGTAATGCGGCAATGGAAGAGGGCCGAGCTGACGGACAGACTGCCCGCATCATGAAATTCGCGCCGGATGGCACCTTCCTGCTGCAATGGGGGCAGATCGGCGTCCGCCACGGCGAGTTCCGCACACCCCATGCGATGGAGTTCGATTCACAAGGTCGACTCTGGGTTGCCGACCGTGGTAATCACCGTATCGAATTATTCGACCAGCAAGGCAACTATCTCGATTCGCGCTACATGTACGGTCGCATCAGCGGTTTGTTTATTACCGAAGATGATATGGTCTATGCCATCGATTCCGAGTCAGGCCCGACTAACCATATTGGCTGGCGCAACGGTGTCCGCATTGGGCCGGTTGCCGAAGACCGTATAGTTGCCTTTATTCCGCCTTTTGAGCGCCCCGACCGGGTTTATCAAGGCACGGCTGGCGAAGGTGTGGCAGTCGATGCTGACGGAAATATCTATGCTGCAGAAGGACCAAACTCGCTGAGTTGGGCAGGTGGAGCGTTCACTCGCTACTCACCCTGAGGCAGTAATACCAGTTCATGGTCGCGCAGGCAGCGCGTCACGAGCAAAACAAAACCGGAAGCAGGAATTCTGCTTCCGGTTTTTTTACGCGTTGGGTAAGGGCTTAGTCTAACGGCGGCAGCTCAATGCAGAGAGAGCAGCGTTTCAATACCGTGATGCATCGGGTCAACGAGGCTGATACTGAACAGGATCAGCATGAGCACCGACAGACGCAGGCCGGCGTGTTGATAAATCGACTGCTCGCGTCCGGCTACCAGTGCCTGTACCCGATGCTCAATTTCGGCGCCGGTGAAAGCTGAAGCAATCATGGTAGTGCCAAACGGGTAGAGCCGTGGTGACATTTTCTGCACTCTGACAAGTGTTTGCGCTACGTCCAGTCTGTCGTGTCTCTCAGCGGCCTGAAAATCACAGGCTGATTCGATCATCAGGTGTAAATCCTGTTGCAGGGAACTGGCCAGCACCTGCGGCAGTGGAAACAGGAACAGATTAGCCATCAGCAGACGAATATTGTCGCGCCTGGCGGAGTGGGCTGCTTCGTGCGCACAGATAATATTCAGGTCTTGCTGCGAACAGCTGGCCTGTAGTCCGGACGTGAGATAGACCTCGTTTTTCCACCAGCCCAGGGTGAAGACGAAAGGCGTTTCATTGTCGAGAAGACGAAAGGAGTATTGCCCCGACTGTGATGGGCGCGACAGGGCTTGCAGCTGTTGGTGCAGCTGTCGGCTTGCTCGCAAATTGCTCAGCAATCGCCGTAACAGAACGGTGAGAACAAGTGCAATAAGCAGCAAGCCAATCTCTGTTAGCCAGGGGATCTCCACCAAGGGTAGATGTGCCTGACAATTCTCATGGCAGTGATCACTCACCAACAGATTTTCTATGGCAGGCATGAACAATAACAAGGATGAGCTCAGGCTAAGTAAAAACGGGAATGACAAAAGCAGTAACAGAAAATTGGCGGCAATTGCCGGATGCCATTGCGTAAGCTTGGTGCGGAGTAACGGATAGGCGGCGACCAGAACCAATGAGCTGGCAAACCAGGTGCCGAGCCAGATTGTTGAAAAGGAACCAGCTACTTCAATTAACTCAGTCATGGCGCTCACCGTTTTCCCGGCGCTTGCGTTGAATCAATTGTTCGAGTTCGTTCAGGGCATTGTCATCAAGGCGGTCGGCAGCATTGACGAAGCTGCTGAGTATTGTTGCCGACTTGCCATCATGCAAAAGCTTGATGACATCCCGTAACAAACCTCCCAACAACTCACTGCGCGATTTACTAGCGCGGTAGCGATAGGCATGTCCTTGTTTCTTGCGGGCCAGCAAATCCTTGCGTACCAGACGTTCCAGTGTCGACTGGATAGTGCTCAGGCTGACCGTGCGTTCGTCACTGAGCTCTGCGGTAAGTGTTCTGGCATCGCTGTCCGGCATCTTCCAGACCAGATCCAGTACGGTGAGTTCCAGCTCACCCAGTGAGTTCGGTAACACGTTATGGGCGTGGCGAATTTTTTTCATTGTCAGGGCTTCACAATAATCGACTCTGAATCGGTTTTCAGGCCAGGGGAGGTCGAATTATTGCCTCTATAACTTCTTGATTATTATAAAAAATTAATATTATTTAGATTCTGCGGTTGATCGCCAGGCTGGCAATCAACAGACTCCCGCTGCGTCTGGTAATGACCGGACGGAAAAGAGTTATAGCAGTGGAGCCCGACAGTGTCCAATCGACTACCCGCCATTCATCCATCTTTGCCGCAACAGTGCGCTCATCGAGTATTGCACCTCGCCGTAGCCGTGGCTGCGCTATCAATCCAGTCTATCCAGCCTGTTTATGCACAGAGTGTGCAGCAGATTGATGTGGTAGGCCGGCAAGTGAATCTGGTGGGCTCGGCAAGCACAGCCTCTGAAGGGCTGGTGTCACAAGATGAGCTGGCGCTGCGGCCCTTGTTGCGCACAGGCGAAATTCTGGAAAGCGTGCCTGGTCTGGTGGCAACCCAGCACAGCGGCAGCGGCAAGGCTAATCAGTTCTTTCTGCGCGGATTTAATCTGGATCACGGCACTGACTTTGCCACGCACATCGATGGCATGCCAATCAACATGCGCAGCCACGGTCACGGGCAGGGCTATACCGATCTCAATTTCATCATCCCGGAGATGGTCAAGGAAATCGAATACCGCAAGGGCTCCTATTATGCCGACGTCGGTGATTTCTCCGGCGCGGGATCCGCTCATATTTCGTCTATGGACAGCTTGACTGGCCAGCAAGTTTCACTGGCCGTGGGTGAGCAAGGGTTTGCGCGTTTGCTCGCTACAGGTGGGTTGGCAGCAACGGATGGTCAGTTTCTCTATGGCGTCGAACATCAGATTTTTTCCGGCCCGTGGGACGCCATTGATGAAGACATCGGCAAGACCAATGTCTGGTTGAAACGGCAATGGCAACGCGACGACGCTGTCATGAGTCTGACGTTCATGGGCTATGACAATAGCTGGAATTCCGCCGACCAGATCCCGGCCCGCGCCGTTAGCAATGGCGTTATTACCGAATTTGGCTCTGTCGATCCAACAGTGGGCGGTAATTCGTCTCGCTACAGCGTCTCTGGCAATTGGCAACATCAGCGGGGCAACACCCGCTTTTCCGCTGCGGCGTATGCGATCGATTACGACATGGAGCTGTGGTCCAATTTCAGCTACAACATCGATGAGGGCGGGGACCAGTTCCGCCAGATAGATGACCGCCGTATATACGGCGGCAACGTCGAGGCATTATTGCAGTCGTCTTTGGGCGACATGCGCATGGAAAATACCCTTGGTGCCCAACTGCGCATCGATAATATCGCCCAGGTAGGACTGAATCGTTCTTTGGCCAGAGTCTATACTGGCCCGATTCGCCGCGATGCGGTGGATCAGTCGAATACGGGCGTGTTCTGGTCCAATACCTTGCACTGGACTGACAATCTGCGGTCTGTGTTCGGCGCTCGCTATGATTACTATGATTTTGAAGTGAATGCACTGGATGCAGCCGATGTCTCGACTCTGGCAGCAAACTCGGGAACAGCAGACGATGATATTTTCACCGCTAACTTCAGTATGATTTATACCTTCAATGCCAACAGTGAAATCTACGCCAGCATTGGCGAGGGCTTCCACAGTAATGATGCCCGCGGCACTACGATCGCGTTTGATCCGGTATCCGGAGACGCGATTGATCCGGTAGACCCGCTTGTGTCCACGCTGGGCTCGGAAATCGGCTTACGTCTCTTCTTTAATGATCGTCTTAATGCCTCTCTCGCCTTGTGGCAACTGGACATTGATTCCGAACTGATCTTTGTCGGTGATGCTGGTAATACCGAAGACACCGGTGTCGGCAGTGAGCGCCAGGGATTGGAACTAACGGCCTATTACCAGCTGAATGAGCAGTTCTCCTTTGATGCAGAATACTCCTATACAGATGCTCAATATGAGCAAACGGTCGATGGTCTCACGTCGATCGCTGGTGCACTGGAGCATGTTGTCAGTGGTGGCTTGAACTACCGCCCCAATGATCGGGTCAACGCGCATCTGCGCTTGCGGCATTTTGCTGAGTTCCCGCTGGATGGCGGCGTTGTGGCTGATGGCAGCACTTTGCTGAATCTGCGCGTGGGCTATCAGGCTACCGACAATTTCAGCCTCAATCTTGATGTGCTCAACATCCTCGATAGCACGGACCACGATGTCGAGTATTTCTATGAGTCGCAGCTGCCCTGGGAGACTGCGCCAGTAGAAGATCGCCATTACCACGTCTTTACGCCACGCGCCTTGCGCCTCTACGCCAGCTATCGATTCTGAGCGCAGTCGCTGTTATTCCCAATCCCGAGCCTTTAAACTTGAGCGATTAATCCAATGGCCACATTCCGTGGTCGTTGGCTTTTTTTCGTAAAGCAGGTACTCGGCATGAATATTCATCTTCTTCGTGGCACATTAGCCTCCGCCCTGCTGGCACTGCTGTTAGCCTGCAGTCCGGCACCCGAACTGGCCACAATCCCGCAGACAACTAACGAAGCGGTAGAATCATCGACCACCAGTGCGCAGACTCAACAACAAGAGACAGCGCGGATTAATGCCTGGTTTGAAGAAAAAAATGCGGAGCGTCTGGCCTTTTCACCACTGGAGCTGACCTCTCTTGGGCGCAAGGAACTGTACGACCAGGTGGATCAGATGAGTCCGCAAGCGGTACGGGAGCAGCTGGACTGGCACGCCGCCAGTATTGCCGAAATGCGCGCCGAGTTTGACTACGAACTTCTCGACTTTGAGGCCAAGACATCCTATGACTTGTGGATATACGTCCACGAGCAAAACCTGGCCAATTTCGAGTTCGCCGATCACGAATACATTTTTGAGCAAATGGATGGTGCTCATGCCGGATTGCCCACCTTCCTGTTGAACTATCACCGGGTAGAGACGCTGGCGGATATGGAAGCGTACATCAGTCGTATTCAGGGCATCTCAAGAGCACTGGGGCAGCAGCTCGACTGGGCACAAAACAATGCCGAGCGCGGGGTACGTCCGCCGCGCTTTGCCTATGAGATGGTGATTAATGAATCTCGCAGCCTGCTGCAAGGTGCTCCATTCACAGAGGGCGAGGAAGACGCAGCGCTGTGGGCCGACGCACAAAGCAAGATAGACGCATTGTTGGCAGAACAACTGATCAATGCAGAGCAAGCCGAAGATTTACGCGCGCGGTTTACTGCTGCGCTACTGGATTCGTTTCAGTCAGCCTACACGAACTTGATCACCTGGATGGAGCAAGACATCGCCAATAGCGATGCAGACGCGCAAGGTGTGCACGCCTTGCCGAACGGTCTGGATTACTACCAGACTATGTTGGCCTCTTACACGACAACCAGTTTGACTGCCGCCGAGATACACCAGATAGGTCTGGACGAAGTGGACAGATTGATGGCAGAGATGGAAACCATCAAGGAAAACGTCGGTTTTGATGGCAGCATGCAGGAATTCTTCCGCTTCCTGAACAGTGATGACCAATTCTACTACCCGGATACTCCGGAAGGTCGACTGTCGTTTCTTGACGCTTCCACAGCTTATATCGATAACATGAAAGAGATGCTACCTGATTACTTTGGTATTCTGCCGCAAGCGGATTTGGTGGTGAAACGGGTTGAGGCTTTCCGTGAGCAGGATGGTGCGCCGGCCCATTACTATCCCAGCAGCCCTGATGGCTCCATTCCCGGTGTCTACTATGCCCACCTGTCAGACATGAACGCCAATCCGATTCCCGAGATGGAATCTACTGCCTATCATGAGGGCTTACCCGGTCATCACATGCAAATTGCCATCGCTCTGGAGCTGGATTCGGTGCCGAGTTTTCGTGGTCAGTTCTTCTTCAATGCCTATGTTGAAGGCTGGGGGCTGTATGCTGAACAATTGGCTTATGAAATGGGTGCTTACGAGGATCCTTACTCCAACTTTGGTCGACTTTCCAATGAGATGTGGCGAGCCGTACGGCTCGTCGTTGATACTGGTTTGCACGCTATGGGCTGGAGCGAACAGCAGGCTATCGATTTCTTTGCCCAGAACACTATGACGCCATTGCCTTCTATTGTGGCGGAGATTCGCCGTTATCTGGTGATCCCCGGTCAGGCCACAAGCTACAAGATCGGCATGTTGAAGATTCTCGAATTACGTGAGCGAACGATGGCAGAACTCGGCGAACAGTTTGATATTCGTGATTTTCATGATGTCATTCTCGGTGGGGGCGCGTTGCCGCTAGATATTCTTGATCGCCGCGTTGAAAACTACATTGCCATGACGCAGGCATCGCAGTGATAAAAATATAGCACTGTCCTATGTGGATCTGCTGCGATGGTGCAGAAACCTACATTACGAACTGTGCATATCGATATTCAAGGTTCGTGAGAAGTCCGATACGAACTAATGGTTGCGTTTCGTTACAATGAAATAAGTGACTATCAGTAATCTGGCAGGAGGTAATTATGGTTGCAAGAATTTCACTGGTATTGACGAAAGTTGTTTGGCAAATTCAGGGGCTTAGTCAATGTGCTAGACTTTTTCGACTTGTTGTTGCCGCAAGCATTCTAAGCACTGCAGGTATGGCTAATTTGTCCTGTGCGCAAGCAGATATCGACGCTACCGAGGTAGCGGATATCGCCGCAGTTCTCGATGCCTATCATGCCGCTGCAGCCGTCGGAGATTGGACGGCCTATTTTGCCTTACTCAGTGACGATGCGGTGTTCTTGGGTACGGATGCCTCCGAGCGCTGGCCAAAATCGGTCTTTCAGGAATACGCCGCCGGTAGTAGCGGCTGGGTCTATCATCCCCGCGAACGTCACATCAATCTCACCCCGGACGGTAACAGCGCCTGGTTTGATGAAATA
>CAZQFA010000006.1:0-15565 GCA_964592245.1 uncultured Pseudohongiella sp. | reverse complement strand
CTTGAATTCATCCATCGCCCACCGCGAAATTAGTGTCATAACGGTCTCTCTTCTGCTGCAAATTGTGCCGCGCGTCTGCTGATCAGTGGCATGTAACTTGCTCATTTATCAGCTGAAAACCAGTCGTTCATGGATTGGCCCGCAATTGCGGGCCATTTCGCACACTTTACCAACGCCTGTCTCCACAGGTCGCTACCTTTCAGTGCACAGTAGTGAGCCCGTGCAATTTCTAGTGGCACGTCTATAGGATTTCCATGTCAGTCAGTGTTTTTGATTTGTTCAAGATCGGCATTGGACCGTCATCTTCGCACACGGTCGGCCCGATGAAAGCGGCCCGCTTGTTTGCAGAAAGTTTGCATGCCAATCGCTTGCTGGATCAGGTCGAACGACTCTGCATCGAACTGTACGGTTCGCTCGGTGCGACCGGTGAAGGACACGGTTCGATCAAGGCAGTGTTGTTGGGGTTGGAAGGAGAACGACCAGAGAGTATTGACGTGGCAAGCATCGAACAGCGTCTGGAAACCATAAAATCCTCTGCTGCATTATCTCTGCTGCAACAACACGCAGTTGGCTTTGTCGAGTCTCGTGATCTGCATTTGCGTGGTCGCGAGTCCCTGCCATTTCATCCCAATGGTATGCGCTTTACGGCCGAAGACAGTGCGGCGGAAACCGTTCTGCAGAAAACCTATTTTTCCGTCGGTGGCGGTTTTGTCGTAGAAGAACCCACTGACGCTGAAGAGCCACTGATTACTGACGGTGTCACCGTCCCTTATCCATTTACTTCGGCCGTGGAGTTGCTGGAATTTTGCGAGCAGACCGGCAAGCCCGTCAGCGCCATCATGCTGGCCAATGAATTGGCGCAGCGTGATGAAGAGCAGATCAATTCGCAACTGGATACTATCTGGCAAACCATGGATGAATGTATCGCCGCCGGTTATCAGGGTGAGGGCAATCTTCCTGGCGGGCTGAACGTCAAGCGCCGCGCCGCGCGCTTGTTTAACAGCCTGAATACACAGAGTCAGGAAACCAGCAATGATCAGTTAAATCCACTGGACTGGGTCACGCTCTATGCGTTGTCGGTTAACGAAGTCAATGCCATGGGCGGCCGCCTGGTCACCGCGCCAACCAATGGTGCCGCAGGAATAGTGCCTGCTGTGTTGAAGTACTACATGACCTTTTGCAAGGGAGCTTCCTTGGAAAATATTCGGCGCTTCTTGCTAACGGCGGGAGCTATCGGTGCGCTTTACAAGATCAATGCCTCTATCAGTGGTGCCGAAGTAGGTTGTCAGGGTGAGGTGGGTTCCGCCTGCTCAATGGCTGCTGGCGGGTTGACTGAAGTCCTGGGCGGGACTCCACAGCAAGTCGAGAATGCCGCGGAAATCGCCATGGAGCACAATCTCGGATTGACCTGTGATCCGATCAAGGGACTGGTACAGATCCCCTGTATCGAACGTAATGCCATGGCCGCCATCAAGGCCATCAGTGCCGCTCGCATGGCGATGCGCGGCGACGGCAAACATTATGTTTCACTGGATCAGGTGATCAAGACCATGCGCGATACCGGTCAGGACATGCAGGCCAAGTACAAGGAAACGGCGACCGGCGGACTTGCAGTCAACGTACTGGAAGTGCCGGTTTCTATTATTGAGTGTTAGCTATTATTGTTCAGTACTGGTAATTCTGCCTGTTCAACGGTACCGAAAGTCTACTAATCCCGAAAGATAGTAGCAGCCATAGACTCGGGCTGTTGCAAGATCGATTGCAATAACACCCATTGCTCATTCGGGCCGCTATTCTGTGCGGCCATATAGTTACTCAAGCGCTGTTCGGCGAGAGTGTAGCCCACCGAGTAGGCACTGAATTGGTCAATAAAATCCAGCAAGGCCATCGGTCCGGCTACCAGCGAGTCCGATTCCAGCGCGACTGCAGCGGCGTTGCGGGGCAATTGTTCATCACCGTATTCTTGCAGAATGGGTACTGTGGTCGTTGCCATGCCCTTGACCAGTTCATGTACCTGCAGATAAGTCTCCAATTCACCCGTATCCAGCCCGGCCAGAGGAAACAGGACATCGCGTTCGAAGGCGAGTCGTTCTTCGTAGGTAAAGGCCAGGTTTACACCATAGTCACCGGCCGCCTCACGCAGGATGGCTTCTGGTGAGCGCAGCAACACCAGCTTTTCTTCGACAGGCATAGTGCCGGCGGGGAAAGTCATTTCCTTTAACAGGAACTGCGCATGGTGTCCGGGATATCCTTCGTGACAGGCCACATCGACCATATTGCCAATGAAGCCAATAGTTAGCGGGTTGATCTGTAATTCACTCTGGTAACTGCCGATGTAGCGATGCCAGGGTGCACTGACGTCGCGCGTCCATTCCACGTTCAAGGTCTCATTGGCGGGCAACTCCCAATGCTCGGCGGCTGCAGCACGGCAAGCCTCAAGAGCCCGGGCAAAGACTGCTTCGCGCTTGTCCAGAGGTACCATGTGCCGCGCTTGCAGACTGGCAACGCGGAAGGGCAGGCTGCCACGACCGGTCAGCAAGGCATTGAGTTCTTCAGTAATACGGGTCTGCTCGAGTTCGGCTGCAGTGGGCTCATAGTCAATGAACACAACACGGCCCTGTTCATCCATGCGGGTTTTTGGCGGTAGTTCAGTCATCGGTAACTGGTAGAGCGTACTGGCCTCTTCAGCGAAACTCAGACTGTCCGGATTCTGCAGAAAATCCAGTACCAACAACAAGTGCTCAAGTCGGGCGATCAGGTTTTGCTGGCGCTCAGAACTGTCGGGCACCTCCAGCGCGGACACTTCCTGAATCAGGCTCTCGGTATCAGCGTATAACTCGGGCAGCGGTCGGGCCGAATCTGGCTGTAACGCAGCGGGTCCGAAATAACTGTCGACTTCACCCTCTTGATGCAAATTCAGGGTGAGTGCCAATGTTACGTACTCTTCGGCGGCGCTTTGCAGTTGCGCCTCCGGCGAGCAGTTGGTCAGCAGTGCAGCGACAAGGCCTGCGATCATTAATTTCAGGGAACGGCGAAAGGGACTGGAGGAAGTATTCATAAATCAATAAGCCAGGAATGTCAGTTTTCTTCATGCTGATTCGAAACTGCAGCGAAACAGCGGGTTATCAATTGCAATTCTTTCATTACTGCGGTGCAAAAAAAATCCAGGGCCAACGGAGGTGTGACCCTGGATTTCTCAGTCGATCAAACGGCGATCGAAAGTGGCCAGGTGCCTTGCTTAGTCAGAAGCAGTACCTGGTTCATTCAGTCCGGCATAGTTGTAAATCACGGTGGCGATGGATTTCTCCATGCCCGCCATGCCGTAGGTATTACCGGCACCTTCGATGACGAAGTATTCATTGGCCGCGTGGGCACCACCACCGCCGCCAACTGATGCGCTGGCGATCGGGATATCGAGCACGTCGCCGGCAAACAAATAGGCAGGCCAGTAGCCGCCGAGAATTGTTGGTTCCAGATTGGGATCGCTGGCGCCAACGCCGAATGCTTCGCGCATGGCGTTGCCGGCGCGAGCAAGATCATTGTCATCAGACATCTTGGCCCAGGGTACATCACCAACAATGTTGATCTCGACGTCTTCATAACCGTGCTTGTCCAGGTGCGCACGCAACTTGTCGACGATGTCGAGACCGTCCTGATTGGGGACATAGCGGAAGTTGTGCTTGGAAACGATACGGTTTGGCAGAATCGCACCGGAACCGCCTTCAAACATGTTGCCGCCCCAGATTCCATCCAGGTTCATGGAAGTGCCATAGCGGGACATGGTGACCACGTCCAGCGGGTCATCAGAGATGAAGCGGGCGACACCGAGACGCTCGGCAGCGACTTCCACGTCGTAGCCTTCAGCTGCTTTCTTCAGGATTTCTTCTTCGGCCGGCGTCAGCGGTTCGATGTCATCGTAGAAGCCATCAATCATGACGCGGTTGCCGGTTTCATCAACCAGTGTTGACAGCATCTGGATGTGACGCCAGGCTGGTGCATCAACCGCACGCTTGCGACCACCGTGGATGTTGGAGTAAGTCGGTCCTCGGCCCCAGGCCTCGCCACTGGTGATCAGCTCAACAAAGACGCAGCCTTCGGAGGCGCCATAGCCCCACATGATGTCGGCATCCGCAAACAACTCGGGATGATCGCGAACGAATTTGCGATAACCAATAGACATACGCTCTTCGTCACCTTCGGCCACGAAGATCAGGTTAACAGGCAGTTTGCCGGTGACTTCCTTAATGGACATCATGGCGTTCCAGAATGCCATCTGACCACCCTTGGAGTTGGTTGCGCCGCGGCCGATCAGCACTTTGCTGAATGGCGGTTGTTCCACGAGACGGGCTTCAAAAGGAGGAGAGGTCCACAGGTCGGGCTGGGTGACTGGCATGGTGTCATACATCCAGTAAACCACCATGGTCTTCTCGGCACCTTCATCGCAGTGGGCGTAGACCACCGGATTGCCTTGCTGGCCCCATTCAGTGATGCCGACATCGTAGACTTGTGTTTCCTGGCAACCGAGCTGGTCGAAGAAGCCTTCTACCATGTAAGCAGACTCCTGAATGCCTTCGCCGGTGTTGGAGATGCTGGGCTGCTGAATCCAGCGCTGCAGGTTCACCACGTGTTGATCGATATTGGTATCGATATGATCAAACACTTCGCGCAGGTCGGCGTTGTGAATCATGCTCATATCAATTTCCAGTTCGGTATCGCCATTCGGTCGAATACCCAGAGACGGTTGTGTGCTGGCAACTTCTACTGCTTCGGCGATGGGAGTCTGAGTCGAAGGCGGTGTCGCCGAGGTAGTAGGCTGCTCGCTACACGCTGTGAGTAACGCTGCACTACCGAGAAATATCGGGGTAATTACAGTTTTCAGCGATTTGTGACCTTTCAATAACATCGTTTACTCCTTTGATAGAAAAGTGTGCCCTGAGTTTTTATGCATAACGCATCAGTACTCGCTGCGAGTCCTGTTGTTATTCGGTGCGCAAAGCCTCGATCGGGTCGAGTAGTGAAGCCCGGCGTGCGGGATAGCTGCCGAACACCAGGCCGACCAGTGCGGCGATGCCAATAGCCAGGCCCATGCTGGCCAGTGAGACTGATGCGGGCCATCCCAGTGACCAGCCAACGAGTTCGGCCGAGAGCAATCCCAGGCCGAGACCAATGAGCCCGCCAATGATGCTGAGGGTGATGGCTTCAATCAGGAACTGCACGGCGACGTCGCCCGAGCGCGCGCCTGTTGCCATGCGCAAGCCAATCTCGCGAGTGCGTTCGGTAATGGAAACCAGCATGATGTTCATGATGCCGATACCGCCGACAATTAGAGAGGCGCCGGCAATGCTGGCGAGCAGCGCCGTCATGGTGCTGCTGGCACGATCCAGAGTGTCAGCCATCTCTTCCAATGTGACTTCATCAAGCTTTGGCAGGTTGGCCAGCGCAAAGGCGGCAGCCGGCGTGTATAAACCTTTGGTGAGCGCTTCTGCCGCCTGGGTTTCAACCGTAAAGTCATCCGGTACCGCACCAACACCGCCCTGACGCGCCAGATAACCCGCCTGGGCGCTGGTATCTGCGCCATCCATGAGACCATGACGCTGACGCAGCAGGACCTTGATTTCATCGGCAATCCGCGATGACTCGCCGGCGCGTTCTGCAGCAACGGTGATGGAATCCAGATGCTCGATGCCGAGGCTGTTCTGCAGTGTCATCCACGGCACGAACAATACTTCGGCATGGTCCTCGGCCTGACCGTCGGTGACACCGGCAATGGTGTAAGTGACGTTGCGTACCTCAATGCTTTGACCAACAGGATTGGCACCTTCGCCAAAGATCTGCGCGGCGAGTGTCGGGCCGATGATGGCCTGTTGTGAGTTGACCGTGGTGAACATGGTGCCCGGAGCGATATTCCAGGAATAGATCTCGGCAAACGCTGGCGAAATGCCCTGAATGCGAGCGAACACGCGGGTGCCATTGGCGGCAACGAAGGTGCGCACAGAATTACTGGGGCTGATGGCAGAAATGCCGGGAATGCTGGAGGCGATGGCTTCGCCATCTGCGGCGATCAGCGTGGTCGCCGCGCCGGCACCGGAGACGATGCCGACCGAATCACCACCGCGGGTGTAGTTACCCGAACGTACAAAGATGATGTTGGTGCCCGCAGAAGTGACTTCGCCTTCAACTGAAGCGCGTGCGCCTGTACCTAAAGCCACCATCGTCAACACGGCAGCCACCCCGATGATAATGCCCAGCATCGTCAGCAGTGTGCGCATGCGATTGCGGTTCAAAGAGCGCAGGGCCATTTTCAGGTTGATAGGCATCATTGCAAACATAGATCACTCCATCTCGAGCTAGTCGATAAATTCAATCAGGTTAAGTCACGGTCTTGTTGCGCTGGCTTATTCCGCTTTCAGGGCTACCACAGGGTCGAGGCTGGCAGCTCGGCGAGCCGGGCCAAAGCCGAAGATCACCCCGGTCGCCGCCGCCATGGCGATGGCAATAACCAGCATCACCGGCGAAACTGCAGTGGTCCAATGCAACACATTCTGGGCGATGTACAAGCCGGCGGCACCAAGGACCAGGCCGGCCAGTCCGCCGAGCGCAGCCAGCGTGATGGCCTCGACCATGAATTGGGCCAGCACGTCATGCATGCGGGCACCCAGTGCCATGCGCAAGCCAATCTCGCGCGTGCGCGCCGTTACCGAGACCAGCATGATGTTCATGACGCCAATGCCGCCAACCAGCAATGACACTGCGGCGGCACTGGATAGCAGGTAAGTAAAGGTGCGACCTGCCTGACGCAGGCTGGTCGCCATTTCTTCCCAGGAGGCCTGTTCAAACTCGATGATGTTGGCGTGCACAGCGCGGGCCAGTCGCGGGTCGGTGCCCAGACTGGGCATGGCATTCAGGCTTTGCGTTTCAACGCGGAAATCATCCATGGTGTCGTCTGGCAACTCGCGCAGGTCGCGCATGGCGGCTCGGATATTGGTTGCCACTTCAGTGGTTTTGCCGACCGAGCTGGAACGCACGTTGATTTCATCGAAGGTCTCTTGTTCCAGTAACGTTTGTGCTTGTTGCAGAGGCACAAAGATCGTAGGCACGATGAGTGAGTTGGTCATGTCTTCGCCGGTGCTGACGACGCCAACAATTTCGAAGCTGTCACCACCAAAGGCGAGTGCCTTGCCGATTGCGCTCTGGCCCGGCCAGTAACGCGCGGCAACTTCGGCAGGAATGATTGACACACTCTCGGCGCGAGCGTGTTCACGCTCGGTCAGCAAGCGGCCTTCCACAACTTCCCAGCCCTTCATGTCGGGCCAGGCGGGTTCGAAGCCATAAATCTTGGCGATGCGCACCGGATTGTCAGGTGCAGGATCAAGCGTCATGTTGCCGGACAGGCTGCCAGCCGTTGCCCTGACATCGCCGATTTCCTTGCTCAACATGTGTAATTCATCGGGGCGCAGTGGCCACGCGGGTGAGCGAACCTTGGAGACTTTCGGCCGCGTGGCGCGTTGCCGTGCAGCAAGCATCGCCGCGTTTTCTTCAAACGATTGATCACCGTAACCGGCTTCACCTGCGAAGCCTTCGGCCAACTCACCGCCGCTGCTGTCCTGTTGACCCGCCATGGCAATGCCCAGTGGTCGGAAATTACCGGCGCGCACAGTGATCAGTGTCGGACCAGCGCTCTCGATCTGTGTTTCAATTTGTTGTTGAGCACCCAGACCGAGGCCCGAGACTACGACAACCATGGCGACACCGATGCTCATGCCACACAGGGTCAGGCTCGCCTGTAAACGATTTTGGGTAAGAGATTTCAGGGCCAGTTGTAAGTTCGTTAGCATAGTGGTGTTCAATCCGCGCAGTCCGCTTCACAGTCAGTGTTAAATTGAGGAAATACCATTGCGGGAATATCCAGTACGAATGGCTCTCCCTGAAACAGGAAGGCAACGCGCACGATAGACTCCGGATCAACAACAGGTTCGCTGCTGCCCATCCAGTGATCGCCGCTATCACTGATCATCATCGGTACGGATTCAATCGCGTGACCGCTGCGCTCAATCTCCACAGCCACGTCTGATACCACCGCTGCCGGCAGTTCCATGCGCATGGTATCGCTGTAGTAGAGATGGACGCCACCGTCATCCGGGATCACCAGCTCGAAATGCATTTCCAGAAACATCATCACAAAGCCGCCATGACGAGCGCCATGGTCTTCGTGGGCCGATGAGATGTTGATCAATCCACCGAGAAAAATTGCGCAGACGAACCGCAGCCAACCCTGCTTACTCATGATGCAGTGCTCCAATCGGGTCGAGTTGTGAGGCGCGGCGCGCCGGGTAAAAACCGGAAGCCACACCGAGAAGTGCGGCGACAACTATGGCCAGAACAGTAGAGAAGGCAGAGACGTTGGTGGACCAGTCCAGTACTCCCTCCAGTGAATTGGCGATGATGATGCCGCCGATTGCGCCAAGAATTCCCCCCATCAAGCTCAGGGCAACGGCCTCGAGAACAAACTGTGAGGCGATATCACGACTGCGGGCGCCCATGGCGACGCGCAGTCCCACTTCGCGTGTGCGTTGTGTGACCGAGAGTAATAACAGGTTGGTTACGCCAATGCCGCCGACCAGTAGCGACACAATGGCCACACCGGCAAGCAGGGCCAGCATGGTGGAGTTGGCGCGTTGCAGCGAAGAAGAAAGTTGCTGAATGGTGATGGAATCCACCGTGTTCATGTTGCCGGCGACAACGCGGGCGACCTGTGGTGGCAAACCATTGCCCAGAATCTGTTCGGCCTGGGTCTTGACGGTAAAGTCATCCGGCATTTGTTCGGTGATGCCGTGACGCTGGCGCAGCAAGGCAGTAATTTCACGCGCGACCTGAGTGGTAGCGCCAGCCGAGCGGGTTGTAGCGGTAATAGTATTGAGTTTGCTCAGATTGAGTAGCGTATGCACGGTGCTCACCGGTACATAAACGGCATCAAACTGATCATCGCCGGCTGCCGGTTGCGTAACCCAGCTGCTGCTGCCAACAACGCCGATAATACGGAAGGGCTGATTCCACAATTCCAGTGTTTCGCCAACCGGATTGACGCCGCGACCAAACAGTCGATCGGCGACAACTTGCCCCAGTACCATGACTTGTGCGGAGTTATCGTATTCACTGCGGGAAATGAAACGGCCGTGGGGGAATGTCCAGCCGCGGCGAATCTGTGGCAAATCCGGTTCTGTGCCGTGCAGGCGCGTAAACCAGGAGCGGCCGCCTTCGCCGGGTTGCCGGACGCGCGCATTCTCGTGCACACCGGAGGCGACAAACTGGACACCGTCCAACTGATTGAGAATCGCCTCGGCGTCCTCAAGAGTCAGCGTTGCGGCTGCACCGAGTCCGGCCATAGTGTCACCCAGACGCTCGGCAGCAGTGGGGTGATCGTGTTCAGCATTCGGGTCATCTTCGTAATGGGTTTGCAGGAACCGGGCATTGTCTGCCGGCGTCCATTCGGCAGTGCGAATCAGGCTGTTCAGGTCGTAGGTCTGGCTTTGCGGTGCGGCTACCAGACGACTATTGATGCTGTCGTCGCGCTCGATAAATCCGTGGTCTGCAGGGGCAGCGCCGGAGTCTTGTGAACGCTCAATCTGATAGTTGCCGGCGGTGACAACAATCATGTTGGCGCCCACTGCCATTAACTGTTCGGTGATGGCTTCCTGGGCGCCGCGGCCAAGCGCGATACTGGTTACCAGCGCACTAACGCCAATAGTGACGCCGAGAATAGCCAGCACCGCCTGTAATTGATTGCGCCGCAGGGTTTGCAATGCCAGAGACAGAAAATGAGAATTCAAAAACATGTCAGTTCACCTTGCCTGATGCGATCGTTGAAACGTGGATTTGCGCCAAGTAATTGAACCTCAGGGGACTGCAGCCAAAGACGGCGATGGCTGCGAAAGCGTCGGCGCCGTGTTGGGGGTATCGCTGGTAATCAAGCCATCACGAATGGCAATAATGCGGCTGCCGTAAGCAGCGATTTCCGGCTCGTGGGTAATCAGGACGATAGTGATGCCGCTGGACTCACGCAGATCCAGCAATGTCTGCATGACTTCCTGTCCGGTTTTGGTGTCGAGGTTACCAGTGGGCTCATCTGCCAGAATCAATGACGGTTCATTCACCAGCGCCCGGGCAATCGCTACTCGCTGTTGTTGGCCACCAGAAAGTTGACTGGGGTGGTGATCAGCACGATCGGCAAGACCCATCTTGGCCAGCGCCTTCAGTGCCTTTTCCCGACGCTCGGCCGCAGGAACCAGTGGTCGCGAGTAGAGCAATGGAACTTCGACGTTCTCCGTAGCTGTCGTACGTGGCAGCAGATTGAAGCCCTGAAACACAAAGCCGATCTGCTTGTTGCGGATATTCGCTAACTCTTCACGAGACAGATTGGACACATCCTTGTCATTCAGTTTGAAGGTGCCGGATGACACGCGATCCAGACAACCAAGAATATGCATTAATGTGGATTTACCAGAACCAGAGGCACCGGTGATAGTGACGAATTCGCCCGGTTCGATGTCCAGAGTGACGCCGCGTAACGCGTGGACCTTGTTGTCGCCAAGCTCGTAGACTTTTTTGACATCGTGCATGGATATGACTGGTGTGCTCAAAATGAAATCTCCTGAATACTGCTAAAAGCAAATTATTGAAGTAGAAAAATCCAGAGCCTACGAAGGCGGACCCTGGATTTTTCTATTCTTCAAGCAAGCGGTTGGATTACCGGATCATTAGTCAGACGCAGTGCCTGGCTCGTTCACGCCAGCGTAGTTGTAGATGGTCGTGGCAATGGATTTCTCCATGCCCGCCATGCCGTAAGTATTGCCGGCGCCTTCAACTACGAAATATTCATTTGCCGCGTGGGAACCACCGCCACCACCGACCTGGCCGCTGGCAATGGGGATGTCCATGACATCGCCGGTAAAGAGATAGGCAGGCCAGTAACCTCCGAGAATTGTTGGCTCCAGGACCGGGTCATCGACACCGACACCGAAGGCCAGACGCATTTTGTCGGCGGCACGGGCCATGTCGTTGTCGTCGTCCATCTTCGCCCAGGGCACGTCACCGACGACGTTGATCTCAACGTCCTCATAACCGTGCTTGTCCAGATGCGCGCGCAGTTTGTCGACGATGTCCATGCCGTCCATGTTTGGCACGTAGCGGAAGTTGTGCTTGGAAACGATACGGTTTGGCAGAATGGCACCGGAGCCGCCTTCGAACATGTTGCCGCCCCAGATACCGTCCAGATTCATGGACGTGCCGTAGCGAGACATGGTGACCACGTCCAGCGGATCGTCAGAGATGAAGCGGGCGACGCCAAGTCGCTCGGCAGCAACTTCAACGTTGTAGCCTTCGGCCGCCTTCTGCAGAATTTCTTCCTCTTCGGGCGTCAGTGGTTCGATATCGTCGTAGAAACCGTCGATCAGGACACGGTTGCCGGTCTCGTCAACCAGTGTCGACAGCATCTGGATATGACGCCAGGCCGGCGCATCGACCGCACGCTTGCGGCCACCGTGAATATTGGAGTAGACCGGTCCGCGGCCCCAGCTTTCGCCGCTGGTGATCAGTTCGACGAAGACACAGCCTTCAGAGGAGCCACCGCCCCACATGATGTCTGCTTCGGCAAACAGCTCGGGATGATCGCGCACGAATTTGCGATAGCCGATAGACATACGCTCTTCGTCGCCTTCGGCCACGAAGATCAGGTTAACGGGCAGTTTGCCGGTGACTTCCTTGATGGACATCATGGCATTCCAGAATGCCATTTGCCGACCTTTGGAGTTGTTGGCACCGCGGCCAATAATGACCTTGTTGAAAGGGGGTTGCTCGACAATGCGGGCTTCGAAGGGAGGCGACGTCCACAGGTCCGGCTGCGTGACCGGCATAGTGTCATACATCCAGTAAACAATAACGGTTTTCTCGGCGCCCTCGTCACAGTTGGCGTAGACCACCGGGTTACCTTGCTGACCCCATTCGGTGATACCCACGTCGTAGACTTGCGTTTCCTGACAACCAAGCTGGTCGAAGAAGCCTTCTACCATATAGGCTGACTCCTGGATGCCTTCGCCGGTGTTGGAGATGCTGGGCTGTTGGATCCAGCGCTGCAGGTTCACCACGTGTTGGTCGATATTGGTGTCGATATGATCAAAGACATCGCGCAGTTCCTGACTGTGAATCTGGCTCATGTCGATTTCCAGTTCGGTATCGCCACGCGGACGCACGCCAAGAGAGGGGGCAGAGGAGGCACTGGCAACTTCTACTGCTTGGGCAATTGGCGTTTGTGTTGATGGCGGTGTCGCCGAAGTAGAGGGCTGTTCACTGCACGCTGTCAATATTGCAGCGCTGCCCAAAAATAAGGGTGTGAGAATACTTTTAATCGATGTCTTGCCTGCCGCTGTCATTAGTCGCTCCTGTGCCAAGTCTTGATTCTTAGAAAGATTGGGATGCAGAGAAATGAATATTGGTCGATAGTCAAACTTCTGCGCGCACGAAAACGATTGCATGAAACGTACCAAGGGCTAATTGTCGGAAATGCCGCATTTTTTAGGGCGTTCTGGCGCTTCTTCTTCCCGACCACGCATTCTTTTAGTGCTGCGAGCGATAAGTCACTGAAACACAAAGAGTTAGAGTCGTAGCAAGCGGTGCCCAAGAATTGCGCTTGTGATAGAAAACCTGCTACTTCGTGGGACGGTGTTCGATTTGTGATCAGTGGTTCAGGTGCTGCCTTGTGATGATTTGTCTATAAAAGACATATGGCACTTAATTTGCGGGATCAGGAAGGATTGTTCCCAAAACAGGGCAGACGAGTAGATGTCCTCGCTCTGCAATTGCACAAAAGAATCAAGTTGGTGCGAAATTCATCGGTATTGGGCGGTAGCAGCTGGTTTCAATTTGGGGCGCAAACTCAGTCGACCTGCCTTGCAAGTCACTCTCATTTTAAAAGTCGCTCCATTGCGGAGCAGAACATTTTGTAATTGGCCATAAATTGCCAGAACCAAAAATGCGCGCAATTCGTGCTGGTGCTCGATTACGAGGCGTACATATTTTCATCTATGCGCTATTGCATACTTCCAGCAGAGAAATACAGATCACCTATTTGACCAAAAAGTATAGAAGTAGCGATATGAATTGCGCCGCTGCGAACATTCTTACCTGCCTTATATTTATGGCTGTAAATATAAGGGCTTGAGGTTAAATAGGGGATCCTTCGGCACTACCTAACCATTATTGGTCAGAGTTTAAAGAGTAAAATGTGCCACTTGGTTAAATTCGAGAACCGCTTGTAATCATAAAGAATAGATAAACGCCTACACGTTGGCACACTTTCTGCTCTGTCTGAGCTGATCAGTTTTCGAAGACCCACTTGCGATTGCCTGAATTGATTAGACCTTCATCTATTAGACGTCTGAAGAAATTCAAGCGCATCCCAGTTTGAAAGCTGTCTTACTACTATCATCAGGAGGACACCCAACATGCCAGCGAAGCCATGCTTTCGGCACAGTCATCGAGCTATTCTAGCGGCCAGTATTACTGCAGCACTGACCTATTCTACGGGCGCATTTGCACAACAGACTCAATCAGTCGAAGATGCATCCGAAATTGAATCAATTGTTATCACCGGTTCGCGTATCGCGCGTGACGGTTATGACATGCCAACTCCGGTATCCGTTCTAAGCGGAGAGGACATTAATGCGGAGGCACCAGGAAGTGTCGCCGAATTCGCCATGTCCCTGCCTTCTATTCAAGGTAGTTCAACGGCGTCTACTTCTTCAGGTTCACTGAGTGCCGGTCGCGCCGGTATTGCGGCGTTGAATCTGAGAGCGCTGGGCACAGGTCGTACTCTTGTTCTGCTCGATGGTCAGCGTTCTGTTGCATCCTCTGCTGCCGGTCAGGTTGATACCAACACCTTTCCGCAATCACTGGTTGAACGTATTGAAGTGGTTTCCGGTGGTGCTTCTTCCGCTTACGGCTCTGATGCGATCGCTGGTGTGGTTAACTTCATCCTCGATAAAGATTACGAAGGCTTCAAGACTTCAATCGAATCAGGCAGCATGCCGACTTATGACATTGGCGATGAGAAGTACGTCGTTACCGCCGGTACTTCATTCGCCGAAGGTCAGGGCCACATTATCTTCAGTGGTGAGTACTATGATCAGGATGGCAAACACTACACTGCACCTGATTGGGCCACTACCGGTTATGTTGGCATTATCAACCCGGACAAGTCAGCTGGCGCGCCGCACTTCCTGGTTCGCGACAATATCGGTATTTCCAACTACACCCCGGGAGGCCTGATTGTATCCGGTCCGCTGCAGGGTACTTTCTTCGGTCCCGGTGGCGAGCTCGGCACACTGGATTATGGTGAAACATCCGGTCAATGGATGGTTGGCGGTGACTGGCGTTACTCCACCTCTGGCGAGTTGGGCACTAACTCCCTGCGCTCCGATGTAACGCGCAAGAGTGTGTTCTCCCGTGCCAGCTGGGAATTGTCCCCCGATCTGGAAATTTTCGCTCAGGGCTCTTATGCCGGATTTGAGGGTTATAGCCACTATATCAACCCGACCGATCGCAATCGCACAATCTATATAGACAACGCCTACCTGCCCGATGAAATTGTTACCCGCATGCAAGCGGCGGGTGTCGATTCATTCCGCATGAGCACATCCAATCAGGACATGCCGGCTTCAGGCTCCAACAACATTCGTGAAACAACGCGATTTGTTGTCGGGCTGGACGGGTCATTCGAGGTTGGTGGTTACGGAGTTGGCTTCGATGCCTACTATCAGCTTGGTCAAACGAGCACCGACGAACATCAATTGCCTACATTCAGCTTTGGCGCAATTGCGGACGCTACCGATGCTGTAGTTGATCCGGCGACTGGCGAGATTGTTTGTCGCGTTGCCCTGACCAATCCGTCATCTGACTGTGTGCCAATCAATCGCTTCGGTACAGGCGTTTCCAGTCAGGAAGGACTGGACTACGTGCTGGGCCGGCCGCGTCGCGAGCAAGACCTGCGTCAGGATGTCATGGCAGTTAACTTTTCTGTCAATGATATCGAAGGCTGGGCAGGACCAATCGGTTTGGCGTTCGGTGCCGAATATCGGGAAGAAGAAATCGACGGCTTTGTTGATCCGAAATACATCAGTGGCTGGAAGTACGGCAACTACAAGGTAACAGCCGGTAATTATGATGTGTCGGAATACTATGTTGAGACAGCCGTACCCTTATTGGCAGGGCTTGAGTTCAATGCCGCCGGCCGTTACACCGATTACAGTACTTCCGGTGGTGTGAAGACCTGGAAGGCCGGCCTTGTTTGGCAGCCAATTCCTGATATCACGCTGCGCTTCACCGAATCTCAGGACATTCGTGCACCAAACCTGTCCGAGCTGTTCGATGCCGGTACAGCACGTACTAATGCTGTCTCTATTAATGGTGTATCAACGCCGTTCGTACAGAACTTGCAAGGCACGCCGACTGTAGGTCCGGAAGAAGCTGAGGGCACGGGCTTTGGTGTCGTCTTCCAGCCTTCTTTCGTTCCGGG
>CAZQFA010000005.1:126796-134289 GCA_964592245.1 uncultured Pseudohongiella sp. | reverse complement strand
CTACAGCAATCTGGTGATAGATTTACTGTGCATATCTGGAATGCTGGGGTTTTGCATTGCAGTTCATTTTATTTTGAATGGGGCGTTAGACGATGAAGATCATGCTCAGAATTTATTGTTGTTGCAAGGTCAGATCGCGTTCGTTTTAGCGTTAGGAACGGCGTTTTCCTATCACACCAAATTCTCGGTAACCATACTACGCAATATCTTGTTTTGTAGCCTGGTTTCGGTTTCTATTTATCTAAGCAGCGCTGAATACTTTCTCATGAATAGATTGCCTATTTTTGAAGGCGCGTTTATGGGGGCAATGATAAGCTGGGTGTTTTTCGACGGAAATCGCACTCGCTTCTACCTGAAATCCACCGACGCCGATGTGCGTCAACACCTTTACAACCAGCTGTCCAAGCTGGTGTATCCGCATCAGCTTGAGCGTATCAAGCTGGGTGATGAGCTGGAGAACACCATGCCATTGAAAGAAGGCAAGGCCATCATCAATGTGTTTGATGTTCAGCGCTCAAGCGAGATCCGCCATGAGAAAACTGCGGAGTTTTTCATGGGCTTGTTCCAGTCTTTTTTGCAGATTTGTATGAAGGGCTATGAGCATAATCCACTGCGCTCACAGGCTTTCCGCTTGAAGGAAACTGGCGACGGCTTTATCAGCTCGGTTGGCTACCCGTTTCTGCCCATTGATTCGCGTTCTCTGGCGGACAGTGCCGTATCGACGGCGCTGTCGATGTTTGAGGCATTTAATCGCGAGGTTGAGAAGTTTAATTATTCACGGCCGATCAAGGCCGCGATGGGGCTGGCTTACAATTCAGTTCAGGGTACGTTCCAGAGCGGTGGTATTCGCTCCTACGATCTCTTCGGCGAGGCGCTCATTCAGGCTTCCAAATACGAGGAACTGCGCAAGCAGCCGATCCTGTGGAATCTGTTCACCGAGCGTGCGGCAGCGAAAGGGCTGGAGCAGTTCAATATTCTTATTGTACAGGAAGTGGTTTATAACTCGCTTAGTCCGTCCTATCGGGACCTGTTTGATGAGATTGATCTGGCCGATGATCTGCTGGTCACCAATAATTTCCAGATGATGTACGACAATGATGCCAAGTACATCTATTTCCACATCCTTGAGTAGTCCTGCTCGTTAAAGCGGCAGCCAGCCTCTCCTGACTAGTCGTTGTCAGTGCCAACATGGATCTGAAAGTCGCCGTCTGAATCGATCCGTAGACTGATTTCGATCGGTCGGCAACAGACCTGACAATCTTCAATGTAGCTTTGCTCACCGGCAGACGGGTCTATCAACAGCTCGATGGGTTCGCCGCAATAAGGACAACATGCGCGTTGGCTATCCAGCATGCGCTCAGTCAACCTCTGTGAACAGTGGCTTGCCGCTGAAAAAGGCATCCAGATTGTCTACTACCAGCCTGCCCATGGCGCGGCGGGTTTCTACCGTGGCGCTGCCAATATGCGGAAACAGTACTGACTTGGGGCTGTCGATTAGTCCCTGTGGTACCTGTGGTTCGGCGCGATAGACATCGAGACCAGCGCCGGCGATGACGCCATTATTCAGGGCTGCAACCAATGCGTCTTCGTCTACCGAGGAACCGCGTCCTACATTGATGAATATGCCCTTGCTGCCCAGCGCGGCGAGCAAGTCGGCATTGATCAATTTCTCGGTCTCGGCGCCACCTGGCAACATGCACAGCAGGATGTCTGATTCTCTCGCCAGTGCCTGCGGGCTTTCCAAATAGCGATAGGGCAGTTCTTTTGGACTGCGGTTATGGTAGGCGATACGCAGTTTGAAGGGCAGGGCGCGTGCGGCAATTTCTTCGCCTATACGTCCCATGCCGAGAATACCCAGCGTCTTGCCTGCCAGTCCGCTGCCGAATGGAAACGGTCCTTGCAGCCAATTACCTTGTCTGACGAATTGGTCAGCCGCTGCCAGATTGCGCGTGGTGGCCAAAATGAGCCCAATGGCGATGTCCGCTACGGCATCGTTGAGCACGTCCGGGGTATTGGTGACCCTGATGCCTTGTCTGGCAGTAGCAGTAAAATCAATGCCATCCACACCTACGCCAAAGGCACTGATGATCTCCAGTGATCCGAGTTGGTATACCAGTGGGTCGCAAGCCCAGGACGCAGTGGCGACGGCGCGGCAGCGGCCGTCCAGCTGAGCGATGAGCGCAGCGCGTTCCGCTACCGGTGTCAACCAGAGTTTGTGTGCAGTGTATTGCTCGTCCAGCAGAGAAATGGTTTCGGGGTGAAAATTATTCACCAAAAGCAGGTCTTGTTTATCAGGCATAGGTTTTCAATGAATTATTATCGGCTTTGTGGGTGGTGGCGACACAATTAAAGTGCTCGATGCGGTAAAGTGGCTCGCAGAGCAGTGCCAGATGTCTCATAGGACTCTGATGAGCCAGAGCGTCAGTGTAGTATTATCGTTTGCACCGGAGCAAGTTTGACCCGGTCGCTCAGATCAACGCCATCCTGGCTATCAGGTTGCGTAACAGGAACAGATCGACAGCAATCATGAACGCAGAATCAAAACTCTACAGGGCCTTGCCTTCAGTGGCATTGCTGTTGGAAAACGACACATTGCAACCGTTGATTGCCAGCGCCGGCTTCAGCGTTGTCAAAGCTGCTATACAGACGGAGATAGAGAGCTGGCGCAAGCGTATTGCTGCGGCCGACGAAGAAGTGGCTGACGAGCTGGCGTCACCGGAACTGCTGGCCAAAATGACACGTGCGATCAGTAATTCATTGCAGCGCCAAAGCCAGGCAGCGCTGCGTCCGGTTTTCAATCTCACTGGTGTGGTATTGCACACTAATCTGGGCAGGGCGCGGTTGCCGCAAGTGGCTATTGAACAAATGGCTGCGGTGGCAGCCGGCTACAGTAATCTTGAATTCGATGTGCTCAATGGCGTGCGGGGTGACCGCGACAGCCATGTTGAACAACTGGTCTGTCACCTCACCGGCGCCGAGGCGGCCACGGTCGTTAACAATAATGCTGCAGCCGTACTGCTGGTACTCAATACCTTTGCGGCTGGCAGGGAAGTACTCATATCCCGCGGTGAGCTGGTTGAGATTGGTGGCTCCTTTCGTATCCCTGATGTGATGCGGAGCGCGCAAAGTCTGTTGCGTGAAGTCGGAACCACCAACCGGACTCATCTGCACGACTACCAGTCGAACCTGAGCCCGGAGACTGGCTTGATCATGAAAGTTCACACCAGCAACTACCAGATTCAGGGCTACACCAGTGCGGTATCAGCAGCGGCGCTGGGTAATCTCGCGCGCGAGTCTGGAGTGCCGTTTGTGGAAGACCTGGGTAGTGGGTGTCTGCTGGACATGCCGCGCTACGGACTGCCGGTCGAACCGACTGTCGGTGCCAAGCTGGCACAGGCGGATCTGGTGACATTCAGTGGAGATAAATTATTGGGCGGGCCTCAGGCCGGCATCATTGCCGGTAAGCAATCCCTGATCGAGCAGATCAAGGCAAACCCGCTAAAGCGTGCGCTGCGTGTGGACAAGCTGACTCTGGCGGCACTGCAGTCAGTGCTCGCACTGTATCTGCAACCAAACAGCTTGGCAGAACGCCTGCCCATGTTACGCGACCTGACACGCTCCCGGGAAGATATCAGGTCAGCTTGCGCGGAGTTACTGCCCGTCATGAAGTCAGCGTTGGCAACTCAGGCAGAGGTAGCCATAGTAGATTGTGAGAGCCAGATTGGTAGCGGTTCATTGCCTGCGGACGTGTTGCCCAGTGCCGGTCTGGCAATTACACCGCACACGGCTACGGGAGATGTGGATGCGCGCCTGCGCGCGCTTGCCAGTGCCTTCCGCTGCTTGCCGAAACCGGTGATTGGCCGGCTGCACAATGGCAGTTTGCTGTTCGATCTGCGCTGTCTGGACGACGTCACCGGCCTGGTCGCGCAGTTACCTCAGCTTGCTTTGTGAACCCCCTGCTTCCGGTAGAGGACGCCAAAGCGGAAGCTGAGCATGGATGCGGTGGATGCCAGCAGCATGAGAATAAGCAGCGGATAGACTGTGCCGTTAAATATAAAGGCAACCAATTGCGCGGCTACCGCCGAGAAGGACATCTGCAGGAAGCCGGTTAATCCCGAGGCGCTGCCTGCGAACTTGGGGAACTCATTGATGGCTGCTGCCTGGGCGTTGGGCAAGGTAATGCCGTTGCCGAAGATAGCCAGCGTCACGGGTGCGAACAGCGCAATGGGTTGGTGAAAACCAAGCAGCTGCAGGATCAGTGCGAGACTGATTCCACACAGGGATATTTTCGATCCCAGATGAATCATGCGGTTCATCGCCAGCGACTTGCCGAATCGACGCGCGACATAGTTTCCCACCATAAACCCTGCCGGAATCATGATGAAATAGTAACCGTATTCAGTGGGTGGTCTGTCCATGACCGACACCATGATCTCCGGAGCCGCCGAGATAAAGGCAAAAAACACCACAGACACAAAGGCGACACAAAAGGCATAACCACGGAAGGCAGGCGCGCGCAGCAGTGTGGCAAAGGTACCGAGCATGGCACTGACGCCAGCAAAGGGTGCCGGCTCTTGCAGAGTCTCCGGCAGGTTGCCCAGTAACAGCAGCACCAGAACCGCACTGCTCAAAGCAATAGCAACAAACACCGAATGCCAGCCGAAGCGCGCCATGAGTTCACCACCCACAGCGGGTGAGAGCATGGGAATCACCACCATGACCATCACCAGAGTGGCAATCACGCTGGCAGCTTCTTCTGCAGCGTAGACATCGCGCACGATAGCGCGGGCCACGACCAGGCCGACGGCGCCGCCAAAGGCCTGCACGTAACGCCATATGATCAATGATTCGATGGTGTTGGCAAACAGGCAGAAGATCGAGCCGATCATGGTGATGACAAGGCCGATGATCATGACCGGCTTGCGTCCGTATTTATCCGACAAAGGCCCGTAAGTCAGCGTGCCCATGGCGATGGCCAGCATGGACAGGCTGAGTGTGAGCTGGGCTACATCGTTGCTGACCTGAAAGCTGTCTTTAATGACAGGCAGCGCAGGTAGCAGGATTTGCATGGCCGCCGGCCCCATTGCCGAGGTGGCCGCCAGCAGCACAATAAGCCGTTTTGATAACGCGCCATTAGTGGACAAGGTTCGATCTCTAGGAAGATTGAGTGCTGCCCTTGCACTATACATATACAGGCAAGGGCAGAGTGCTTTACTGAGTCAGGAAAGCGTCGCGACTGCGTTGGTTGGCGGTATTTTGACCGTTCAGTATCACGCTTGAGCCAAGCAGCATTGAGCGTTTGGCTTTGCTGATCTCGAGGCCGAGACCAAATGTTTCGGTGTGGAATTGTCGGGCAAGTACGCGCGCCAGATCAGCATCGTCCTCTGCGTCTGACTCATCGTAATTGTAACACGACAGCGTTTGTCCTGCGCGATCGGATAAACAGACGGACGGCGCGCTGCCATCGATGCTGATGATAAAGCCATTGCTGTCATTGACGGTGCGTGGTGAGCGTTGCAGATAACTGGCGACTTCAGTACTCAGTGCCGAACCGTCGTGGGTGATTTGTACAGGCAGCGCCAGCCCGAGGCGACGCACGACGCTCGGGTCCCTTGTCAGTGCCTGCTGGTACCAGCGCAGGGCTGCGGCATCATCGCCCAGACGCCAGGCGGCATCGCCCATGCGCGCAGCCAGCCGGCCCGTGAGCAGTGATTCCGCTTGCGGCAGATTGGCAATGGCACGCTCGCCATGTCCTAACACCGCCGCATGATTGCCTGCCACTGCGGCGATCTCGGCCTGATAGGCGAAGTAGTAACCTTCGTTCAGTTGAAAAGCACCATTGTTATAGGCCTGTTCCAGCAGATTACGCATGACTCCGGTGCCCATGATGCGGATGATCTCGGGCTCAATCCATTCGGGGATGTGTACATCCAGCGGGGCGTAGGGACGCAGCCGATTCTGTAGCACGTCGAATTCGGCAAACAGGGAGGCAGCGCGACGTTCGGCCTGCCAGGCGGCCAGTCGGTAGGACTGTAACTGCAGACGTTCGGGGATGCCCGCCAGACGCCCCTCGGTGGCCAGTTCTTCCAGCCCGGTCTGATAGGCGGTGCGGTTGGCCACCATATTCAACAAGGCCGCATAGGCGTCCTTCTGGGCATCATCGGCACTGTAACTGCCGTTCCTGTCGGGCTGATTGAGGGCGGTAGAGGTCAGTTCCACGGCGTCCTCGGCGTAGCCAGCCAGCAGCAAGAAGCTGGCACTGACGAGAAAGTGCTCGGCCCGGTTCATGACGGTCACCACCGGCTCTTGCTGCTGGCGCCAGACTAACATGCGGTCCATGGCATTCATGGCGTCGCTAAAGCGGCTCTGGTTCATGGTCAGGTACAGTTTGTAGACCCAGGGATCAGCGACACTGTCCGGGTTCAGATAGCGCGTGGCGCGATCCAGATACTCTTCTGCCCGGTCTATTTGTAGCAGGCTCAAGGCGACTTCTGCGGCGTTACTGAGGTAGACCGTGTCGTAGCTGCCACTTTGCCCGGCATTCTCTTCATCTTCGTTGATGGCGCGCTCACAGGCGCCCATGGATTCCACCGGTTGCAAGCTGGCGAGTTCCACCGCGCACAAGGTATTCCAGGCGCGAGCCCGGGCGCGCTGATCGTCGCTGGATTCCAGAACCGAGTTGGCACTGGCGCGGGCCGCTTCGTATTGCTTCAGCTTTATCAGCGGCCAGCCGCGAAAGGATTCGATGTCCTGTCCGTAAATGCGATTGATCTTGTCGAGATAGTCGAGCGAGGCCAGTTGGTCGCCCATGAGTTGATGCACGTAGGAGAGTTGGCTGAGGGTGAGGTAATGCCATTGTAAATTGCCGGCATCAAAAGCCTCTTCGAGGGTCTCGTAACCGGTGAGTTCCTCGGCGCGATTGAGGTGAAAAAGGGCACGCGGCAAATTGCCCTCGACAGTGAACAGCACCTCGGCAATGGCAAACTGCGCCGCCGGATTATTCGGTTCATTGCGCAGCCAGTTCTCACTGAGCTCGCGCGCCTTCACATTCTCTCCCAGATTCAGGGCGTCGCAAATCTCCAGAGCGCGCGGGCTCTGGATGTCGCTGAAGCCGAAACACAGGGGCATTCGCTGTTGCGGAATGTCGATGTCTCCCAGCCCGCTATCGTCTTGCGCCAGCAAGGGAAGTGCGCAAACAAGAACGGCCGTTGCCGAGAAGACGGCCAGTAACTGGCACGACCAGCGAGGTATCAACTCAGCGTGCTCCTGGCCAGTGCTTCCATTGGCTCACGCATATTGTCCTTGAGAATCTTGTGTATGTCGGTGACGCCCGGGGCCAGTTCAATGCGATGGCCAAGAACGCGGGGCAGCAGCAATTCAATGTCATCGGCACTGACATAGTTACGTCCGCGCAAGGCGGCGGCCACTTGCAGTGCTGGCAACATCAACACCATGCTGCGTGTCGAGTTACCTTGCAGTACATGATCGTCTGC
>CAZQFA010000005.1:105261-126696 GCA_964592245.1 uncultured Pseudohongiella sp. | reverse complement strand
GTGACCTGCTTTTCACCCATGGCTTCCAGCATGGCCGATTGCACTTTTGGCGAGGTACGGTTGATTTCGTCGGCTAACACGACGTGGGCAAACAGGGGGCCGTGGCGGAAATAGAAGGCATTGCTGCCACTGTCGAACACCGGCACACCGGTGACATCAGAGGGCAGCAGGTCCGGCGTGAACTGAATGCGGCGGAAAGGCAGAATATGCTCTAACTCCAAACCGGCTTCATCCGCCACGATGGCTTCACCCAGAGCCTTTGCCAGTGTTGTCTTGCCGGAGCCGGGATAGTCCTCAAGGAGAACATGACCGTCAGCGACCAGCGCAATAATCGCCAACTCAATGACGTCATCGCGTCCCAGCACTTGCTGTTTCACCGTATCCATCAAGGTGTTGAGAACGGTAATGGATTCAGTCAGGGCAGAAGCAGCCTGCTCATCGTCGACGCCTGCTACGGCGTTGGTGTCGGCTGCCACGTCCATTAGGCTCTCGGTTGTCATACGGTACTACTCCGTTTTGTACTGCGGGTTAATTCTAGCGAGTCATCAACCAGTTGAAGGGATTGATCACGGCGAGCCAGCGCCGCCAGGGGCTGGAATTTTGCTGGATGTCTTGTGCGACCCGGGATTGCAGTTGCTGCCATTGCTGCGCAGACAGGGTCTTTGGTGCATGACCGAGCGCGCTGGCCAGGTGTGCCTGGGTCAGGGGCAGCAGAGCCGGGCTTAGGCCGCTGACACGACGCGCGAACTGTTCCCGACTCTCGCCGGCCTTACGTCGCAGCCCGATGCCGGCAAGACGATCCAGTGCGGCGCGGTAGGCAAGCCGGTACTGCACATTGCCGTTGAAGTGGCCCGGGGCAAACAGACGCCAGGACTTGATTGAATAGGCCAGTACCACAATCACCGCCAGCAAAATGTACAGTGTATTCAGGATCAACGGGATGTTGATAAACGAGGTCTGCTGGGATTCGAGAAAATCTTCAAACGCCGCCTCGTCGCGCAACATGTCACCCAGTAACTGCTGCAAGTCATTCTGTGGGTCGGTTGTCATGTCCACCAGTGTTTGTTGTGGGGCTGGATCGACGATGACCCAGCCAACGCCGCGGAAATAAATCTCCGGCCAGGCGTGCCCGTGTATGGCCTGTATCAGCAGTGAGGAGCCGCCAGCGCGATTGCGTGCCGGCACCGAATAACCGATACCGACCCGGGCGGGGATGCCTAGGCTGCGATAGAGATAGGTCGCCGCAAACGAGAAATGCATGCAATAACCGGTGAGGTCGCCAAAGAGGAAGGAGCCTGCCGGATCTTCTTCGTAAGCGTGCTCATTCTTCAGGCTGTAGATGCCATTTTCATCGAGGTAGGTTTTGATCGCCCAGGCCTTGGCGAACGGGTCGTCGGCGTACTGTGGTCGCAGATTGGCAATCAACTGCTGCGCCAGTTCGCCATAACGCGGATCGTCGGGCAACTGGAGGTATTCATCCCAGACTTCTTGCGACCAGTCCTCGCGACCTGTCTCCCGGCCAATCATGTACTCGTAGTCGTAATTGGGGGCCAGCGAGATGGCGTCATAAGTGTGTTTGAAACGCAGGTTATTGGGATTGGGTTTGTTTTCATAGGCGATCGGTGACACCAGGCCGAAAGGTGAGCGATGTGGCACCAACATGCCAATAGTGCTGCGAACCGTCGTGCGCTGGTCGAGTGCGCCGGGTTGCTGGGCGGTCTCTGCGCGCGTATTGGTGAAGTTGTCCATGAGATCCTGGTCCATGCCACTGTGGGTGGCAAAATCCAGCATCGTGCCATTGAACTGGCTGTAGGCCGACTCGCGGAAATAGTAGGCGCCGTTCAGCGGCTCATAGTCATCGCGGAACACTACCACAGCCACCGGTGCTTCCCGGTCTTCAGCACTGTTTTCACCGTCACGGAAGGGGTTTTCCTGTGCCGTCGAGCGGCCGGATTCAGCTTGCCCGGTGAGGCCGAGGTCATTGGTTAATTGCGGTGTCGGCAAGCCGAACAGCTGGATGTAACCGAGCAGGCCAAAACACAGAACACCGAGGACGGCGAAGTGATAGGGCAGCCGGCGATGATTGTTCTCGATCATCAGCAGGGCAGAGAGCGCCAGTACCGCTGCGCAGCCGAACGCCATCAGTATGGTGGAGGGGTCGATGCCACGAGTGATGGCGAAATCACCGAGCAAAAACGGGCGATGAATCATGCCGTTGCGATGGGCCGCCAGGGTGATGACAAAGGCGCTGGCCACGAAAAGAATCTCGACAATGGCACCATAGCCGGTGCGCTGTGCCAGCGTACGCAGGGCAAAAGTAATACCGCTCGCCAGGGCAAACCACTTGATGAACTCGGCGCTGTTAAAGGCATTGATGGGGCTGAGCACATTGGCGGCGAGACTGGAGTTGGCAACGGTGCCCGCGAACAACAGAACCAGCAACGTGAGCACGGCTGTGACCAGCAACACGACCGGCGTGCGGACGCTAGCAAGCGACTTGTTGGTCTTGCTAGCGGTAGCCAGATAACAGGCGACGATACAGCCAAGCAGCGCTGCCACCGAGCCACTGACAACTGTCAGGCTCAGGGTGAGCAGCCAAAAGGCGCTGGCGATGATTAGTGCGCGCATTCCGGTTGGCAATAATTGCGTACTTGTACCGTGCATGATTAGAGTTTCCGCAGCTGGCTGTCATAACTAAGACCGGTATTTCGGTCAACTATGACAATGGATTCTACAAGGTGGCCTACCTCGGTCAATAAGCCAAGCAGTTCTGACTTTTCAGTGCCTCTGCTGGTCGTCCCCGATGCCGCACCAGCCGGGCGAAACAGCGCTTTTTGCCACCATTTCCCGGGTTTCTCCTCAGCGATGCCGTCAGTGGCCAATATCAGTGAAATGCGTCCCGCCAGCCGGGCCGAGGTGGCCTGCAGAGAAGTCAGCCACGGACCCTTGTCGGCAGCGGCAAACAAGACACATTGAACGCCGCCGGTGGTGCCGGCGCGCGTCAGGAAGTCGTCCAGCCCATAGGCATGACTGTCGCCAGCGAATGCACGGGAGGCGGCGACCACATGCAGCGCCTGCGGCAGGTCTGTGCAGACCTGGGTAGAGCCATCGGCACCGAACTGCCATTCGTCGCCCAATGCCCCTTTCTCCAATGCCAGCCGGGCTACCGCTGCCGCTGCTTCATCGTGGGCGCTACTGAGCAAGTAGGCGAGGGTGCGCTGGCTTTGAAAGACACTGCGCTCGGGCAGACGTACATTTAACTGCCGGTTGCGAGCATACACTTTCCACATAATGTTGCGTACGGAATCGCCAGCCGCGTAGCGGCGAATCTCCATGCGATCACCTTGCGGCTCACCGGTGGGATTGGGAATGCCGTCTTCGGCTGTCAAAGAACGCAGGATTGGTAATGCCTTGATGGTGTTGGTGCGCGGTAGCACCTGACAGCGCAAGGTTTGCCGTTGCAGCCAGGAATAACGGCAAAAACCAAGGACGTCGGAGACAGTGAACTTGCGCTGCACCTCCTCGCAATAGCAGCGTTGTTCCGGAATAATCTCCTCAATCATCTCACCGTCTTCACCGATGTGGATACGGGTGCTGACGCGGTCCGGAAACCGGACTTGCCAGCTCAGCTTGATTAACGGGAAGTAACTGAGGGCAGGTAAACTGAAGCCGGATTCATTGGGATAGCCGGCCTCCGCATTGATTGCTTGTCGGCCTTCTCCTTGCTGACTCAACGCCTTGTGTATTCGGCGTTGCACGATTACACCGCTGATGACAGCACAAAACAGGCAAAAAACCAGAATGCTCAAGGCACAAATGGCCAGCGCAAAGACCACCAGATCCATGCGCCCGTAGCCAAACACACTCAACGCGGTGGCCGCGACCAGCAGGGTGATGCTGCCCTGCAAAGTAAGCGGAAACAGACCGGCCAGACTGCGTAGATGCGTTATTACGAACGAGTCCTGCCAACGCAGCGTCAGGCGTGGTGTTGGCACCTTGGCTGAAGAGCTAGCGCTCATTCTGTATTCCCGGTGTCCGGTATAACACTTTAGACATTAATGCTCACTTTGGTGATAACCGAATTGGCGATAAAACACAGTGAATGTGCGCGATGATGTAGTTGCTCGATGATCTCGGGGTCCGGTTTGCCTGTCCCTCCGTACTGAACTTGCGGGTTCAGTGTAACGGTTGACATGCGCTGCTTGCCGTCTTCACCCCTGGCGAGCACGCCAGTCGCGTGGTCAGTATAGGAGTCGACAACCAATCCCTTGCGCGCTGCCAGATCGAGGAAGAACAACATGTGGCAGGAAGACAGCGCCGCAATAAATGCCTCTTCCGGGTCCACTCCGGCTGGATCAGACCATGGTGTCGGAACAATCTGCGGTGCGGCGGAGGCCTTGACGATTTCGCCGCCATCGAAGTGCCAATCATGCGCACGAGAATACTTGCCGGCAGCAAAGTCGTCCTCACCACGATGCCATTTCACGATGGCGGAATACTCTGACATGGCCTTTTTACATCCTTACGCAGCTGTTAAATCCCAATGCCCTAGCGATTAATGCGATTGGCAATCAATTCGTCGACAACGGAAGGATCGGCCAGTGTGGTGGTGTCACCCAGATTCTCCAGTTCATTGGCCGCCACCTTGCGCAAGATGCGACGCATGATTTTTCCGGAGCGTGTCTTGGGCAGGCCCGGTGCAAACTGAATAATTTCGGGACGAGCAAAGGCACCGATCTCGCCAGCCACAAATTTCACCAGTTCATCACGCAGTTCGGAAGAACTCTCGACACCCTGCATCAGAGTGACATAGGCGTAGATACCCTGACCCTTGATGTCATGGGGGTAGCCCACGACTGCAGCTTCGGCAACCTTGGGGTGCAGAACGAGAGCACTTTCGATTTCGGCCGTGCCCAGACGATGACCCGAAACATTGATGACATCATCAACGCGGCCAGTGACCCAGTAATAGCCATCGGCATCACGCTTGGCGCTGTCACCGGTCAGGTAGTAACCGGGATAGGCGGAGAAATAGGTATTGATGCAACGCTGATGATCGCCGTAAACGGAGCGGATCTGACTTGGCCAACTCTGGGCAATGACGAGATTGCCTTCCGCTGCGCCTTCGAGTTCGTTGCCATCAGCATCCAGTAATGCCGGTTTAACACCTAAAAATGGCTGACTGGCGGAACCGGGTTTCAGGTCTGTGACGCCGGGAATGGGTGTGATCATAATGGCGCCGGTTTCTGTTTGCCACCAGGTGTCGACGATCGGGCAGCGGGATTCTCCCACCACATGGTAATACCATTCCCAGGCCTCGGGGTTAATTGGCTCACCCACTGAACCCAGAATGCGCAGAGAACTGCGTGAGGTCTTCTTGACTGGCTCATCGCCGGACGACATCAAGGCGCGAATGGCAGTGGGCGCCGTGTAGAAAATATTGACCTGGTGTTTGTCGACCACCTGCCAAAAGCGTGAGGCGTCGGGGTAGGTGGGTACACCTTCGAACATGAGTGTGATGGCACCATTGGCGAGTGGGCCATAGACGATATAGGAATGCCCGGTAACCCAGCCTACGTCGGCGGTACACCAGTAGATATCGCCCTCATGATAATCGAATACATACTTATGTGTGATACTTGCCCCCAAAAGATAGCCTGCTGTGGTGTGCATGACGCCTTTGGGTTTGCCGGTGGAGCCGGAGGTATAGAGGATGAATAGCGGGTCTTCGGCATCCATCAGCTCAGCTTCACAATCCTCGCTCGCCGCTTCAGTGGCCTTGTGATAGCAAATATCCCGTTCTTCGTCCCATGCCACTTTGGCGTTTGTGCGGCGAGCGACAATGGTTGTGTGGACGTTGGGGCAATGCGCCAAAGCGGCATCGACATTGGCCTTGAGGGGGATGATTTTACCGCCACGCACACCTTCGTCTGCGGTAATGACCGCTGTGCAATCCGAATCGAGAATGCGGTCTTTCAGGGATTCCGGTGAGAATCCGCCAAACACTACCGAGTGAATAGCGCCGATGCGGGCGCAGGCCAACATACTGTAGGCTGCTTCCGGGATCATCGGCATGTAGATGCAAACCCGGTCGCCTTTCTTGACGCCGCGCGCCTTTAGAGCGTTGGCCAATTTGCCCACCTGGGCATAGAGCTCGCGATAGGTCACCTTCGTATCGCTGTCGGGCTCATCCCCTTCCCAGATTATCGCGGTCTGGTTACCACGCTTTTCCAGATGACGATCTATACAGTTGTAGGCGACGTTGATCTTGCTGCCAGAAAACCAGCTGGCCTCGGCTTTTTCGAAATTACTGGACATGACAGTGGTCCAGGGTTTGTGCCAGTAAAGGAGTGAACCGGCTTGTTCCGCCCAAAACTCTTCCGGTGATTCAATTGACTGCTGATAGAGTGTCTGGAATTCCTCGGCAGTGAAGTGACTCTTGCGAGCAATCTCTTCGCTCACTGGATAAACTGTAGCTTCTGACATTGGTTTTCCTGTGAAGATTCAAAAATTATTTTTTATGAAAATCTTACAGCTACGAAGCAGACAAGGGACGGTGTTCTGGTATAGCTGTAACCGCAAATGAGTATGCCTGAAAGGGGCTGAACGCTCAACTTGGGGACATCCACGCCAGCGGACAGGAAGTGCTCTAGATGTGCAAGCGGATGTTGTCGATTAGGCGGGATTTGCCTACATAGGCGGCGGTCAGAATCACCAGTTCTCTGTCGTTTGCAGTTGCAGGTTTGAGCGTATCAGCAGCACAGATAGCGAAATAGTCAGGAGTCAATCCGGCGGCAGAGATAGACGTCATTGCCTGATCGGTGAGCTGTTGCAAGTCACGCTCACCAGCGACCAGCGACTGCTGTGTTTGTTTGAGTGTCTGGTATAACACAGCCGCTTGTGATTTTTGTTCCGGGCTGAGGTAGCCATTGCGTGAACTCATCGCCAGTCCGCTGCTTTCCCTGACGATTTCTACACCGTGCAAGCTAACAGGCATGCAGGTGTCGGCGACCATTTTGCTGATGACCAGAAATTGCTGATAATCCTTGAGGCCGAAAACAGCGATTTCAGGCAGCGTCAGATTGAACAGTTTATTGACCACAGTAGCGACGCCGTCGAAATGGCCTGGCCTGCTCTTGCCGCAGTAATTTTCGCTGACTCCTGGGACATGGATGACGGTCTGCTCTGCCAGCGGCAGATCGCCATAGATTTCCTGCATTGTCGGATGGAATACCGCATCACAAGCAGCCGCAGCCAATTTCTCACAGTCAGCTTCGAGGGTGCGCGGGTAGGCGTCCAGGTCTTCTCCGGGGCCGAATTGCAGCGGATTGACAAAAATCGTCGTTATAACGAAATCGGCCCGGGACCGTGCCTGTTTGACCAGCTCCAGATGCCCGTCGTGGAGATTGCCCATGGTGGGCACCAATGCCACTGTCTTGCCTGCTTCGCGCAAGGCCTGCCGGACGGTGCGCAGAGTTTGGCGATCGCTAATTCTTTGCATGGGATGGGCTGTCCGGATAGTGATGCTAAGGCTCGTTTGCCGTGTACTGTATCAATCGAAACAGTGTTCAGCGGCCGGGAAGCTGCCATTCTTGACCGCTTCTACATAGGCCTTGATGGCGCCGGGAATGCCTTCATTGGAATCGGCCAGAAAGTTCTTCACAAACTTCGGTGTAATGGGCGATACGCCCAGGGCATCATGCAAGACCATGACCTGACCCGTAGTGTGCGGCCCCGCGCCAATGCCGATAACCGGAATCTCGAGCATCTCGGTAATTTCCCTGCCAAGGGTCTGTGGCACACATTCCAGCAGCAGCACACTGGCGCCGGCATCTTGTAACTGTCTGGCTTCATCAATGATGGCGTGGGCCTGATCGGTATCTCGCCCCTGCACAAAAAAACCACCGATGCGATTGATGGATTGAGGCGTCAGGCCCATGTGCGCACAGACCGGGATGCCACGCTCGGCCAACAAGCGTGTAGTGTTGGCAATCCAGGCGCCGCCTTCGAGTTTCACCATGTGGCCGCCGGCGCGCATGAGCGCGGCGGCGTTTTCCAGAGTCTGCACTTCCGAGGCATAGCTCATGAAGGGCAGGTCAGCGATAAGCAGTGCATTCTTGTTGCCACGCTTGACGCAGGCTGTGTGGTAAATCATGTCTTCCATGGTCACCGGCAGCGTACTGTCGTGACCTTGCAGCACCATGCCCAGAGAGTCGCCGATGAGAATGACCTCGACACCGGCATCACACAGAATGCCGGCGAAGCAGGCATCATAGGCAGTCAGACAGGCAAATTTCTCGCCCGACTTTTTCATACGTTGCAGCGTCGCAACAGTGACATGTTTTGTCTTGGTCTGTGCACTCATGATGGGTAGCTCTGATTGGGCATTTCGTGAACGGGCGTCGCCTCAGGGTAGAGCTTGGCTTCACGAAAGGCGAACACATGGGCAAATGCGTGGTGCCAGTTATTTTATTTGGCGTTAGCTGGCTATTCTACAGCAGAGAAGGGCGCGGGTTAAAATAATGTGTGCCCCCGGGCATGGCGACAATATAGTCCACCAATTGCTGGTAGTCGTCTTCGTTGCCCAGGACATCGATTTCGGCATTGTTAACGATCAGCAGTTTGGTGTCCGAGTAGTAATGAAAAAACTCAGTGTAGGCGCTGTTCAGGTTTTCCAGATAGTCCAGTTCAATCAACTGTTCTGCCGCGATGCCGCGTTTTTGAATACGCTGCAGTAATACCGGCGTCGGTGCTTGCAGATAGATCACCAGATCCGGTGTCGGCGCATCTATGGTCAAATGCCGATACACGTTGAGATAGAGTTCGTATTCGTCCGGGTCGAGATTCTGCTGGGCAAACAGTTTGTCCTTGTCGATCAAAAAGTCGGCAACGCGCACTGGTTCGAACAGGTCATCTTGGCGCAGTTCCTGTAATTGTTGTGTGCGCTGGAACAGAAAAAACAGCTGTGTCGACAGGGCATGTCGACGTGGATCCTGGTAGAAGCGCTCGAGAAAGGGATTCTCTTCGGCTTTTTCCAGCAGCAAATCATAGTTAAAGGTCTCGGCCAGGCGGCGGGTGAGACTGGTTTTGCCAACGCCAATAGGCCCTTCGACGGCAATATAGCGCGGCAGTGATTTGCTGAATGCAGTACCGGCGCTCACTGGGTATTACCTTGTGTTTTGCCTGATGGCTTTTTGCGGCGACGACGGCGACGTTTGCTGGTTGGTGCAACGGCATTGATCATGGCATTTTGCTGATTGCTGTCGACGTTCTGTATCTCGGTCCACCAGCGACCCAGTTCCTGCAAGTCTTCGCCGCTTTCCTCGCGCAGCAGCAGAAAATCATAGGCGGCACGGAAACGCGGGTGATTGAGCAGGCTGAAGACGTTGCGCTTGTTGCGACGGGTGAAGCGACGTTGCAGGTCCCAAATCTCCCGGCTGGCAATGGTGAAGCGTTTGGGGATTGCGGTGCATTGCAACTGCTCCATGATGCTATCGTTTGCAGCCTGGTGATACTGCTGGGGCGAGACTTCCTCACTGTCGGCCTTGCCCAGTTTCAATTGCAGTACCGGCCACAACAGGGCGGCGAAGAGAAAAGCGGGAGTTACCGACTTGCCTTCTGCCAGTCGCTGGTCCGTATTGTCCAGCGCCAATTCCAGTAGTCGGATACTGCTGGCGTCTGCCTGTGGCAAGCACTCAATTGTGGGGGTGAGCAGAAAATGCCCGACCCGATACTGACACAGTAATTCATAGGTGCGCCGCGCGTAGCCATTGCAAAACAGTTTCAGTGTTTCATCGAAGAGACGGGCTGGCGAGATAGAGCCTAGCAGCGGCGCCAGATTGTCGATTGGCGCTTCGGTGCCTGCTTCCAGCGTAAAATTCAGTTTGGCGGCGAAGCGAATGGCTCGCAACATGCGCACCGGGTCTTCCCGATAGCGCGCCTCGGGGTCGCCGATAATGCGCAACCGCCGTGCTTCCAGGTCGGCCAAACCATCACAAAAGTCGAAGATGCGGAAGCCATCCGTCGTGTAGTACAGCGCATTGACAGTGAAGTCGCGACGCATGGCATCTTCATCGATATTGCCGTACACATTGTCACGTAAAATCATGCCATCAGTGGAATGTGCGGAATCCAGAGTCTTGATCTGGCGCCGGGAGACATGGTCTTCAATCTCATTGACTTGTTCGTGGTGTGCGCGAAAGGTCGTCGTTTCGATAATCTCTCTGCCATAGCGAATATGGACGATCTTGAAGCGCCGCCCGATGATGCGGGCGTTTCGGAACAAGTCCCGAATCTGCTCGGGTGTCGCATTGGTGGCGACGTCGAAATCTTTGGGGTGATTGCCGAGCAAGATATCGCGTACGCCACCACCAACGATAAACGCGGCGTAACCGTGCTCGCTCAATCGATACAGCACTTTCAGCGCATTGGGGGAGATATTCTTGCGGGAAATTGTGTGTTGGTCACGCTCAATGATTCTGGCTTTTTCTATGCCTTCGAGCGGTGTGACTGAATTCATTCGGTTGCCGGTCTGGTTCAAACTGCAATTGGCGATGCTTGCGGTAATCGTGTGGATCGTGGGAGTTGGTCTTTCGGCGCAACTGCTTCGGCATGATACACGGCTTTAATCAAATTGAAACTACTCATACGCATGGTGACGACATGCCCGGAAAGACGCAGGTAATAAATCTCCAGTGCGGTGATTGCGGGAATCAGCAGGCACGGCAAGGCGCAGCCAGACAGACAGGGCAGAATTACAGAAAGCGTGAGTATCAGAACAGAGAGGGGGAATATTAAGGGGGTGGATGACCACCCCCTAACGGAAGCTAACTTATTATTGTTATTGCTTTAGGATATTTACGTATTGTTATTGTTGTTATTAACGGGTGCCAAAATCAGCACCACTAATCTTTTTAAGAGGCGGTGATTTTGCGGCTTGGTAACAAATTAGTCACGAAACTGGCCACAAACCCGACCTTTTATTATTTGATGCACTAACCTTAGTCGTAAAACTCAGTAATGCGATTTTTCTTTTTATTTAGGCTTATTGTTATTGTTTATTGTTATTATCACTAGCCCAATACTAGAAGCATTTACTGTGCCAGAAACTGGATATCTTTAGATATCAGTAAGTTAGAAAATTAAGGAATCAGTTTTCAACTTTTTCGATTGAAATTTGTTACCTAAATTCTCTAAAAAGTGTGTATTTGGGTAGCGGTAACAAATGTTGCAAAATGTTAACAATTGCGACAAAACGTCTCAGGCTCGCCGCTGACTTGCTACCAGGCACCTCCTTCCGAACGTGCTTCACTCCGAGTCGTCCTGCTCTTTGCTGTTCCTGGCAATGCGTCTGCATCCGTAAGCGAGCAAGAATGCGCTGCTACCCCTGTCAACAGCTGCCTGTTCGAGGCTCAAATTGTCGCTGCAGTGGGGCGACGGCAGGCTGCTTCGGCGCAGTCACAAGCATCTCGCATTGACCGCTCGTAGTCACCTTTAACATAAAAAAAGCGAGAAGAAAGGCGAGAGGAAAGTTGAGAGTTGAGAAATTAGCGCGTCGAACTGCTGGCGGGCATCAAACAATCGGCGCGCGCAGAGCGGGATTGTCAGACTGGCTGCTTTTTCTTGCGCGGAATGCCAAAGCGCTGACGGCGCTCCCACAGACATTTCCGGCTAATGCCGAGCTTTTTCGCCAGTTGGGTTTCATTCATATAGTCCTGATGTTCCAGGACGAAGCGCTGGAAGTAGTCTTCCAGAGATAACTCTTCCACCGGTTCTGCCGTGGCAGAACTGATCGGAGCCTGCTCGGTTTCGCCGCGATACTTTTGCGCCTCGGCATCAATGGCCAGCAATTCCTCGCCAATGTCTTCATCTTCGGCCAGCACCACAGCGCGCTCTATTGCATTTTCCAACTCGCGGACATTGCCGGGCCAGGGGTAGTTGGCGATGGCGCGACTGGCGCTGTTGCTGAAGCGCAGCAGGGGAGTCTTCAACCGCTTGCAGGTACGTTGCAAGATAGCGTCAGCCAATTCCAGAATGTCATTACCCCGCTCACGCAGCGGCGGTATGAGCAAGGTCATGACATTAATACGGTAATACAAGTCTTCACGGAAATTACCGTCTTCGACCAGTTGTTTGAGATCGCGGTGGGTAGCAACGACGAGGCGGACATCCACTTTCTTGGATTGTACCGAGCCGACCTTGCGGATTTCATTCTCTTGCAATACCCGTAACAGCCGTGCCTGTGCTTCCAGTGGCAATTCGCCGATCTCGTCGAGAAAGAGTGTGCTGCCGTTGGCAGCCTCGACCAGTCCCGTCCGCGTTGCGGTGGCGCCAGTGAAGGCGCCTTTCTCGTGCCCGAACAACTCGGACTCGATGAGGTTTTCCGGAATGGCGGCGCAATTCACGGAAATCATTTCCTCATCCTTGCGCGAGCTGAGCTGGTGAATGGCGCGGGCAACCAGCTCTTTACCGGTACCGGACTCGCCGTTGATCAACACTGTGGAATTGGTCTGTGCGACTTTGCGAATACGACGAAACAGTTCCATCATCTGTGGGCAACTGCCGATCATGCCAACTACGGGTGGTTCGGCCTCGTCGTGTGGCTCACTGGCCTCGACCGCCTTCTTGCGCGGGTATTCACGAATGATTCGCGCTACGGTTTCAATGATCTCGTTATAATCAAATGGTTTGGCAATGTAGTCCACCGCTCCCATCTTCATGGAGTCGATGGCCGAGCGGATACTGGAATAACTGGTCATTATCAGCACAGGGGCCTTGGTGGCCTTGATCAAATCTGTGCCCGGTGCGCCAGGAAGACGAAGGTCACTGATTACCACGTCGAAGTTATCCATCTCGAAGTCTTCCAGCGCTTCCTTCACGGAGCCGGCTTCGCTAACAGAGTAACCGTGACGTTCCAGCAAGCGCTGCAGCGCATTGCGGATTACTACTTCGTCTTCAACAACCAGAATCTGACTCATCGTTTAAAACTATTGCCTTTCAACATGCAAAATTTGGTGTTCAGTAAAAGGGGTATCAGGAAGAGGGGGTTGACTGCGTGGATAGCGCAGCAGTCTGCTCGTCTTCCTCGCGATAGCGGGGAAAGCGCAGTATCACCTCGGTCCCTGTCCCTTTTATTTTATTAACCGGGCTGATTATATCAATTTCTCCGCGCAAATCTTCCACAATACTGAATACCAGTGAAAGTCCCAGCCCGGTGCCTTCTCCAGCCTCTTTGGTAGTGAAAAACGGGTCAAACACACGATCCTGAATCGCTGCCGGAATGCCGACACCCTCATCGGTGACGGTAATGCGAACCTGCTCGCCTTCGGTCGTTGCGCGCATGGAAATGACGGAATTGGGGAGGCTGGCGTCGCGGGCATTGTTAATCAAATTCACCAGCACCTGCAAGAGGCGTTGTGAGTCACCGCGTATCTTCGTGGATTCATCACAGTGCAATTCCAGGATGTGCTCTTTACTCTTTTTGTCCAGTGAAATGAGTGTTCTGGCTTCCTCCATGCACTCTTTAACAGAGACAGTGACATTCTCATATTGTGTCTTGCTGGTGCCGGTGTGAGCGAAATTCACCAGCGATTGCAGGATACGCGAAGTGCGATCCGTTTGTTCGATAATCTGCTTAGCCAAAGAGCTGACTTCCTTGTTGGGAAATTCATCACGTATGGTCTGCGCCAGACAGGCGATACCTGTGATGGGATTGCCGATCTCATGGGCCACGCCCGCCGCCAGACGACCGATAGACGCCAGACGTTCGCTGTGCGTCAGTCCTGCTTCGAGGATCTCGGTCTCGGTAATATCTTCGATGAGGATAATGATGCCCTCGTGCACCGAGTCTTCCTTGCCGGTTTTCTCAATGAATGCCTTGTGCAGATTCACGGCTTTCTTGTTGCCGTTCAGCTCGAAATAATGTTTGTAACTATGCGCAGCATCGTCATCAAGGAAGTTAAGCAGGAGCGAAAGCCAGGGCTCCTCCAGGTCGGCGACTTGCGAGCCTATTACTTCGCTGGATTCGATTTCCGTAAAATTCTCCAGAGCGCGATTCCACATGACAATTTCATTGTCATAGGAGATCGAGCAGACACCCAGCGGCAGGTCAAGCAAGATTTGTCGGTGATAGCGGCGCAAGTTGTCCAGGTCCGTGGCCATGCCCGACAGATTGCTGCGATAGGACTCGATGCGGCGCTCGATGACGTTCAGGTCGGCGCTACCGTAGCCGGAAACAATACTGTAGGGCAGATAGCCGTCGATGATTTCGCGGGCAATTGACGGGCCCAGCAATCCGGAGAGGTTGGCTTCCAGTCGCGCGCGCAGGATACGCATCGAGTAGGGGCGGCGATCTGACAGATCCAGGTTCAGGTCTTGCAGCGCGCGATTGACCTCGCGTGTGGCGGTTTTCTCGCCCAAAGGCTTGCTGAGGCTGCGAATGAACTCCTGAGGCGACTTGGCTACCAGACCACTGCGTTTGCGACGTTTGACCGTGTCCAGTGTGCAGATGTCGGCCGAACTGCGTTCTTCGTCGCTGGATTCATGCCAAATCGACACTGCGACAAAAACGGCACTGTTGATGATGAGTGAGAAAATAGTGATCTCGCGCCAGTTCAGGGACAGCAATGTCAGTGGGTCGCTTTCCATGAACAGCGGCAACATAAGGAAGATAAACCACAGACAGAAACCGGCAGCGAGCCCCGCCAGAAAGCCGCGCTTGTTGCCTTGCGGCCAGTAGAGAATGGCAATGATGCCAGGCAGGAATTGCACACAGGAAGTAAAGGCGACTGAGCCGATGATTTCGACACTGGTGCGCTCATCAGGCAGATAATAGAACAGGAAACCAGCCCAGATCAGCGCGGTAATGAGAACGCGGCGATGCCATACCAGCCAGCGATAGATATCCTGGCTGGCTTTGGGCTGGTAAACAGGCAAGATGAGGTGGTTCAGGCACATGTTGGACAACGCCAGGGTCAGCACAATAATCAGCCCGCTTGCGGCAGAAAGGCCGCCCAGATAGCCGATAAGAGTGAGAAGTGGCGCGTCGTAGAGAAGGCCAAGCACAGCCGGGAAGTACTCGGCCTGAATGCTGCTGCCTGAGGCCAGACCCGCCCAGAGAATAGGCAGGACAGGCAAACTCAGCAGCAGAAAATAGAGCGGCAGCCCCCAGCTGGCGAAGGAGAGTGAGCGCTGACCGTTGTTCTCATTGAAGGTGACATAGAACATGTGTGGCATGGCGATGGCAGCCGTGAAAAACAGTAAGGCCATGACGTGAAATGAGCTGAAGTAATCCGTTTCCTTGAGACGGTCCAGAAGCTCTGGATTGGCCTGGAGCCAGTTATCGATGCCGTCGAGGCCCCCGAAGACGCCGAACACGGCATAGAGTCCGACCGCCAGAAAGGCCAGCAGCTTGACCAGCGACTCGAAGGCAATCGCCATCACCAGGCCATCGTGTTGCGTACGACCCGCTCGGCTGGAGGTGCCGAAAAGGATGGCGAACAGGGTAATCAGGATACAAAAGCCAAACGCAATCGCGCCTTGCGAGACCTGATCGGACAGTAGTTCAGCGGTGTTGGCCACAGCGCGAATCTGCAGGGCAATCAATGGTGTTACACCAATCAGGATAACCAGCGTGGTTGCCGTGCCCGCCCACGGTGAGCGGTAGCGAAATGCCAGCAAATCTGCCAGCGAACTAAGCTGGTAAGTGCGAGTGAGTTCAAGAATGGGTTTCAGCAACAGCGGTGATAACAGAAACGCCAGCGAGACTCCAATAGACGGGGCTAGATAACCGTAACCATCTCGCAGCGCATTTCCGACTGACGTGTAGTAGGACCAGACACTGGCAAAAACGCCCAGAGACAATACGTATACCACCGGGTTGCGCACCATGCGCCGGGGAATCCAGCCACGATCGGTGCCGAAGGCGATGGCAAACAGCAGCACCAGATAGATGCTGCCCAGCACAAACAGGGTAGTCAGATCATAATTCATCCGAGTCCTGCTCCCGATGTGCCCAGGCCGCGACTAACACAATAGCCAGACCAATAAGATAGGGTCGATACCAGGCACCCGCCGGCTGATTTATCCAGTCAACACTGATGAGAAACAACAGATAGATGATAACCAGCAAAATGAGAATGGTGCGTGGGATGTACACAAATGACCCCGTCAGACAGAAAGTTCAGGGATATTAGCTAACTTGGGCACAGACTGTATATCCCAGTGGGCAGTTGCCCAGGTGAGGATTTCGCTGGTCGTTGCCTTGTGCAGCGCTGCCGGTGGTTGCTGGCCAAGAAATTTCAGGGCCTCCAGCAACAAGGTGTTGGCCAGATCTGTATCGATTGCGGTGGCAAAGCGCTGCTTGCTGAGTTTCTGACCCTGAGCATTGACGATGACCGGAATGTGGGCATATTGGGGTGTCGGGTATCCCATTAATCCTTGCAAGTAGATTTGCCGCGGTGTGGAATCCAGCAGATCATGGCCTCTGATGATGTGAGTGATGCCCTGAAAGGCATCATCGACAACCACCGCCAGTTGATAGGCGAAAAGCCCATCCTTGCGTCGAATCACGAAGTCACCGACACTCGCCTGCACATCCTGCTGCTGTGGGCCCTGAATCAGATCGTGGAAGGTGATATCACCGGCTGTGGTGACGAGGCGCAAGGCTGTTTTCGTCTTTTCACCATGACGTGCGTGGCGACAGCGGCCATCATAGACCGACCCCATCTCCCGAATTGCTTGTCGCGTGCAGCTACAGCGATAGCTCAGCGACCTTGCCTGCAGATTCGCGGCAGCTTCTTCATAGGCGGCCAGACGGCTGCTTTGGTAAAGCACTTCACCGTCCCAGTGTAACTGCAACTCTTCCAGTTGCTGCAAGATAAGTGCGGCGGCGCCTTCCGGTTCCCGGGGCGGATCAAGATCTTCCATGCGCAGCAGCCAATGACCCTTGTTAGCACGGGCATCGAGAAAGCTGGCTAAAGCCGCCAGTAGAGAGCCAAAGTGCAGTGGCCCCGTCGGCGAAGGAGCAAAACGACCGACATAGGGGAGGGTTGGAGTTTGTGAGCTTGTGCTTGCCATGTCTCCAATCAGGTACGGTTGAGTTTACCTGCGTGCCGACCGTGGCTGTCGAGTTGTCGAAGAAAAGGTGACGAGAGGAGTTTGTGCGCGTGCGCAATCAAACAACCCGGCGTTAGGCGCCGAGTTGTTTTTCCTTGATTTCGTCGAGAGTCTTGCAATCGATACACTTGTTGGCAGTAGGGCGAGCTTCCAGTCGACGGATGCCAATCTCGATGCCGCAGGATTCGCAAAAACCGTAGTCATCCTGTGCGATGGCCTCGATGGTGCTGTCGATTTTCTTGATCAGCTTGCGTTCGCGATCGCGGGTGCGCAGTTCAAGACTGAATTCCTCTTCCTGCGTAGCACGGTCTGCCGGATCCGGGTAGTTCGCCGCATCATCCTGCATGTGGTGCACCGTACGGTCAACTTCCTGCATCAGTTGCTCGCGCCAGCTCAAAAGAATTTTCTTGAAGTGATCACGCTGCTTCTCGTTCATGTACTCTTCGCCTTTCTTGGGCTTGTACGGAACGAAATTCTTGAGAACTGGTTGAGATTCGGTGCTCTGTGCGTTAGCCATAATCACATATGCCTCATTCACTCTGCGCCGCGTGTTTGACTGTCTGCTTTGATGCAAGCAAACCACACGAATTGCAGCTTTCAGATTATCAACAATAGAACTCCGGTTTTCAGGCCTGGAGATGCCATAGCCGGTGCCAAAATCAGGGGAATTTGACCCTGTTACTGGGCCCGGAATTCAGAAAGCTGGCTAAGCTACCAGATTATTTGCGGGGATGCTATAAAAATTAGCCTGATTTTCGAGTCGTGCTGACGGGGCGAAATTCGCAGGCTGCGCGCCTGAAAAGCGCGACGCCAGCGACTATAATACGGCTGCATTTATCATCAGGCTGTTTTGCGGGCGTGTGACCACTTCGGCACAGCCGTGGCCCATCATTCGAGTTCGAGGCAACACCATGTCGGCATCAGTTCCGTCCAGGAATTCCGCTACTTCCTATCGGCTTTCATCTGCGATGACCGCAGTGAATCCATTCCGCGTGATGGCGGTCATGCAACGTGCTGCGGAACTCGAATCCGAGGGGCGCAAGATCGTCCATATGGAAGTCGGTGAGCCGGATTTTGTCACGGCACAGCCCATCATTGATGCTGCCAAACAGGCGCTGGATGCCGGTTACACGAGTTACACTCCGGCACCGGGTATCACGGCATTGCGACAGGCGATAGCAGACCATTATCTGCGCACGTACGGTGTCCACATCGCGCGCGAGCGCGTGTTGGTGACACCCGGGGCCAGTACCGGCTTGATGTTGCTGGCACATCTACTGGTCAGTCCCGGCGCTGGCATTCTCATGGCCGACCCGGCCTATCCCTGCGTGCGGAATTTTATTCATCTGGTCAACGGCGTGCCGCAGTTATTGCCGGTGACGGCCGCAGACAACTTTCAACCCACTATAGCGCAGGCGCAAGCGCGCTGTGACGAGAGCACTGCCGGGCTCTGGCTGGCATCTCCCGGCAACCCAACGGGTACGGTAGTTGACCGTCAGGAACTACAGACCTTTAGCGACTGGACTGCTGCCAGCGGCTTGCATCTTCTGGTAGACGAGATTTATCACGGTTTGCATTACGTGGATGACCTGCCTAGCGTGCTGGAAGTCAGCGATCAGGCTTTTGTAGTCAACAGCTTCTCCAAATACTTTGGCATGACCGGCTGGCGTCTGGGCTGGATTGTGGTGCCCGACGAGGCAGTTTCTCGGGCCAATATACTGGCGCAGAACCTTTATATATCCGCGCCGGTCATGGCCCAGCACGCGGCGATTGTTGCCCTGCAGGAATCCACCAGGCCGATTCTGGAAGAACGGCGACAGTCATTTCGCCAGCGCCGTGACTACCTGCAGCAAGCGCTGCAAGAGCTGGGTTTTTCACTGCCGGCGCCTGTTGCCGGGGCCTTCTATATTTATGCGGGCATTGAAAAATTCTCCGATAACGCCGAACAGTTCTGTGCCTGGATGCTGGACGAACACGGTGTGGCGTTGACGCCGGGCACTGATTTCGGCGATTACCAGAGTCAACAACATGTGCGCATCGCGTTCACCACCAGCATGGCTGACCTGGAGCTGGGTATCAGTCGCATGCGTGAAGCGCTGGCGACAGGCTGACCCGGCTGCAGTGACCGATAAATAAGCAAGGCTAATGACTAATGAAACTGCCTGACCTGCTGCATAGCGGCACATTGATCAAGCGTTACAAGCGATTTCTTGCTGATGTGCAGCTGGCCAATGGTGAGCAAACCACCTTGCATTGCCCTAACACGGGATCTATGAAGAATTGTCAGGAACCGGGGAGTCGAATCTGGTTTTCCCTATCCGACAATCCCAAGCGCAAGTATCCGGGCACCTGGCAAATCATCGAAGTGGATAGTAAATACCTCGTCGGTATCAACACCGGATTAGCCAATGCACTGGTGGCAGAGGCGATCAAGGAAGGCGTCATCACACAACTACCGGCGACAGCAACTATCCGCCGAGAGGTGCGCTACGGGCTGGATGATAAAAGCCGTATCGATCTTTTGCTGGAGGATCCGAAAGGTGATGGCAAGGACTGTTATATCGAGATCAAGAATGTGAGTCTGGGGCAGGCTGATGGTCAGGGGCTGTTTCCCGATGCCGTTACCCAACGTGGGCAGAAACACTTGCAGGAATTGATGCATGTTAAGCAGGCTGGACACCGGGCAGTGCTGTTTTTCTGTGTGCAGCATACCGGTATAAAAAGTGTGAGTCCGGCTGATGAGATTGATCCAGCCTATGGCGAGTTACTGCGGCAAGCCCATGCCAGTGGCGTGGAAATACTCGCCTACAGTACTACGTTTAATCTGGATGACAGCAGCCTGTACTTGCAGCGGGAGTTGCCGGTGTTGCTGTAAAGAGGCGGGTGCGCTTGGCCGCTTGGAGAAGGCGCTGGAAACGTTTCAGGTTGGCGCTTGCAGTAATGCCTCATCGACCATCAACAATCCCTGTTGGATAGTGAAGGGGACGGGCTGCAGGCTCTTGCCCTGACAAGGGCCAACCAGACAATGGCCATCTTCGATGCGAAACAAGGCGCCATGATTGAAGCACTGGATCAACGCGCCATCAGGGTCGAGAAACTTGTCTTCTTCCCATTCCAGCGGCGTGCCCAGATGGGGACAGCGATTCCAGTATAAATAAATCTGCTCGTCTTTCTTGACGGCAAACAGGAAACGGTTATTGATCTCCAGACCTTTACTGCTGCCTTCTTCCAGTTCTGTGACGTCCAGTACAGTGATCATGTCGCCAGCGCGCGCTCGAAATCTGCCAGCAGGTCTTCGCAGTCTTCAATGCCCACAGAAAAACGGATCATGGAGTCAGCAATGCCCATGGAGGCGCGGCGTTCTGCGCCCATCTCGAAATAGATGGTGTGCGCCACCGGGATGGCGAGAGTGCGAGTATCGCCCAGATTGCTCGACGAAATAACCGTCTCCATGCGGTTCAATACATCAAAGCAGTCCAGACCTTCCTTCAGATCGACACTGAAAATCGCGCCGTAATTCGCAAACAGTTCAGTGGCACGTGCATGCTGTGGATGACTGCTCAATCCTGGATAAAAAGTGTTGTTAACGGCCGGATGCCGGGCGCAGAATTCGGTCAGAACGCGGGCGTTGGCGCAAGCACGATCCATGCGCAGTGGCAGGGTTTCCGAGCCAACAGCCAGATGGTGAGCGGCTTCCGGGCCCAGTGATGCTCCCATGTCACGCAGCCCCTTCTTCTTGATCTGGGTGCTGCCCCACAACTGCGGGTCACCTTTACGATAGGTGTCGAGGATGTTGCCGAATGTCGACCAGTCATACAGTCCGGTATCCGTAACGGAGCCGCCCAATGCATTGCCGTGTCCGCCGATGTATTTGGTCAGCGAATTGATGATCAGGCTGGCGCCGACTGACTTTGGCGAAAACAGGTGCGGCGAGGTCATGGTGTTGTCGACGAAGTAGATCAGCCCGTGTTGCTGGCACAACTCGCCAATGGTCGCCAGATCGGCTACCTGCGTTACTGGATTGGCAATAGTCTCGACAAACACCAGTTTGGTGTTGTCCTTGACGGCCGCGGCCACATTGTCGGCATGGGTGGCGTCGACAAAAGTGACTTCGATGCCAAAATTCTGCAGCGTTCCGAAAAAGCTGTTGGTGTTGCCGAACAGGAACGCGCTGGCGACGATATGGTCGCCGGCTCGCAGCAGGGACAGCAGGGTGCCGGCAATAGCAGCCATACCCGTGGCAAAGGCGATTGTCGCCACACCCTCTTCCATGGCGTTAATGCGATCCTGCAAGGCGGTGACAGTCGGGTTTAACTGCCG
>CAZQFA010000005.1:59851-105161 GCA_964592245.1 uncultured Pseudohongiella sp. | reverse complement strand
ACTGTCAGCTATTTTAAAAGGTTCGTGCCCGTGCGGGGGTTCTGCTTGTGGGCAAATTGATGCCGTGCTGATAGCGCACCGATTCAATCTTTGGGTTGTTGATTTGGGAGAGCGGTCAGGCCTGCTGGTCAGCGCGATTCTGGCAATTGATGCACAGGCTGGCTTCCGGTTGGGCCTGCAAGCGCGCAGCGCTGATCCATTCATCACAGTGTTTGCACCGGCCGTACTCACCACACTCCATAGCCGCCAGGGCGAGGTTTACCTTGCGTAGCCGGCGCTCGACCTTGTCGCGGGTGGATTTGGCCATGCCCTGTTGTTGCATGGCATCCATGCGTGACACTCGCCCGACCAGACTCTGGTCCAGCTCTACGACACCCGCTGCGTCCTTGCTGATAGCCAGCTGTTCCTGCAGGTCCTGCTGGGCTTGCAGCAGCGCACTGTGCAGTTGTTGCCTCTGCTTGTCGGTGAGTGCGTCCATGGCGCTCAGGGCAGGTTCTGAAACAGCGGCCGGGCGCGAATCAATTGCTGGATTTCTTCGAGTCTGGCGCGGTATTCGGGGCTGTTGCGATTGTCGTACTGGGCGTTGAAATCGGATTCGGACAAGCCATCGCGGTTACTGCCCATTTCCGGCATGTAGTCGGCTTCATTGCGCACATTGGCCAGTCGTTCCTGCATCAGCATGGCGCTGGCGTTATCGCGGGTGGCATAGCTGGCTATTAGCACACCGACGTTGTTGGCCGCCAGATCAGAGAATGAAAAGCCAGAGCGATAACGGGCGTCATAGGCTTCCTTGGTATTGGCAAGCAGCTCCGCCAGACCGGCGCCGGCCGAGGCTGAAATCGCCGCCACCGACACTACATGCTGGGCGAGATCCTGACGCCGGTGCAGGCGTACTTCGATAAATTTTGCCGGCTCCAGAGTGGCGGCGCGCTCACTGCCAACCAGCTGGGCAATGTCTTCATTATTGACATAGATGGCCAGCGTCTGCAGCAGCGTGCGGTTTTCGGCAATGGGATTGCCGCCAGCCCGTGATTTTTCCAGTGCCGATTGGAACAGTGGCACCAGCAGGGTATTGAGAGAGATGGCCCGACGGTCGGCCGGAATGCCCGCAGCCAACAAGCCGATCTGGGTGTAGTAATCGGCGATGCGTTCCTGATCTTCGCCGGAGATAAACAGCATCTGCGCCTGTTGTGTCAGCCGCGACAGTAATTGCGGTTCCCATTGCAGGGTGACATCCATGCCAACGGGATTGATGTCGACCGCAGTAATATTGTTCAGGAGTTCATGCAGATCCTGAAAACCGTCTGTTGTCGCCAGATTGTTCACCAGACGATCACCGGTAAGGTGGATGAGAAACTGCGGCACGCTGAGGCTGCCAATGGTCAGGTCGGTGAGCGCCAGATTGACGCCATCGCTGACGAAGGTGCCGTGCATGTTCAGGTAAAGGGGTCTGCCAGTGTCGAGGACATTGACCGTGAGTCGCGCATCCAGCTGTTTGTCGGTCATGGCAAGAGCGCCAGTCCAGCCCGGGCGCAGGTCCAGCCATTCTATGCCGTAGCGCAGTAACAGGTTGAGTTGCTCGGTATTCAGCAAGACATGATGCTGTGAAGGAGTCGCGGGTGCCTGTGGTGTCGCCTCTAACAGGAACTGCTCGATGCGGGCCAGCTCTTCGGTGGTCAGCGGACCGGCAGCGGGAGTCTGTGGCGCAGTTTGCAGAATCATGACCAGCAGAATGACCGGCGTGCTGAGAAGCAGGACCGCAATCGACTTTGTCAGGAGTGAGACTAACTTGTGTTGGCGCATATCCGCCGCTTCCACCCGGTGCTAGTAATGGAGTTTTCTGGCCTGCTTGGATTGTGCCGCAGGGCTGCCGATATTAGCCAGACAACGATTCGGCAGGGTGCGTCTGATGACTGACAGTCATCATGGGGCTGTCATAGTATGACAAAGTCGACATTTTCCTGCATTTGTGGTGAAAATAATTTATTAATCAAGTGCTTGGCGTTAGTATTTGCGATATTACTACTGAACAACCAAGCGAGATACCCTCAGCGAGGAGCTGGAGATGCGATTCAGCACTGATAACAACTCACTTGATGGCGTTTTCCGCCGTCTGACACGCGTGGCCCTGCTGGCGTTGGCATTGCTGACCCTGGCCGCCTGTAGCAGCTCACAATCTGCCCGCGAAGCCGAACAGGCGCAGGCTGCGGCAGAGCAGGAAGCCGCGCAAGTGGCGGCTGAACGAGAACGACAGCGGCAGCTGGCAGAACAGCGGCGACGTGAGGCGGAAGCCGCTGAGCAGGCGCGCTTGCAAGCCCAGCGTGAGCGTGAAGCAGCAGCCCGTGAAGAAGCCGAACGCCAGGCCCGTGTCGAAGCCGAGCGACTGGAGCGAGAGCGGCAGGCTGCCATCGCTGCAGCAGAAGCGGAGCGGCAGGAGCGCTTACAGCGAATCGCCGAACTGGAAGCGCAAATCGCTGCAGTACAGGCTCAGGTAGCAGATGACGAGGCCGCCGCCACTGCCTTGCAAGAGGCTATTCTGGTTGCCGAAGAGCTATTACAGGTGCTGACCGCAGAACAGGCGAAGTATGAAAACACTGACGCCGAAGGTAATCCCGTTGAACCACTGGAAAAAGACTTGATTGCTGAACTGGAAGCGCGCCGTGATTCACTGAACGCTCAGCTGCCGGCACAGTAAGGAATTCGCTCTGGAGGGATGATGACTGACAAGGTGATTGATCTTGAAAGCCGACGCGCTTCCCTCACAGAGCGCAAGAAGGAAGTCAGGGTAGAAGCGTTGCGTCAGGCTTTTCGAGCAGCTCGCGGTGAGGAAGACCCGAATTCCAGAGCCAGCAAACGGCGCCGCAAGAAGAAAAAGTAAACAGTCGCGCTGTCGTGGCAGCTGGTCTGTGAATAGCCCTCATCAGGCCTGACCCGCAGCACACGCCCTCACGCGACTAACGTGACCAACACGCGTGACCAACACGACTTTATCCCGCCCAACTTCCTTATCCAAATTGTAGCGAATTGCCGCAAACGGTCCGCTTCAGGCACGGAAAATGGCCGCCTGTGCGGGGTTGCGAGCTTTGTTTGTAACGCTCCTTATGGTAAAGTTCGCGCCTTTATTTTTACCAATTAGTTTGAGGGAGACATCAATAAATGTCGGGTATAACACTAATAGTAACCACAGTCCTTTCGCTGTTGGGCCTGGCCATTGCGTTCTTTTACATGAAGAAGGTAACCAGTATCCCGCTCGATCTTGGGCTCGATGAAAAAGATGGCAAGCGACTGCGGTTTATCCACAAAGCCATCGCCGACGGTGCCATGGCATTCCTGAAACAGGAATATAAATTTCTCACCATCTTCATGGTGGTTTTCGCAGCCATCATCGCGATTCTGATTGATGACACTCATACGCCAGACACCCGCGAAGGGGTGTACACGGCGATCGCCTTCCTCTTCGGCGGTGCGATTTCAATTGCTTCGGGCTACATCGGTATGATGGTAGCGACGCAGGGTAATGCGCGTACTACCGTTTCTGCCAAGAAGAGCATTTCTCATGCCTTCGATGTGGCCATCAACTCCGGTGCGGTCATGGGCTTTGCACTGGTTGGCTTGGCCACTCTGGGTCTGGTTGTCATCTACGTGGTGATGAGCACCCTGTTGTCTGACCTGGGTCCTGGCAACAATCACATTCTGATGGAAGTCATCGCCGGTTTCGGTCTGGGCGGTTCGACTATTGCCCTGTTTGCCCGCGTCGGTGGTGGTATTTTCACCAAGGCAGCGGACGTCGGTGCTGACCTGGTGGGTAAGGTAGAAAAAGGCATTCCGGAAGATGATCCCCGCAACCCGGCAGTTATCGCTGACAACGTGGGTGACAACGTCGGTGACGTGGCCGGTATGGGTGCTGACCTGTTCGGTTCCTGTGCGGAGTCAACCTGTGCTGCCATGGTAATTAGTGCGATCGCCTTTGCCGGTGATCCCAATGCCTTGTTGTATCCGATTCTCATCAGTGCTGTCGGCATTCCGATCAGCCTGATCACCAAGCTGCTGGTCACTGTGAAAACAGAAGACGATGTGGCGCCAGCGCTGATGAAGCTGCTGATTATCTCCAGCGGGCTGATGGCCGTAGTAATGTACTTCTTCACCATCGCCCTGATTCCGGAATCATTCACCCTCAATGGCGAAACCTATTCCGCCATGGGCGTCTACTGGTGTTTCCTCTCCGGTCTGGTGTCCGGACTGGCAGTAGGCCTGTTGACCGGCTACTACACGTCGGAAAACTACAAGCCGGTACAGGAAGTCGCCAAGTCTTGTGAGACGGGCGTCGCCACCAATATTATCTTCGGTCTGTCACTGGGTTATAAATCTACAGTACTGCCTTACCTGTGTATTGCCTTCAGCATCTTCGTGTCCTGGGAGCTGGCAGGTATGTACGGTGTAGCGATTGCCTCTCTGGGTATGCTGGGTACGCTGGTAATTGCCCTGATGATCGATGCTTACGGACCGGTTGCTGATAACGCCGGCGGTATTGCCGAAATGGTAGGTCTGGAAAGTACTGTGCGCGAGCGTACAGACATCCTCGACTCTGCCGGTAATACCACAGCGGCTATCGGTAAGGGTTTTGCCATCGGTGCGGCGATTCTGACTTCACTGGCTTTGTTTGCGGCCTTTATCACCGCCGCCGGCACCCTGCAGGGTGAGCCGATCACCATGAGTCTGCTGGAACCAATCGTGTACACATCCGTGTTCATCGGTGCGGTGCTGCCGTTCCTGTTCACTGCCATGACCATGCGTTCAGTGGGTGATGCGGCTTTCGCCATGATCGAAGAAGTACGCCGCCAGTTCAAAACTATCCCTGGCATCATGGAAGGCACCGGCGAGCCCGACTACGCCGAGTGTGTTGCCATCTCCACTAAAGCTGCGCTGCGTGAAATGATCGCGCCTGGTGTGCTGATCATGGGTACCCCGCTGATTACCGGATTCCTGTTCGGTGTTGAAGCGGTTGCCGGTATTCTTGCTGGTTCGCTGGTGTGTGGTGGCGTATTGGCCATCTCCGCGTCTAACAGCGGTGGTGCATGGGATAATGCCAAGAAATACATCGAGGCAGGTAATCTCGGCGGCAAAGGCTCTGATGAGCACAAGGCGGCTGTTGTGGGTGACACTGTCGGTGACCCGCTGAAAGACACCTCAGGACCTTCATTGAATATCCTGATCAAACTGTCTGCTATCCTGAGTCTGGTGTTCGCGCCATTCTTTGTACAATACGGTGGTATTCTGCTGGGTTAATTCTGGCAGACAGTCAAGCTACAAAAAAGGGGCCATCTGGCCCCTTTTTTATTGTGTTGTTTTTGGTTCTATTTGTGAATATCAGTCGCGCCGGGATTCAAAATGGAAAAGCACCCATTCGTCATAACTGACCTGCTCGGCATCTGACAGTCTGGTCCAGCGGGTATGGACCGATTGCACACACTGGTAGATCCGGAAAGAATCCGTGTCCTCAATGATCAAATTGCGCACCGAGGGATTGAGAGTGTAGTTGGATATTTCCGTGAGCTTCCAGTTGTCAGCCAGGCTGCGAGTGACGCACTGGTCACCCGCGAGGAGATCGACATAGTCGAATTCCTGCTGTGCATAGCCTGCCGCCGGCACCTGCAGCGCCAGAGCGAGCGTGACTGGAGCAACTTCCCCTGGGCCGTCATCACCAGTGGCCTGAAAGCTGAGGCTGTCGAGGCGCAAGTCGCTGCTCGTTTGATTGTGGACGACCAGGCGCATGCCATCATTGGTGTTACCACCCCAGGCTGCAGAGTAGAGGGCAAACTTGACGGCTGACTCGTGCTCGGCATCCGCAGCAATGAGCAGTGGTGTGGTGCAAACGAGCAGCAATGGAAGTAGGCGCATCACTGCATTCTAGCGAGCTGGTAGCGGGCTCGCCAAGTCTATTTGCAATTGTCAGTGGATCAATGATAATCGGGGATTCGTATCTATTTACCTATTTATCTCATCCATTTCCCAAGGGCTGGCCCGGTAGCGGGCGAGTAAACCATCAGCATTGTCTAATCTCGATCAAGTTAAACACATCGTTTGCGTTGCCTCGGGCAAAGGCGGCGTTGGCAAGTCCACCACTGCGGTCAATCTGAGTGTTGCGCTGGTTAAACGCGGTTTCAAAGTCGGGTTGTTGGACGCCGATATCTACGGCCCCAGCATTCCACTCATGATGGGGGTCGCGCCGGGTACCCGGCCGGAAGTGCGTGAGCAGAAATACATCGTGCCTATCACGGCGTTCGAAGTGCAGTGCAACTCCATGGGTTTTCTGGTTGATCCGAAAACAGCCATGGTCTGGCGCGCACCGATGATTGTTTCGGCCTTCAATCAGATTCTCAATGACACTGCGTGGTCCGCACTCGATTACCTCATTATTGATATGCCCCCCGGAACCGGTGACATCCAGTTAAGCTTGGCCCAATCTGTGCAGTTAAGTGGTGCCGTTGTTGTCACTACCCCGCAAGACGTGGCGTTATTGGACGCACGCAAGGGAATAGAGATGTTTAACAAGGTGGGCGTGCCGTTATTGGGTGTTGTCGAGAATATGAGCACGCACGTCTGTTCCAATTGTGGGCATGAGGAAGCCATTTTCGGTGCAGGAGGAGGCGCTCGCCTCTCGGCAGATTACGGGGTTGAAGTCATCGGCCGCCTGCCTCTGGAGCTATCGATACGTGAGAACACAGATGCAGGGTCTCCTGTGGTAGCATCCGCAGAGTCCAGTCCTGCCGCGCAAGCCTATCTTGCGTTGGCGGATAATGTGGTGGCAGCCGTCGCCGCACAAAAGAGTCCGGCACAGACCGGGCCGGCAATATCAGTCAGTGATGACTAGCAGTTCGGGAGATTGAGCAGCACGCAGCGATTGTTGAGTGCATAACCAGACTTAATTTATGGGGAAATACTTTGGACGCGGTAAATGACTTTCTGATCTATATCGACGGCTTTCTTGGCAGTGCGATCTGGTTTCCAACTCTCCTGCTGGCAGTGGGTGTTTTCTTTACGCTCTATTTGGGCTTCCCGCAGATTCGTTATTTCAAACATGCAATTGGTGTGACTACTGGCAAGTTCGACAAAGAAGGCGCCAAAGGTGACACGTCGCATTTTCAAGCGTTGGCAACAGCGCTGTCCGGGACTGTCGGCACTGGCAATATCGGTGGTGTAGCACTGGCGTTGCATCTGGGTGGTCCAGCTGCGCTTTTCTGGATGTGGATGACGGCATTCTTCGGCATGACCAGCAAGTTCGTCGAAGTCACACTGTCGCACAAATACCGCGAACAAACAGAAGACGGCACCATGGCAGGTGGTCCCATGTACTACATGGAAAAAGGCCTGAATGCGAAGTGGCTGGCGGTGATCTTTGCTGTTGCTACTGTGCTCAGTTCCTTCGGCACCGGTAATCTGCCACAGATCAACAGCATTGCTGCCGGACTGGAGAGCACATTCTCACTGGAACCGATCATCACTGCTTCGGTGCTGTCTGTGCTGCTGGCGGCAGTCATCATCGGCGGCATTACCCGAATTGCCCGGGTCGCTGCGGCGATTGTGCCGTCGATGGCATTGATCTATCTGGTGGGTGCGTTTGCGGTGATTATTCCCAACCTCGGCAATATCATCCCCAGCTTTGTTGCTATCTTCTCCGATGCCTTTACCGGCTCGGCGGCAACCGGTGGCTTTCTTGGAGCGACTTTCGCCTATGCGTTTGATCGCGGTGTGAATCGCGGCCTGTACTCCAATGAAGCGGGGCAAGGCTCTGCGCCAATTGCCCACGCTGCAGCCCGTACCGATGAGCCGGCCGATGAAGGTATGGTGTCCATTCTCGAACCGTTCATCGATACCATCTGCATTTGTACTATCACCGGGCTGGTTATCCTGTCTTCCGGGGTGTGGATGGAAAAGTTTGATAACACCTTCCAGCGTGCCGACATGACGTTTGTTGCTGGCAGTTATGAGGAGAGTAACAGTGCAGATATTGAAGAATTGTTCTCCTTCCTCAATGGCGATGCCTCCAGCGCAACAACATTCTCGGGCGATATCACGGTAACTAATGGCGTAGCGCAAAATTCCGGCTACACACTGATTCACGCCCGATCATTTGCCGAAGACGTCATGTTCTATCGTGATGGCCAGCCGGTGAGCGGGGTGCTGACTGTGGATGACGGTCAACTCACTGACTTGACTGTCGAAGCACAGGGCAGGTCGCTGCTGCATTCCGTGCCATTAACCACCCAGGCCTACACACGTGGATTCTTCGGCGATTATGGGCAGTACATTGTGTCTATTGGTCTGATGCTGTTCGCGTTCTCGACCGCGATCGCCTGGTCCTACTACGGTGATCGCGCCATGATCTACCTGTTCGGGCCGAAATCGGTACTACCGTATCGCATTGTCTATGTGTGTGGCTTTTTCTATGCGGCACTGGCTGACACAACCATTGTCTGGAATGTGTCTCTGATTACTATCGTGCTAATGACGGTGCCCAATCTCATCGGCATATTGTTCATGCACAAGGAAATGAAAGTCACAGTCAGTGAGTATTGGGAAAAAACCGAGCACGGCAAGCACGGTACCTGATGCTTTTGCGGTGGCAATGAAACCACCGCCTGCCAGAAAAGAAAAACCTGCCTGGCGAGTCGCCAGGCAGGTTTTTTTATGCGTGCAGTATATTGGCTGACTTCACATTGGCTGACTTCACATAACTTGACAGCCAGCACGCTGCGCTTTTAGTTATTGAGCATCTGCTCTGGCAATCGTATGTCTTCGACGATTTCCTGAACCTCTATCGGGGGCTCGGGTGTGAAGCGTGCCACAGTGAGAGCCACCAGCAGATTGATCAGCGTACCCATGGTGCCGATGCCCTCCGGTGAAATACCGAAGAGCCAGTTGTCGGCGCTGTCAGCTGCCGGATTCAAAAAACGGAAGTAAATGATATAGATGGCTGTGAAGCTGAAACCAGCCAGCATACCGGCGATGGCGCCTTCGCGATTCATCGTCTTTTTGAAGATACCCAGAACGATAGCGGGGAAGAAGGAGGCCGCGGCCAGCCCGAAGGCAAAGGCAACCACTTGTGCCACATAGGCCGGCGGATTGATACCGAAGTAGCCGGCGATCAACACGGCGATAAAGATGGCGATGCGCGCGTAGCGCAGTTCCTCCTTTTCCGATATGTCGGGCATGAAGCTGCGTTTCAGCATGTCATGAGAGACCGCTGTCGAGATTACCAGTAGCAGGCCAGCGGCAGTCGACAGCGCAGCGGCAAGGCCGCCCGCGGCCACCAGTGCGACTACCCAGTTGGGCAGGCCGGCGATTTCCGGGTTTGCCAACACCATAATGTCGCGATTCACTTCCAGCTCATTTAACTCCGGATCGCCGACGTAATTGATACGACCGTCATTGTTCTTGTCGTTGAAAGCAATGAGATTCGTGGTTTCCCATTTGGTGAACCATTCCGGTACGGCGCTGTACTCGACGTTGTCGACAGTATTGATGAGATTGGTACGCGCGAATGCAGCGACGGCCGGTGCTGTGGTGTAGAGGATGGCAATAAAGACCAGCGCGAAGCCTGCCGAGCGGCGGGCGTCGCGGACATTGGGCACCGTGAAGAAGCGGATGATCACATGCGGTAATCCGGCGGTGCCAAACATCAGGGCAGCGGTGATGAAAAATACATCCTGGGTACTGCGTTGACCTTCAGTGTAGGTGGGGAAGCCCAGTTGCTCACTCATGCCATCCAGTCGGTCAAGCAAATACCCTCCGCCAAATGCCTCGGTCAGTTCCGAGCCGAAGCCGATTTGCGGAATAAATTGCCCGGTCATCAATATCGAGATGAAAATTGCCGGCACCATGAAGGCAAAGATCAGCACGCAGTACTGGGCAACCTGGGTGTAGGTGATGCCTTTCATGCCACCCAGGACGGCGTAGAAGAACACGATCGCCATGCCGATGATGACGCCGGTGGTGATATCCACCTCGAGGAATCGCGAAAAGACAATACCGGCGCCCTGCATCTGGCCACAGACATAGACGAATGAAATCACAATGGCGCAGAACACCGCCAACAGGCGCGCTGACTTGGAATAATAGCGGTCGCCAATAAAGTCAGGCACCGTAAATTTGCCAAATTTGCGCAGGTAAGGAGCCAGTAGCAAGGCCAGTAGCACGTAGCCGCCAGTCCACCCCATCAGGTAGAAGGTACCGTCCCGGCCCAGAAACGAAATCAGTCCGGCCATGGAGATAAAGGAGGCTGCCGACATCCAGTCAGCCGCCGTCGCCATGCCATTGGCCAGTGGAGGAACACCACCACCGGCTACATAGAATTCACTGGTCGATCCGGCACGCGACCAAATGGCGATACCGATATAGAGCCCAAAAGTCAGGAAAACGAAGAGAAAAGTCCAAATCTGTACACTCATGCAGAAGGCCCCTCGCTGTTATCGCGATCGGACTCTGTGTCCAGATTGAAGCGTTTGTCGAGCCGGTCCATGAGGTAGATATAGACATAGATCAGTACGACAAAGACAAAGATGGATCCCTGCTGGGCCATCCAGAATCCCATTTTGAAGCCGGCAAAACGAATGTTATCGAGTGCGTCTACAAACAGGATACCTGCGCCAAAAGAGACGATGAACCAGATTATCAGAAGAGACAGAAGAATGCGGAGATTGGCTTTCCAATACTCCTGCGCGCGGTGGTTGGACATTGAATTCCCCTATATAAAATGAGTTTTATTTTTATTATTGGTTCATAGTAATCATTTATTGAGCGCAGCTAGGGACGGGGCTGCAACTCCCACAACGCTGTGTGTAACGGCGTGTCTCAATGATGTGCAGGGATGGTATCACTATTGATTTGGAGCGTATAGGACGCGGCGAAAGCTGTCGCGGTAGTCACAGCGCTGACTGCGGCTAATGGCAATTACAAGCAAGGATGCGGCCCGCTGAATCGCTGTTGATCTGTAAGCGGTCCCCGTAGTGCGCCGCGTTGGGAGAAACAGGCAAAGAAGAAAAGCCACTAAAGAGCTGTTATAGCAATTCCTGTTGCAGATAGTCTTTCAATTTTAGCAGTGCCGTCTGTTTTTTACTTTCCTCGGCCCGGGAAATGTTGCGGCTGAGCTGGCGAATTTTCTGCCGGTCCAGTTGTGGGTGTTGCTCCAGTAAGTCATTAATCGCGGCATCGCCACCCTCTATGATCTCAGTACACAGATTGTCCAGTTTCTGTCGCGCTTTGACGCGTTTGCGAGATTTTTCCTCGGCCAGATCATCCATCGCCTGGGCAATGGCGTCAGTGTCGTGATCGCGCATTAACTTGCCAATGAATTGTAACTGACGATTGATGGCATGATGACTGTTAGGCAAACGCTTGAAGTCCTGTAAGGCGGCACGCAGGGCATCGTTGAGAGGCAGCTTGGCGAGCACTGAGTCCCTGGTCTGGGTCAAGCGTTCCCCCAGTGCTTGCTGGGCATGGGCATCGCGCTTGCGCTGCGATTTACTGGGCGCTTCGTCGGGGTCGAGATAGTTATCGTCGTCTTGCATGGTTACAGGTAGAACAATTGTGCGAGACCCAGAAAGGCGAAGAAGCCGATTGAATCCGTAACGGTTGTCAGGGCGACTGTGCCGGCCAGTGCCGGATCAATCTTCAGTTTTTTCAGTAGCAGTGGCAGATAAGCGCCAGCCAACGCCGCTGTGATCAGGTTGATCATCATGGCGGCGGCAATGATATAGCTAAGCTGTGCGTCCCGATACCATAGATAGGCGATTGCCGAGATAACAACCGCCCACAGTAAACCGTTGAGGCCGGCCACACCGAGTTCACGGATCAGCAACCAGCGACTGTTGGAAGGGCTGATATGGCCCAGAGCGAGGCTGCGAATAACCAGTGTCAACGTCTGTGTTCCGGCAACGCCTCCCATGTTGGCGACGATAGGCATCAGGACGGCCAGATACACTACCTGATCCAGAGTGTCCTGAAACAGATAGATTACCATGGAGGCAAAGATGGCGGTCAGCAAGTTGACGCCCAGCCAGACCGCGCGTCTTTTCGCTGTTTTAAGGATCGGCGCGAAGGTGTCATCTTCTTCGTCCAGACCGGCCATGCTCATCAGTGAGTGTTCGGTGCTGTCACGAATCACGTCGACCACATCGTCAATGGTAATACGACCGACCAGACGGCCGCTGTCGTCCACTACCGGCGCTGACACCCAGTCGTACTGCTCAAACAGCTGGGCAACCTGAGCCGCTTCCATGCTGACCGGAATAGCCTGAATATCTTCGCGCATGACATCGCGTACGGCCGTGCCGGGATCAGATACCAGCAGTGTGCGCAGCTCAATGATGCCAAGAAAATAATCATTGCGATCGACGACGAGAATATTGTCGGTCATCTCCGGCAGCGACTCGTGACGGCGCAGGTAGCGCAGGACCAGTTCTACCGTGTGGTTGCGGCGCACGGTGATGGTATCCGTGTTCATCAGGCCGCCGGCTGTGTCCTCGGCATAGGAGAGGATGGATTCGACACGGTCGCGGTCTTGCAGGTCCATCGCCTGCAATACTTCGGCCGTAATTTGCTGCGGCAGTTGCTGCAGAATGTCGGCCAGGTCATCATCAGCGAGTCCCTCGGTCAGCTCGACTACCTGCTGTGGGTTCAGCTCACGCAGAATGTCTCCCTGCAGGTCCTCGTTGAGGTATTGAATCACCTCACCCTCGGCATCCTTGTCGATTAGCTGCCAGAGTATGCTGCGGGTGCGAGGCGGGGACGATTCCAGAAGGTGGGCAATACCAGCGGTCGGCAACGTCTTGATCATCTGCCGGACCTGATACAGTGAACCGCTGTCTATCGCCTGGGTGAGCTCGAGAACCGGGTCAGTACTGGTGGTGGTTTCTTGTACTTCTGACATGCCTGCCTGTGGTCCCGGGGTGGCTGTGATGGAAATTTGATGAAGAGTGAGTTGCTAAGGGATTGCGACTTCACTCCAAGGTAATCGGCCGGCGCAATTTTAACGCCAATCTGTAGGCTGGCGAAGTACCGGTTATGCAGTAAACGAAAGAAGGGTCAGACAGGTTCGCCGAAGCGGTCATTGATCAGCGCGACGATTGCTTCCATGGCCTGACTTTCGTCGTCACCGTCGACCTCGACCGTGATTTCGGTGCCTTTCACAGCAGCCAGCATCATGAGCGACAAGATGCTTTTGCCATCCACCATCTTGCTGTGGCCAATGCGGACATCAGAGGAGTACTTGGCGGTAAGCTGTGCCAGCTTGGAAGCCGCGCGCGCGTGCAAGCCTGCCTTGTTGATGATTGTCAGTGTCTTGGTCTGCATTGTTCTTTTTATCAATAGCCCGGCTATCAGTGACTCAACTCGCGATGCCGTACCAGAATATGATTGCTGGATTCGGCAAACTGTTTGCCCAGTTTTTCACACAAATAAACCGAGCGATGCTGGCCGCCGGTACAGCCAATGGCGACGGTCATGTAACTGCGATTGTTCTCTTCAAATCTGGGCAACCATTTTTGCAGATACTGCCCGATATCAGCACACATGTCCTGTACTTCTTTCTGCGAATCAAGGAAGTGGATGACGGCCGGGTCGAGGCCCGTCAGTGCGCGCAGCGAATTATCCCAGTAGGGATTCGGCAGGCAGCGCACGTCATAGACCAGATCTGCATCGACCGGCACACCGTTCTTGAAGCCGAACGATTGAAACAGCAATGCCATGCCTGAATCGACGCCCTCAACGATACGCGTCTTGATCAGGTCGCGCAGCGTGTGCAGAGACATGCTGCTGGTATCGACTGTCAGGCTTGCCAGCATGGAGATCGGTTCCAGTAATTCAGATTCCTTGTCGATTGCCTCTTTCAGGCCCATCTGGTCGCTGGTCAGCGGGTGCTTGCGTCGACTTTCACTGAATCGCTTGAGCAAGGTCTGGCTATTCGCATCCAGAAAAATAACTTCTATCGCCAGATTTCTGGCACGCAAATCGGTAATGATTTGCGGTACCTGTTCCAGATCCGACAAAATGTTGCGGGCATCAATGCTGACTGCCACATTGGGGTTGCCCTGTTCGTCCGCAAAGATGCGCTCGGCAAGAGCAGGCAATAATCCGGCGGGCAAATTGTCGATACAGTAATAGCCGCGATCCTCCATGATATGGAGTACCGTACTCTTGCCTGATCCTGACCTGCCGCTGATTATTGTAAGCTTCATGAGCTGTCCGGTTTGCTGACAATGTCCCCTGGGGTGAATCGATTAATAGGTTATGGCGATGTTGTACAGGTCTTCGCTGTTATTTGTCTGCCGCAAGGTGAAACAGAAATCGTCGTCATTGAACAATTCGGCCAGTCCCGCGAGTGTACGAACGTGCTCGTCCATTTCTTTTTCCGGCACGATCAGGACGAAGAGGATGTCGACTGGTTTGCCATCAATGGCATCGAAATCGACAGGCTCTTCGAGCGTGATCAACATACCCATGATGTCCTGACACATGGGAACGCGGCAGTGGGGTATGGCGATACCCTTGCCCAGACCGGTACTGCCTAGTTGTTCGCGTGCCATCAGGGCATTAAATATATTGGTTGCCTCCAACGAGGTGCTGGATTCCGCCAGCAATTCGCTGACAATGGTAAGAATTCTCTTCTTGCTGACACCGGCCAGGCGGCTATGACAGCGCTCGGCCGTTAATATTTCCTCGAGTTGCATTACTACTTTTGCTCGCTTTCCAGCATGTTGGACTAAACAGTAATTAATGGGATAAACAATGCAGTCGTTGCAGGTCTTGTTGATGCTTATTCGACCAGCCGTTTGCGTTCATTGGAAGGTGGTATGGCCAGTGACTCGCGGTATTTGGCAATGGTGCGGCGCGCCACATTGATGCCTTTCTCTTCCAGTAATTCAGTGATCTTGCTGTCACTCAGAGGTTTGCGCACGTTCTCTGCGGCAATGAGCTTTTTGATAATGGCGCGAATTGCCGTTGATGAGCACTCACCACCACCTTTGGTCGACACGTGGCTGGAGAAGAAATACTTGAGCTCAAAGATCCCGCGGGGGGTATGCATATACTTCTGCGTGGTTACCCGGGAAATCGTCGACTCATGCATTTCTACCGCCTCGGCAATGTCATGCAGCACCAGCGGTTTCATGGCTTCTTCTCCGTACTCGAGAAAACCTTTCTGGTGTTCAACGATGCGGGTGGCGACTTTCATCAGGGTTTCGTTGCGGCTTTGCAGGCTCTTGATGAACCAGCGTGCTTCCTGCAGATTGTCACGCAGGTAATTGTTGTCATCGCTACTGTCAGCGCGTTTAACCAGTGCTGCGTAGTTATTGTTGATGCGGATTTTCGGCGCTGTATCCGGATTCAATTCGACTTTCCATTTACCAGTATCGGTCTGCTTGGTGACGATCACGTCGGGCACAATGTAGCTGGTGGAAGGCGGTGCAATATTGGCACCCGGGCGCGGGTCCAGACCTTCGATGATAGTAATGGTTTCGCGCAACTCGCCTTCTTTCAGGCGCGTGCGCCGCATCAACTGGGTGTAGTCGCGATTACCCAGCAGTGGTAAATACTCCCGGATGATCAGTTTGGCGTTCTCTATCAAATGTTGCTTCTCTGGCACTTCCATCTGATTGAGTTGAATCAGCAGGCATTCTGCGAGGTCACGGTAGCCGACACCGATTGGATCGAATTGCTGGATACGATGCAGTACGGCAAGTACCTCGTCGACTTCGATTTCCAGTTCCGGGTCAAAACCGCTCTGGATTGACTCAATGTCAGTTGTGAGCATGCCATTGGCATCGATTGCATCGATAATGGCCATGGCAATCGCCTCATCCTGCTCGGACATGGGCGTCAGATTGAGTTGCCACAGCAAATGATCCTGTAACGTATCAACAGCTGAGTTGCGGGACTCAAAGTCAAAGTTGTCGGAATCAAACCCGGACGACGATGTATAGGAGCTGGGATAGATGTCATCCCAATTGCTGTCGACGGCCAGATCGCCGGGGATCTGATCCTGCCACTCTTCATTGTCTTTGGTGTTGCCGGCGGTGGAATTGCTGCCAGCCTCGTCGATTTCTGATTTCAGCTTTTCGAATTCCGAGTTCTTGTCTTGTTCGTAGCCCCGATCTTCGTCTTCGCTGTGCTCGATCAACTCGAGCATGGGATTGGTTTCCAGCGCCTGATGAATTTCCTGCTGCAAATCCAGGGTCGAGAGCTGTAACAGGCGTATAGCCTGCTGCAGCTGCGGAGTCATAGTGAGCTGCTGACCTAATTTGAGCTGGAGCGATAATTTCATAAGGAAATTCAATTCCGGGATTGCCCAGAAGGGATTTGGGAGTGTTGTCTTGTTTTGGAAATTCCCAGCGCCCGAAGGACAATCAGCAACCAGTGTGCTGTCAAAAGTGGCGGCAATTATAGCAAAAAGCGTGCCCGCTTTGCATAGCGATTTCGATTGTCCGGGAAGCAGATTTCAGGCGCCAGCGGCCAGGGCTGGCGGAGGCTAATTTGCCGGTAAGTAGGCGGGAGTTTCGGGATAAAAATCAGATTTTGAATTGCTCACCCAGGTAGACCTGACGCACGCGCTCATTGCCCAGAATCGCCTGTGCATCGCCTTCGGCAATAATCTGGCCGGCATTGACGATATAAGCCTTCTCACAGATATCGAGAGTTTCCCGTACATTGTGATCGGTCAGCAGGACGCCAATACCGCGAGCCTTCAAGTGGGAAATAATCTGTTTGATTTCGGCAACGGAGATGGGGTCGACTCCGGCGAAGGGTTCGTCCAGCAAGATGAATTTCGGATCCGTGGCGAGGGTGCGAGCGATTTCCGTTCGCCGCCGTTCACCGCCAGACAGGCTCATCCCCAGACTCTGGCGGATATGCTCGATATTGAACTCGGCGAGCAAGGCGTCGAGCTTCTCCCGACGGGCGGCTTTGTCCAGATCCTTGCGTGTTTCCAGGATTGCCATGATGTTGTTTTCCACACTCATGGTGCGGAAGATCGATGAATCCTGGGGCAGGTAGGCCAGCCCGTGGCGGGCGCGATCATGAATCGCTTGTCGCGTCAGATTGATATCGCCCAGAAGCACTTGACCGGCGTCGGCTTTGATAAGGCCAACAATCATATAGAAACAGGTGGTCTTGCCAGCGCCGTTGGGGCCAAGTAAACCGACGATTTCGCCCTCATGAATCTCCATGGAGACATCGCGGACGACTTCGCGGGCTTTGTAGCGTTTGGCAAGGTGTTCGGCGCGTAGCATGAATCAGTTGTTGCTCGAGTTCAGGGTGCCCTGGCAGGGGCCGGTGGCTTCGCGAATCAATTCCTGATCCGCAAGATAGATGATCGCCTGACAGTGCATGCTGGAGTCGGCTGAATTGACGACGGCGTCGCCGAGAAACTCCAGCACAGTCTCCTGGGTAGTCTCTTCGCGATAAAGAATGATGGTTTCGCTCGAGCCAGTCACCGTGCCGCTCTCGGCTTGCTGTTCATAGTTGACAGGGGTGCCGACTACCGTCACTTTCAACAACTCATTGCTGCTGGCGCTGTATTCAAACACGGCTTCATCGCCATTGATGCTAAGGGTGCCTTGTCTCACTCTTACATTGTCCTGCATGGAGAAGATACGAAGGTCGCCTTCCAGACGCATGCTGGAATTGCCGTCGGCACTCCAGTCCACATCGCCTATGGGAGTCTGTGCAGACACGTTAACAGGGTTGTTCCCGGCTACGAACGCTGCGGCCAATAAAAGTATTCTACCAATGTTGTTGCGATCAGGGTTGCTCATATCGTCCTTGCGTGTCCTCCAGAAAGGTAATCTGGTCGGCACTCAGGTCAGCCACCATGCCGGTTGCTGTCTGCATGATGTTAGTTGTCTCCAGTTGAATTTCCCGGTCAGTGCTGGCGGTACGAGTTCCCGGGTCCAGCGTGAGGAAATCGGTATTTACCTGCGTCAGATTGCCATAGGTATCGGTGTTATAGACGCGCACGTTACCGGACAACTCCAGTGTACGGGTGGCTTCCAGCTGTTCACTGGCAGCGGGCAAAATTCTGCCCGATTCAGCGACGATGTTCCAGTGTGCGCCGGACTCCTGAAACAGTTGAATGAGCGGGTTGTCCAGCTCGGTGATGTCGTTGAATAAGTGTAATTGCCGGTCTGCCTGCAGGGTGTAGTCGATATTACCCGCGGCGTCATAAGAGACAGTGTTGATCTGTTCGGACCAGGCATCAAAGGTCAGGGCAGGCTGTTCGCTGGTAATCGTTGTCACTTGCGGCGTCGGGCGCAGGAAGCCGATCAGCAGAAAGGCGGCGATGGCAACGCTCGCGGGTAGCAATAAATAGAACAGTTTTTTCATTTTCGGTCCAGTGAACTGCCTGCAAGCTTACCATGAATGGGCGATGGTACAGCAGGCAACTGGCACTTGCGAAAGCTGCGCCGGTCACCTGGACAGGTTCAATTTGGCAGAAACTGCGAATACAAGTCGTTGGCTTGCAGGATGAAATCGGCAATTTCGCGCACGGCCCCGGCACCGCCCTGGGCGTCGGTAATCGCGGCGACCGCGGCTTTGACATCCGGATGCCCCGCGGGTACTGAAAAGCTCACCCCTACTGACAGCAGCACCGGCAGGTCAGGGAAGTCATCGCCGGCATAGGCGACCTGCTCATGGGTAAGGGGATTGGCAGCCAGAATTTCAGCCAACGCCGTATCCTTGTCTTCACGGCCCTGCACCAGAATGCCGATACCAAGATCTTGCGCGCGCTTGACGACCAGATTGGAGGTGCGGCCAGTGATGATCCCCACCGCGATGCCTGCTTGCTGCAGCATCTTGATGCCATGCCCGTCCAGCGTGCTGAAAGCCTTGAGCTCTTCACCGGAGTTAGAGAAGTAAAGCCGGCCATCAGTCAGTACGCCATCCACATCCAGCAGCAGCAGTTTGATCTGCCGGGTGGCAGCAATGACAGTGTCCTTGTCCTTGTTGAATTGCATCGTTTACACCACGTTTGCCTGTAGCAGGTCATGCATTTTAACAATGCCTTGTATCTTGCTGTCCGAATCCTTGACGATCAGGACATAGACATTTGATTCCTGCATGAGTCTGGCGGCTTCAACAGCGAGAGCGCCAGCGGCAATATGTTTGTAGTTGGCTGACATGACGTCCGCCAGTCGGGTTTGGCGAATGTCCTTGCCGGTATCGAGCGTGCGGCGTAAGTCGCCATCGGTAAACACACCTATAATATTACTCTTGTCGTCTACCACGGTGGTCATGCCAAAGCCCTTGCGACTCATCTCCAGCAAGGCGTCAGCCAGCGGCGTGTCCTGCGTGACCATTGGGATATCGGCATCGGTATGCATGATGTCGCCGACCCTGACCAGCAAACGGCGTCCCAGCTTGCCGCCGGGATGTGAGGCGGCGAAATCATCATGGGTGAAACCCCGTGCTTCCAGCAATGCCATGGCCAGGGCATCACCCAGTACCAATGTCACTGTCGTGCTTGATGTGGGGGCAAGGCCAAGCGGGCAAGCTTCTTCGGGTACGCTGGCATCCAGGGTCACATCGGCGGCATTTGCCAGGCTCGAGTTGAGATTTCCGGTTATGCCTATCAGCGGCGTGCCTTTGCGTTTGAATGCCGGTAACAGGGAGGTAATTTCTTCGGAATCGCCAGAATTGGAAATTGCGATGACAACATCATTGCTGGCGATCATGCCGATGTCGCCATGACTGGCTTCAGCCGGATGCATGAACAGCGAAGGTGTGCCTGTGCTGGACAGGGTGGCGGCAATCTTGTTGGCGATATGTCCTGATTTGCCCATGCCGGTAATGACTACCCGGCCCTGGCAGACAAGCATGAGCGCGCAAGCTTTGCTGAACTCCTCGCCGATGCGTGACTTCAGTTCGTTGACCGCACGTTCTTCAATTTCAATGGTGCGCAAGGCGCTGGCGATAAACGAGCTGGAGGTCATGGTGAGAGTCTTTCTTTGCTAGTGGGTAGAATGTTGAACTGTTGGCCTCACAACCGAAAACTGTTTTTCCGATCCGGGTGATACGGGTAATGCTGGCGATAGTGGCAAGACCTCAGAGGTTGCCGGCGCGCTGCACTTGCATGAACATTACCGTAAACCAGCCGCAGTAAATTAACAAGAATACGATACCACTTATGCGACCGAGAGATTGCTGTTTCCTGATTGCCCAGAAACAAAAAACGGAGAGCAGAACTGTAATGGCCAGCACAAAAGAGTAATCGCGATAGAAGAGTTCTGGTTCAATCAAGCCGGGCGCGAGCAGGCCGGGGAACGGCAAGACCACCAGCAGATTGAGAATATTGGAGCCAACGATATTGCCGATGGCGAGATCATGGTGTCCCTTGAGCACGCAGGTTACCGAAGCGGCGAGTTCAGGCAAACTGGTACCCAGGGCGACGATGGTCAAGCCAACAATAGAGGTGGAAACGCCAATGGTTTCAGCGATAGCGGAAGCGGCTTGTACGAGCGCTTCGGCGCTGAGTACCAGCAGACCAAGTCCGAGAATCAGGTAGGCAATGGCCTGAAAAGATTTAACTTCGGAAATGCCGCGCTCTTCCAGCTCCTCAATCGCATCGGGTTTGGCTTTTTTGCGGAACAGCCGGTAACCGAAATAAAAAGTGATAGCGATCAGGGCAAAGGCGTCAAACACCCCCAGATGCAGATCGATTAGCAAGGCGCCGGTTGCCACGGTGACCAACAACAGTGCCGGTAATTCCTTGCTGGTGAGTGAAGCCGGGGGCTTGAGCGGGCGAATAATGGCGGCGACACCGAGAGCAACGCCAATATTGAACAGGTTGGAACCGAGGGCGTTGCCGATAGCCAGTTCCGGTTTGTTTTCCCAGGCAGAGACCGCGGAAGAAAAAATTTCGGGCGCCGAGGTGCCAAACGCAACGATGGTCAAGCCAATCATCAAGGGGGAAACCCCGAAGTTATGGGCGAGAGCTGAGGCGCCAAATACAAACTTGTCCGCTCCCCAGATTAGTCCGACGAATCCGAGGACGATAATGAGCGCGTCGAGAAGCATAGACAGACGAGGAATTGAGCTGCTGGGATAAAGCGCCCAATTAGAAGGGTCTTTGCAGTGCTTTGCAAGTAATAATTTATTGCCGTTCCTATTTAATGTACACTTCCCGCACTGATCAAGATTAAGTCTTCATTAAGGTCCTGAATCCCATACTCAACCATCAGACACCCCCGCATATCGCGGTGTCAGTGTTATTTCCCTACAAAAGGTGTGGTTCCAGTTTTTGTGGGTTTTATTGGGAGATAAGCAGATGAAATTACTCAAATTAATAGCGTTAACATGGATAGGCTTGGCGCTTTCTGTCGCCCAGGCACAAGACCGTACAGCGGTTGAAACAGCGGAAGTAGGTGTCAGGACACTGCTGGAGACAGTCGCAGAAAACAAACAATATTTCATGTCTGATCGCGATCGCTATTTCCGCGAAATCGAGGCAGTACTGGATACCTTCGTCGACTTCAACGCCGTCGCTGAAGTGGTCATGTCACGCTATGCCAGTTCGGCAACGGAAGCACAGAAAGAACGTTTTGCAAATATCCTGCAGTCGACGTTGACGCGTTTCTATGGCGCTTCACTGGTTTCCTACAACGGTGAGGAACTGGTCTTCCTGCCACCACGACAACAGAATTCAGATCCACGCTCTGATCAGATCGTCGGCATGGAATTGCGCGGCGACAGTTCATTGCGATTGCAGTACCAGATGTTTCTGGACGATAACGATGATTGGAAACTGAAAAACCTCAGCCTCGCAGGTATCAACCTGGGACGCCAGTATTACACTCAGTTCTCTGCCCTGATGTCGGAGCACAACAACGATATCGATCAGGTGTTGGACAACTGGGAATAACCCGAACAAGAAGAAAGGAGTCGATGTGACGCCTGAGCAAATCAAGGAACTATTGCAGGCAGCACTGCCCGATTGTGAAGTGGCTGTCGAGGGCGGTGACGGCAAATACCTGGTCACCGCCACTGGGCCGGCTTTCGAAGGACTGAATGCAGTCAAGCGCCAGCAACTGGTCTATGGCGTGCTCAATGAGCACATTTCATCAGGGGCGATCCATGCCGTGACCATGCGCCTGAAAACTGCTGCTGAGCAGCAAGCGATCTAACTCGCGCCACAACGAAATCTCCCTATGGATAAATTATTGATTAACGGTGGTATCTGCCTCGAAGGCGAGATACGTATTGCCGGTGCAAAAAACTCTGCATTGCCGATTCTGGCCGCCACCTTGCTAACGCAAGACACTGTGGAAGTATGCAATCTGCCACACCTGTACGACATCACAACTATGCTGGAGCTACTGGGCTGCATGGGCGTGCAACCGGTGATCGACGAAAAGCTCAACGTCGAAGTCAACAGCAGCACCATCAAACATTTCAATGCGCCTTATGAGCTGGTGAAAACCATGCGCGCGTCCATTCTGGTTTTGGGTCCCTTGCTCGCGCGATATGGCGAAGCCGAAGTGGCCTTGCCAGGTGGTTGTGCCATCGGCAGCCGCCCGGTGAATCTGCACATTAATGCCCTTGAAGCCATGGGCGCGAAGATTGATGTAGAAGACGGTTACATCAAGGCGCGTACTGATGGCCGCCTCAAAGGTGCGCACATCTTCATGGATCTGGTGACAGTGACTGGCACCGAAAACGTCATGATGGCAGCGACGTTGGCTGACGGTATCACCGTCATAGAGAATGCCGCCAGAGAGCCGGAGGTCGTCGACCTGGCCAACTGCCTGGTCAAGATGGGTGCCAGGATTAAAGGGCAGGGCACTGACACCATCACTATCGAAGGCGTCAAGGAATTGCATGGCTGCAGTTACTCTGTGATGCCGGACCGTATCGAAACCGGCACTTACCTGATCGCGGCTGCAGCAACGCGCGGTCACATCAAGGTCAAAGATACACGTCCGGACATTCTCGAGTCTGTGCTCAGCAAACTGGAGCAAGTCGGCGCTGAAATTAAAGTGGGAGAAAACTGGATCGAGCTGGATATGCACAAGCGACGGCCGAAATCTGTCTCTCTGCGCACCGCACCGTACCCCGCTTTTCCGACTGATATGCAGGCCCAGTTTACGGCGTTGAATACCATTGCGCTCGGTACCGGCTCCATCACCGAAACCGTGTTCGAAAACCGGTTCATGCATGTGCATGAGATGAATCGCATGGGCGCCTCTATTCAGGTGGAAGGCAATACCGTGATCGTGGAAGGTGTCGAGATGCTCAAGGGCGCGCCGGTCATGGCAACTGACCTGCGTGCATCGGCAAGTCTAATCATCGCCGGTCTGGTCTCTGCCAATGAAACCAGCGTCGATCGCATTTATCATATCGATCGTGGCTACGAATGTATCGAGGAGAAATTGCAGTTGCTCGGTGCAAAAATTCGCCGCGTTCCATCATAATTTCGCATAACCAAGCCATCATCTGACCAAGCACGATCAATCATGAGTTCTCAGGAAGTCGTCATAGCGCTCACCAAGGGGCGTATCCTCGAAGAGACGCTACCGCTGTTGGAGCAGGCCGATATCGTGCCGAGCGAAGATATCGCTTCGTCTCGGAAGCTGCTGTTCGATACCAATTTGCCTAACGTCAAATTGATGGTGATCCGTGGTTCTGATGTACCTACCTATGTCGAATTCGGCAGCGCGGATATGGGCGTGGCTGGCAAAGATCTTATTCTCGAGTACGGCAGTAGCGGTTTTTACGAGCCGCTGGACCTGAAGATTGCCGCCTGTCGGCTGATGACCGCAGAGCCGGTCAATGCCGGGCCGACTCCCGATCGCCTCAAGGTGGCCACCAAATTCACCAATATCGCCAAGCGCTATTTCGCCGAGCAGGGCAAGCAGATCGAATTGATTAAACTCAATGGCGCGCTGGAATTGGCACCTTCCCTTGGACTGGCTGACGCCATCGTCGATATCGTGGATACAGGCCGTACCCTGAAAGCCAATGGTCTGGAACCCAAAGACCTGATCGCAGAAGTTACCTCGCGTGTCATCGTCAACAAAGCGTCGATGAAAATCAAAAACGCCATTATCAAAGACATTCTGGGCAAACTGCGCGCGGCGGTCCTGCGTAATCATTCGTGACACGGACGCTTGCCAAAGCGTATTCCGTTCCTCTAAGTTAGCAGTTTTCAAATACCCGTAGACCCGGATAACCGAAGGCCCAGTCAAGCAAAGACTCGTGAAACAGATACCTCAAACTGTTACCAGCGCTGGAGAGCATTGAATAGCCGTGAGTAATGACGCTGTGAAAGTCAAACAACTGTCCGCATCTGCACCAAATTTCAGTGCTGAGCTGGATGCGCTGCTGCAGCGTGAAATGATCGTTGGCGCCGAGGTCTCGCAAACTGTCGCTGATATTCTGGCGGATGTGCGCGCGCGTGGTGACGTGGCGGTAGTCGATTACACTAACCGCTTTGACAAGTTCGATGCTGGCTCCATGGCTGATTTGGAGATTTCCAGTGCCCAGATGCAGGAATCACTTAATCGGCTGCCGACCGCCCAGGCTAACGCATTGCGCCATGCCGCCGAACGCATTCGTCGTTACCACGACAAGCAGAAGCAGGCTTCATGGCACTACGAAGAGCCTGATGGCTCGATTTACGGACAAAAAATCAGCCCGCTGGAGAAAGTCGGCATCTACGCCCCGGGTGGCAAGGCGAACTACCCGTCTTCCATTCTCATGTTGGCGATTCCGGCCCAGGTTGCCGGTGTCAAAGAGATCATTGCTACCGTGCCGACCCGCTACAGTGAAAGCAGTGATCTGGTTTTTGCGGCAGCCTCACTGGCCGGTGTCACCCGCCTGTTCACTATCGGTGGGGCACAGGCAGTCGGCGCAATGGCCTACGGCACGCAAACTATTCCCCGGGTTGACAAGATCACCGGTCCGGGCAATATCTTTGTCACTGTGGCGAAGAAGCAGGTTTTCGGTGAGGTGGGTATCGATATGATAGCCGGCCCCTCGGAGCTGACCATTATCTGCGACGGCGAGACCGATCCAGACTGGATTGCCATGGATCTGTTCTCTCAGGCCGAGCATGATGAGCAGGCGCAATCGATCCTGATCTGCCCGAGTACCGACTATCTGTCAAAGGTGCAGGCGAGTATCGACAAGCTGCTGCCCAACATGGAACGCAAAGCCATCATCAGTAAGTCATTGGCCGACCGAGGCATATTTATTGCCGTCTCTGACCTGTCGCAGGCTGCGACTGTCAGCAATCAGATTGCGCCGGAGCATCTGGAGTTGTCAGTCGCTGACCCAGAGGCGCTGGTAGGCGAGATTGAACATGCCGGCGCTATCTTTATGGGGCGACACAGTGCGGAAGCCCTCGGTGACTATTGTGCCGGACCCAGTCATGTTTTGCCGACTTCCGGATCTGCACGTTTCTTTTCTGCGCTGGGGGTCTATGACTTTCAAAAGCGCAGTTCGATCCTGCAGTGTTCCCCAGTGGGCGCCAACAAGCTGGCCAGCACTGCCGCCGAACTAGCGCGCAATGAAAGACTGCAGGCACATGCCCTGTCAGCAGAATACCGCCTGAATCCGGATCTCGGTCCGGAGGATGAATAGCGCAGCGTAAATCTGCCGTGTGGTCGGGATCACTGGGACTGGCGGGGTTATTGGCACGGGCGGAGAGACGGTTTTAAAAACGGTTAATAAGCGCAGTGACTTAAAGTTCGATGACCACGGCATGGCCGAAGCCCAGAGTAACAGGGAAGCTAAGCGTGCGGCCATCCCGGTAGACATGCACACTGATGGTATCGCCGGGCTTGGTATTACGAATCTCCATCATGATGTTTTGACCATCTTCGACGACGGTATCGCCGATCTGGGTAATTACATCTCCAGGCAGAATGCCGGCCAGTTCCGCGGCGCCACCTTCATCAACACTCTCAACCAGCATGCCGCGAATATGATCAACGCCGAAGAATAACTGGCTGGATTGTTCATTCAATGCCTCGCCGGTGAGAACACCAAGGTAGCCGGAATTGCTGTCGACGGCATCGGTAATCATTTCATAGCTGGCGGTAATTGCCGTGCTGGCCGGCGTGGCAAAGCCAATCCCTTCAAAATTCCCGGACTCGGACAATATCGAGGAGTTGATACCGATTAACTGCCCTTCGGCATTAATGAGTGCGCCACCTGAGTTGCCCGGGTTGATTGCCGCATCGGTTTGAATGAAAGGCACCGCCTGTTCTGTATCCAGAGACAAGGCGCTGATGATGCCCTGAGAGACTGACTGGCCGATGTTGCGTGGGTAGCCAATGGCGAAAACGATGTCACCCACGTCCAGTTGTCGCTCGTCGCCAACATCGATGGGTGCCAATTCCTCCATATTGATGTGCAGTACTGCCAAATCGAGATCACTGTCCCAGGCGACTACTGTGGCGGGAGTATGGCGACCGTCGCTCAGAGTGACTTCAGTATCGAAAAATACAGAGTTAACGACGTGCAGGTTAGTCAGGATGTAGCCGCGCTTGTCGATAATGACGCCGGAACCCAGGCTGGCGCTCTCGCTCAATGCCACTTCCAACTCATCCTCGTCGGCGCGTTCTACTGATTCAATATTAAAACTCGTGGCATGAATGCTGACCACCGAGGGCGCCGCCCGGCGAATAGCCTCGGCAAAAGAAGTCGTCGCCGTTGCAACCGGTTCTGGCAGCGGTAACGGCGGGTTGGTGCTTAGTCGCTGCAGTTGCTGATATTGCAACACGACAACGGCTACCAGCACGCCGCATACTGCGGGCCAGCCGATAAATTGAATGATTTTGGCAAAACGGTTCATGGGTCCTGGAGCCTGAAGGTCAGGCGCTCTATGTTATTATCCGCGCCAAGAGTCACCAATATACAATCTCGCAGAGACCATTCCAATGCCAGTCAGTGTGAAAGAGCTTGAAGCCGATCTCAATAAACTCCTGCAGCCCCAATTATTCAAGGACTATTGTCCCAACGGTTTGCAGGTAGAGGGCAAGCCGACAGTCAGCAAAATAGTCAGCGGTGTCACCGCAAGCCAGGCATTGCTGGAAGCGGCGGTAGCAGCGCAGGCAGATATGGTGTTGGTTCACCACGGCTATTTTTGGCGTGGTGAAGATGCGACTGTACGCGGGATGAAGAAGCGTCGACTCGAGACGCTGTTGGCGCACGATATTAATCTCTTTGCCTATCACCTGCCGCTGGATGCCCATGCCGAACTTGGCAATAACGCCCAGCTGGCAAGACAATTGGGTCTGTCGGTCACCGGCACGGCCAGTCAGTCGGGCGATGCTGCACTGGTGATGCTGGGACGACCGGAAACACCGCTTAGTGTGGAAGCCATGACGCAATTGCTCACCGACAGGTTAGGACGAAAACCTCTCTGTGTCCCGGCTGGCGAGCAAATTATTAACACGGTCGCCTGGTGTACGGGCGGAGCACAGGGTTTTATCGACAGCGCAGTGGATGCCGGAGTGGATGCCTATATCACGGGTGAGGCGTCTGAACAAACGACGCACATCGCGCGTGAGCGCGGTGTGCATTTCTTCGCCGCGGGCCATCACGCCACTGAACGCTACGGTGTGCAGGCAGTAGGTGCCTATCTCGCTGACAAATTTGCGCTGACGCATGAGTTTATCGATATTGATAACCCGGTTTGAGCGCCGGTAACCGGCGCCTCCTGTCAGCTGTTTGTTAATTTTCCCGTAAAGGCGCCAGATGTCCTAGATAATCTTTTCGGCGCGCATCAGCTTGATGACTTGCTTGAGACACTGCTCAACACTCAGCGCCGCCGTGTCCAGTTCCAGATGGACGACTTCCGGAGGCGTGTAGGGGAAGGAGACGCCAGGAATGTCTGAAGACCCGGAACCCTCGGCGGAGGCATACAGTCCGCTCGGGTCGCGCTGCATGCAAACCTCCATGGGCGGGTTCAGGTAGACGATATAGCAATTGTCTTTGCCAATGACGCTCAGCGCGTGTTCCCGCGAATCGGGGTTTGGGGCCACAAAGGAGGCACAGCAAATCATGCCCGAGTCATTCAGGAAACGGGCGATGTGGGCGCTGCGACGCAGGTTTTCCGCCCGGCCTTCGGCGTCGTGTGGCAGGTCCTTGCTGATACCCAGACGCATGGTCTTGCCGTCCAGCACGGTGCTGACACGACCCATATCGAACAGCATTCGCTCGAGCCCGTGCGCCAGAGTCGACTTGCCCGAGCCGGAAACACCAATGAACATGACGGTGGCAGGCTTCTGACCATAACGCGCGGCGCGCTCGTCTTTGGTGACGTGGATATTGTGGCGCTCCACGTTGTCACTGCGTTCGGCGGCCTCGCACTTGATCATGCCGGCACCGACTGTGACGTTGCTTAGGCGATCAATAATAATGAAATTGCCAGTCGCCCGGTTGTTCTCATAACTGTCGAAGCAGACTTTCTGGTCGACCATCACTTCCACTTCGCCAATTTCGTTCAGGGCGAGGGCAGGGGCCGGCGTCTTCTTCAGCGTGTTAACGTCGATCTGGTGACGGATGGAGTTAATGCGTCCGTTTACCACTTTGCTACCGAGCTTGAATTCATACTGTTTGCCAGGCAACAAGGGGGCATCAGTCATCCACACTACGGTGGCTTCGAAGTGATCATCGCTGCTGGGCACGTTGTCCACGTGTGCAATCACGTCGCCACGGCTGACATCAATCTCGTCCTCCAGCGTCAGCGTGATGGCCATCTCGGCATGGGCCAACTCCAGCTCTTCGTCGTAAGTAACAATGGACTTGACGTGGCTGGTGCGGCCGGAAGGCAACACAACAATCTCGTCGCCCTTGCGCACAACGCCGGAGGCGACAGTGCCGCAGAAACCGCGGAAGTTGAGGTTCGGACGATTGACATACTGCACCGGTAAGCGGAAGTCGTCGTAATTGCGATCTTCGGCAATTTCCACTTCTTCGAGTACCTGCATCAATGTCTGGCCGTCATACCAAGGCGTGCTTTCGCTGAGGTTGACCACATTGTCGCCATTAAGGGCAGACATTGGAATGAAGTGGAAATTGGCATCGCCCAGCTTGCTGGTGAATTCGAGGTAGTCTTTCTGGATGTCATTGAAGACTTTCTCGTCGAAGTCCACCAGGTCCATCTTGTTGATGGCGACGATGATATGTTTGATGCCCAGCAGCGAGGCAATAAAGCTGTGGCGTCGGGTCTGTACCTGCACGCCGTGACGGGCATCAATGAGGATGATAGCCAGGTCACAGGTAGAGGCACCAGTGGCCATATTGCGTGTGTACTGCTCGTGTCCGGGCGTGTCAGCAATAATGAATTTGCGCTTGGCTGTGGAGAAGTAGCGGTAAGCCACATCAATGGTGATGCCTTGCTCGCGCTCGGCCTGCAGGCCATCAACCAGCAATGCCAGATCGATCTTGCCGCCGGTAGTGCCGGATTTAACACTGTCAGCTTCAATGGCTGCCAGCTGGTCTTCATAGATCATTTTCGAGTCGTGCAGCAATCGACCAATGAGTGTGCTTTTGCCATCATCCACACTGCCGCAGGTCAGCAGGCGCAGCAGTTCCTTGCGTTCGTGCTGGGCCAGATAGGCGTGAATGTCGGAGCTGATCAGTTCTGACTGATGTGACATGGGCGGTTCCTAAAAATATCCTTTGCGCTTTTTATCTTCCATGGAGCCGGCCTTGTCACTGTCGATCAGGCGACCCTGGCGTTCCGAACTGGTGGTCAATAACATTTCCTGAATAATCTCGGGCAATGTTGTCGCTGTGGATTCCACGGCGCCGGTCAGCGGGTAGCAGCCGAGTGTGCGGAATCGCACAGTCTTGGTCTCTACTTTTTTGCCTTCCAGAGGCATGCGCTCGTCATCAACCATGATGTCGACACCGTCCATATTGACCACCGGGCGGGGTTTGGCGAAATACAGTGGCACGATATCGATGTTATTCAGGTAGATGTACTGCCAGATATCGAGTTCGGTCCAGTTGGAAAGGGGGAAGACACGAATGCTCTCGCCCTTGTTCACTTTGCTGTTGTAGATATTCCATAACTCCGGACGCTGGTTTTTCGGATCCCAGACATGGTTCTTGTCACGGAACGAAAACACGCGCTCTTTGGCGCGTGATTTTTCCTCATCGCGGCGGGCACCGCCAAAGGCGGCATCGAACTGGTACTTATTCAGCGCCTGCTTTAACGCCTGGGTCTTCATGATGTCGGTGTGCTTCTCGCTGCCGTGCGTAAACGGTCCGACGCCGGCGTCAACACCTTCCTGATTGATGTGAACAATCATGTCCAGACCAAGTTCTTTGACCTGGCGGTCGCGAAACTCGATCATCTCGCGGAATTTCCACGTCGTATCCACGTGCATGAGCGGAAACGGGGGCTTGCCCGGATAGAATGCTTTAAGTGCCAGATGTAACATTACAGCTGAATCTTTGCCGATCGAATAAAGCATGACCGGCTTCTGAAATTCAGCAGCAACTTCGCGGATGATATGAATACTCTCCGCTTCCAACTGTTTTAGATGGGTAAGGCTATATTCCGCCATAATCTCTCAGGGCTCTGATAAATTTTTGTGTCTGGGCTGTTCGAAGGGGCTCTGGGCGAGCCGCGCCAGCTAGCTGGTGGGCTTTTCTGGACTGTCTTCCTCTTCCGCAGGCTTGGGCTTTTCGATGCCAAAATCTTCTGATAACGCGCCCTTCTGGTCGGGGCTCTGTTTGGCTGCATAGTCTCTCGGCGGGACCAGCTCGCTATTATCATCTGTTGCGGACGGATTTTCAAAGACTGCATCGGAGTCTGCCGGCAGCAGTTTGCTGGCGACTTCCGAAGAACACAGGTCCTGGGCGCCGGAGGCAAGGTGCTGATAGACCTCGCGGTAGCTCTCAGTCATATGGTGGACCAGCTCGGCGGTCATGCTGAAATGATCGCTGACGCTATCGCGGTATTCGCGATGGTTGTCCTTGATCTGGCGAATCTGATTTTCCAGCTCTCGCACACGAGTCGGACTGGCGTTCATTCGACTGGCAACGACGACTCCAATTACAACACCAATTGCCACACAACCTACCGCCACTAACCAGATCATCGACGAGAATTCTCCTTTGCCTGAATGAATTAATAATGAAGTTTGTTACGGGGCCCGAGTATACCGCAAAACAGTGCCGCCGCCGTAATTAACTGCAGTAATTACCGCTTGAAACTCGCGACTGGCATGGTCGGTCAATCCCCCATAGAATGCTGCTGCAGTAAATGCCGGCAATCTACAGCTTCATGACCCCACTCAAGCAGTATCAGCAAGACCTCAACAGCGGCCTGATCAATGCCGACCCGCAACAGCGCACCGTGATCGAGCACTTCGAGTCCCTGCACGCAGCGCTGGCGGCACAGGCGCGGCGCTCACCTTCATTGCTGGACAAAATCCTGCCTGCTTTTTTACGCAGGAAAAACCGGGCCGGGGAGTCGCCGCGCGGACTCTATCTCTGGGGCGGTGTCGGGCGCGGCAAGACTTACATGATGGATCTGTTCTTCGAGTCGGTCGATTCGCCACGCAAGTTGCGCACGCATTTTCATCGCTTCATGCACGATGTGCATCAGCAACTCAGTGCCCGCCAGGGCGAAAAGAATCCGCTGCAAGGTATTGCCCAGTCACTGGCCGAGCGGGTTGACTTGCTCTGTTTTGACGAGTTTTTCGTGTTGGATATTGGCGATGCCATGATTCTGGCGGGCCTGCTTGAGGCATTGTTCAATCGCGGCGTCGTGCTGGTTGCCACTTCCAACATCTATCCTGACGGGCTCTATGAGAACGGCCTGCAGCGGCAACGTTTCCTGCCGGCCATAGCGCTGATCAAGCAGCACACCACAGTGCTCGAGATTGGCGCCGGGACTGACTATCGATTGCGCAGTCTCAGTCAGGCGACTTTGTACCTGTCGCCGATCACGGCGGATACTGAGTCGGAATTAAAAGACAGTTTCGAAAAGCTGGCGCCGGACAACCTGGACCGGCAAGACGGTGGCGAAGTCATGATTCTGGGGCGGGCGATACCCTGCCTCAGCCAGGCCGGTGATGTTGCCTGGTTCACTTTTGCCGCTCTGTGCGATGGCCCGCGCAGTGCTGCCGACTACGTTGAACTGGCGCGTTTGTACCACGCCATACTGATCAGCGATGTGCCGGCGCTAGACGACAACAAACGGGAGCAGGTGCGCCGTTTCGTCAATCTTGTGGACGAGCTCTATGACCGCCGCGTCAAGCTGATCATGGCGGCCGAGGCGCCATTGCCTGCGTTGTATTCCGGCCAGTCCCTGGCCTTTGAATTCGAGCGCACGCAGTCGCGGCTTATCGAAATGCAGTCCCACGAATATCTCGGGAGCGAACATCGCGGTTAGAAGCGGCGATATTTCACCACAGAGCCCCCGCGAACTGATACACTACGCGCCCATTCGCGACATTACGGAGCGGGGCGGAAAAGTCGACAAAAACTGCCTTTCAGAGCAGAAAATGGCTTGAATAATACCCCTTGCTTCGGTAGTATTCGCGCTCCTTGAACTTTAGCCCCTTACACGTGCTATGAAAACTTACAGTGCCAAAACACACGAAGTCGATCAGAACTGGTTGCTGGTAGACGCAGAAGGTAAAACGCTAGGTCGCATGGCGACTGAGATTGCGGCCCGTCTGCGCGGCAAACACAAAGCCGAATATACCCCGCACGTGGATACTGGCGACTACATCGTGGTCATCAACGCCGAGAAAGTAAAAGTCACTGGTCGCAAGACTACTGACAAGATGTACCATGCTCACTCCGGTTTCCCTGGTGGCCTGAAAACCATGTCTTTCCAGAACATGATCAATACCGCGCCAGAGAAAGTCATCAAGCTGGCTGTTAAGGGCATGTTGCCAAGAACGCCTCTGGGCCGGGCAATGTTCAAGAAACTCAAAGTCTATGCCGGTACTGAGCACCCACATGGCGCCCAGCAACCGCAAACATTGCAACTGTAACGAGGTTTACTCGGACTCATGGCAACAACTCAATATTACGGAACAGGTCGTCGCAAGACCTCAACTGCACGGGTCTACCTGAGCAGTGGCAGTGGTGAGATCACTGTGAACAAGCGCCCCTTGGACGGCTATTTCGGTCGTGAAGTGGCACGCATGATTGTGCGTCAGCCGCTGGAATTGATCGAAATGACCGACAAGTTTGATATCAAGGTCACTGTACGTGGCGGCGGCAGCTTCGGTCAGGCCGGCGCGATTCGTCACGGCATTACCCGCGCTTTGATGGAGTACGACGGCGAACTGCGTCCAACCTTGCGTAAAGCAGGCTTTGTGACGCGCGACGCCCGTGAAGTCGAGCGTAAGAAAGTCGGTCTGCGTAAAGCACGCAAGAAGCCGCAATTCTCCAAGCGCTAATTCGATTTTCCGAATCGCTACAAAACGCCAACTTTCGACAGGAAGTTGGCGTTTTTTTGTGCCTGTGAAAAGAGCAATTTTTGCTTATGAATCAATGAGATAAGTCAATATTTAAGGCTATTCGGACTTGCCAAAAATGGCAAAATTGACTAGAATGCGCGCGGTTTACATTCCTGACACGGATGTGGCACTCAACCCCTGGATAAAACGCAGTTCCGCGTCCTGGCGGATCTCATAAAGAAATTGCAAGTTCTCGAGGAGATAATACGGTGACTGACGACAGTACCAATGCTGGCCGCCGACGGTTCTTAGTGGGCTCAACATCAGTAGTAGGCGCCGCGGGCGTCGTAGGGGCAGCGGTCCCTTTCGTAGGTTCATGGTCCCCCAGTGCGAAAGCACGTGCTGCGGGCGCACCGGTCCGAGTTGACATCAGCCGTCTGCAACCGGGTGAAATGCTGGGTCCGATTCCGGCATGGCGAGGCCGCCCGATTTTCATCATTCGACGCAGCGATGCGGCGATGGAAGTATTGAATGAAAATCTGGACCGTCTGACTGACCCGAATTCCGAAGATCCCGAACAGCCTGAGTACGCCGCCAATCCGACGCGTTCGATTCGTCCGGAAGTGCTGGTTCTGGTAGGTCTCTGCCCGCACCTGTTCTGTTCGCCGACTCCTCATATTGCCGTAGTGCCAGAGCCTTTCGATGCTAACTGGCAAGGTGGCTTCTTCTGTCCGTGTCATGGTTCCCGTTTTGATCTGGCTGGTCGCGTCTATGCCGGTTCACCGTCTTCTCGCAACATGCAGGTCCCACCGCACATGTACGAGGGTGACAACGTCCTGGTAATTGGTGTTGATGAGGAGAGCGCGGCATGAGCGAGATGGATAACAGCGTACAGTCAAACCCGCAGCGTGGTCGTTTCATGTCTGGCATGGTGGGCCTGCTCAACTGGGTCGATGCTCGTCTTCCTGTGGTCAATGCCTGGAAGAAACACCTGAGCGAATACTACGCCCCGAAAAACTTCAATTTCTGGTACTTCTTTGGCGTACTGTCCATGGTCGTACTGGTTATCCAGCTGCTGTCCGGCATCTGGTTAACCATGAATTACACCGCCAGCGCCGAGGCGGCATTTGCTTCGGTTGAGTACATCATGCGCGATGTACCCTACGGCTGGATTCTCCGCTACATCCACTCCACCGGTGCATCGGCATTCTTCTTTGTCGTCTATATCCACATGTTCCGTGGCCTGATGTACGGTTCCTACCAGCGTCCCCGTGAGCTGATCTGGATCTTCGGCATGGCGATTTATTTCGTGCTGATGATGGAAGGCTTTATGGGTTATGTGTTGCCCTGGGGCCAGATGTCCTACTGGGGTGCCAACGTAATCGTTTCTCTGGCCGGCGCCATTCCGGTGATCGGTGAAGACCTGCTGGTCTGGGTACGCGGTGATTATCTGATCTCCGGTGCCACATTGAATCGCTTCTTTGCTCTGCACGTTGTGGCGTTGCCAATCGTACTGATTGCTCTGGTGGTGCTGCACATTCTGGCGCTGCACGAAGTCGGCTCCAACAACCCTGACGGTGTTGAGATCAAGAAGAACAAAGGTCCGGATGGCAAGCCGGTAGACGGCGTGCCGTTCCATCCTTACTACACGATGTACCACGACCTGTCGGCCGTCGTGCTGTTCCTGTTTGTCTTCTGTGCCATTATTTTCTTCGCGCCAGAGATGGGTGGCTATTTCCTTGAAATTGCCAACTTCCAGGAAGCCGACCCGCTGAAGACACCGGAACACGTACCACCCGTGTGGTACTACACACCGTTCTATTCCATGCTGCGTGCGGTAACTGTGCCGCTGTTCGGCATCGATGCGAAATTCTGGGGCATGCTGGTCATGTTCGGCGCCATTGCCATTTTGTTCGTGCTGCCGTGGCTGGACAAGAGCCCGGTGCGCTCCATGCGCTACAAGGGTTGGTACAGCCGCATCGGCCTGCTGGCTTTCGTGGTCTCCTTCCTGATTCTTGGTGTACTGGGAACCCAGGCGGTAAGCCCGGCCAAGACCTTGCTCGCGCAGATCATGACAGTGGTGTACTTCCTCTACTTCATCCTGATGCCGTGGTACACACGTAAGGAAAAGACCTCGCAACCGCCAGAACGTGTGACCGGTCGCTTCATTTCCATTCCGCAGCTGATTGGCAGCATCGTGCTGTTGATTCTGCTGGTTGCTCTGCCATTGATGCTGGTATCCGGCAGCGCCGAAGCAGCCGAGGCCGGTAATCTGGATCTCGAGCATGTCGAAACGGATTTTGATGACAAGGGTTCATTGCAGCGCGGGTTTAACACCTACATGAACTTCTGCGTGTCTTGTCACGAGTTGGGTTATGCGCGATACCAGCGTACTGCCACTGATCTGGAAATCCCGGAAGAAGTGGTGATGGAAAACGTAATCTACAGTGATGCGCTGATCGGCGATCTGATTACCAATGCCATGCCGGAAACCGCCAACGAGTGGTTTGGTACGGCGCCTCCCGATCTGACGCTGATTGGTCGAGTACGCAGCCCCGACTGGTTGTACACCTATCTGACATCGTTTTACCTTGATGATGCGCGCCCGCTGGGTGTGAACAACAAGATCTTCCCGAATGTCGGTATGCCTCATGTGTTGCATGACCTGCAGGGCGATGTGCTGTGTGATGATCACGGTACAGGTAACCCGAACCAGTGTGATCTGTCACATGTGGAAGGTACGGGTACGATGAGTGAACAGGAATTCGATGATGCCATGGCCGATCTCGTGAATTTCCTCTACTACGTTGGTGAGCCGGGCCGTGACCGCCGCCAGTCAATCGGTGTCTGGGTACTGGCGTTCCTCGCGGTGCTGTTTGTACTGACAACGCTGATCGGACGAGAGTTTGGCAAGGACTACCACTGAGCGTAGTCCTGTCCGTTACATTATTGAATGACTGATTTCGAGGAAATAGCATGGGTGTAGTCGCCAAACGATCTTCAATGACTTTCTATTCAGATGGCAAGAGTCATTACAGCCATCGAGTACGCATTGTACTGGCAGAAAAAGGCGTCACTGTTGAAACCATTGATGTGGATCCGGATAACAAGCCAGAAGATCTGGCGACTCTGAACCCCTACAATTCGCTGCCGACTCTAGTCGACCGCGATCTGGTGTTGTACGAGGCCGACATCATGATGGAATATCTTGATGAGCGCTTCCCACATCCGCCGCTGTTCCCGGTTTATCCGGTTGCCCGTGCAGAAAGTCGTTTGTGGATTTACCGTATCAAACAAGACTGGTGCACACTGGTCGACGCCATCATGGCGGGCGACGGCACACCGGCGCAACTGGACAAGAAGCGCAAGGAACTGCGAGACAGTCTGGTTTCTGTAGCGCCAATCTTCGGAGAGAAACCCTTCTTCATGAGTGACGAGTTCACGATTGTGGATTGTTGCGTTACACCGATTCTCTGGCGTTTGCCGGAAATGGGTATCGAGATTCCCAAGAACAAAACCACCAAACCATTGCTGGATTATCGCGATCGTTTGTTCGAACGTGATTCAGTGATGGCAAGCCTGTCAGAGCAAGAGAAGGAGATGGTGTAGGGAGCGTGGGATTTCCCGCTCGCCAGAATTTGCTATGGCAATGACTTCCAGTCGACCCTATATCGTCCGTGCACTTTACGACTGGATTCTGGACAACGACTGCACCCCTTACATTCTTGTAAATGCGCTGTTTCCTGGTGTCGAAGTGCCGCAAGAGCACGTCAAGGATGGCCAGATCATACTCAATATCTCTCCCACTGCGATTCAACACCTGTCTCTGGGTAATGACGCAGTGGATTTCGATGGCCGTTTCGCCGGTATTCCCAAGCGCGTTTACATCCCCATCAGTGCGGTGATGGGGATCTACGCCAAAGAAAACGGGCAGGGCATGATCTTTGAAACCGAAGGGCATCGGCCGGAGCCGACCGATCCAGGCGGCAGTGATAATGAGCAGGCAGGGAAAGGGCAGGCGGAACGCAAGTCCCGCGGCTCCAAGCCACCGCTGCGACTGGTGAAATAGTCGCCGCGCTAGCGCCTAGTTGATGTATTCGAAGACCTTGACGACTTTGGTCACACCGGAAACATTACGCGCACGGTTCGCCGCAATATCCCCCTGCGTCTGACTGATCAGTCCCATCAAATAGACTGCGCCATTCTCGGTAATCACTCGCACCTGGCCAGCCGGCACATCGGAATCGGCAATCAGCAAGGTCTTGATGCGTGTGGCAATCCAGGTGTCATTGCCGCGTCGCAACAGATTGGTGTTATCGACGACTTCCAGTTCATTGTGAATTCGTTTGATCTTGATACTGGCGGCACTGGCAATCTCTGTGGCTCTGGCTTTCAGCGCCTGGGACGGAACCTGACCCACCAGCAAGACGACACCGTTGTGACTGAAAACGTGGAAGTTGGCATCGCGGAATGCCGGCTCCAGTGATTTCATATTCACTACAATCTTGGTTTCAATGGACTGGTCTTCCACTACCGCACCGGCAGTTCGCTCGGTAGGGTCTTCCTGAATTCCCTGGCCACCGGTGGTTTGCACCAGTATTGAAGTACAGCTTGCCAGCAGAGTCAGACTGAAAAATAGCGTCGCGATTCGAAGCCTGAACATATCACTCTCCTCCGAATAATTGGGTATCGATGTAATCACAAAGGCAGTGGATTACAACGAGGTGAACTTCCTGAATGCGTGCAGTTCGGTCAGAAGGCACACGAATTTCGATATCGTTTTCGCCGTACAGGTCGGCCATCTTGCCACCGTCCTTGCCGGTCATGGCAACGACCCGCATTTGTCGCTCATGGGCTGCCTTGATTGCCGTGATGACATTGCTGGAGTTGCCACTGGTTGAAATTGCCAACAAAATGTCGCCTTCCTGGCCCAGTGCGCTCACCTGCTTGGAGAAGATCTCATCATAATGATAGTCATTGGCGATAGCAGTGAGCGTCGAACTGTCGGTGGTCAGCGCCAGCGCCGGCAGGCCTGGTCGCTCCTTTTCAAAGCGGTTGAGCAATTCGGCTGAGAAATGTTGGGCGTCGCCCGCAGAGCCGCCATTGCCGCAGGTGAGTATCTTGCCTTCCTTGAGCAGGCATTGAACCATCAGCTCGCCGGCCATCTGAATGGGTTCGACGAGTGTCTCAGCAGCGCGTTCCTTGGTCTCGATGCTCTGCAGGAAATGGTTCTTGATGCGATCTTGTAAATTCATTGGGTCCTTTTCTTCACTACTCACTAACTTTCCGGTTCGGCCAAACATGGACGAGTGACCACTATATCGGCAATTTGGGTGCCATTGTTACCCATTATTATCGCATTTTTCAGAGCTTCGTCGCTGCTGTAAAAAGATCGCAGGAGATTGGTTGGATGCGGCAAGGCTGCGTCTGCTATTGCTATAAGACGATGCTGCGGTAGTGATAGTTTCAATAGAAAGCGTTGGGTATCCAGTCGATGGTCAGTTGCCGCTTATCGGTTGCCGGCGCCACACCGACCACGTCAAAGCGACATTGCCATTCCTTGCTGGCGGGTTGGCGCTGCAGGAAGTATGCAGCTGTTCGCCGAATGCGCTGTTGTTTGGCCGCCGTGATGCTCTCCAGCGGACTGCCGTAGTCTGCTTGCGACCGATAACGGACCTCAACGAATACCAGCGTATGAGGTTTTTCCTGCATGATCAGATCGATCTCGCCGACGCGGCAGGTGAAATTACTCGTCAGCAATTTCAGTCCTTGCTGCTTGAGATGGCGAGCGACCTGGCGTTCAATGCGCTGGCCGAAAATGCGGCGATTAATGGGTGATTTATCTGGCACGCGCGGGATTGTTTGCCTCGAGTGTGTCGTTGCTCTTGGTTGGACTCTTGATTTAAACCCCGAATTTGAACACTTAATTTGAACCCCGAATCTAACCCCCTCGATATTTGAACCCAGGCGGGCGGCTTACCGGGAAGCAGCCAGTTCGGAAGATATGATGCGGGCGATACCGTTTTCGAAGCGAGCGAATTGCAACCGTCGGTGGATTTGACGATTGTCGTACATGGTCAACGTTCCAGTTGTCCCTTGTAAGGATTCAGCACCCTGAGCGGCCATCTGCGCCAGACGGCCGTGCAGCATAAAGGCATCAATACCCATGGCGCGGAGACGTTGCAGCGGACCCTGAGTGGGTCGCAGGTTCGCTTCCACTTCGGTCTTCATGGCGGAGTTCTGGTCGAGAACCCAGGGTGCATCAGTAAACACGATGCCATCGAGATCGGTGTTGGCGCTCTGGTTGCGCAAGCCGTCATTGATCGAGGGCATGGAAATGACTGGCAAATCCTCGGCGTAATAGAAAGCCAGAGTTGGCTTGATTTGACGCCCCTGACGCGGGTTGGCCATCAGGAATATGAAATCAATGTCGGCGCGTCTTCGCGGGGTGAAATCGATGCTGCTGCGCGGCAAGATGTCGCGCAAGCGCTCGGCGCGGTTTTCACTGGAGTCGATGGCCATCAGGCGCTTGACCACGTCGGCATAGTCCGCATCGGCACCAAAGCTGCTGCGCGAAACAACCTGGCCGCCCATGCCATTCCACATACGCGCAAAGGTGTCCTGCAGGCGTAAATAGTCACTGCCGTCGGGAGTAATCACTGCGGCGTTGCGGTAACCCGCGTTCCAGGCCAGCGCCGCGGCCTGTTGTATCTCGTCTTCGGGTGCCAGACCGTATTGATACAGGTTAGCGGGACCGGGGCCCGGATCGTCTGCGTAGTTTAACGCCAGCGTCGGTACCGGCAAGCGACCGCGGCTGTGCAACTCGTTGACCATGGTTTTGTTCAGCGGCCCGATTACCAGATCGGCGCCGTTGCTGACGGCCTCGTTATAGAGAGAACGAATGCGGGTCTCTTCGCTGCTGTCATAGACCGAAAGTCTTGGCACCTCTCTGGTTGTACTGAGAGCGCGATAATAGGCTGACAGGAATCCTTCCTGAATGGCCGCTCCGGCTGCCTGTTGTAACGGCAGGATCAGGGCAATGTGTCGCGGCCGGTTTTCCCACATGATCTCCAGCTCGCGCAATGGCGTTGGCATCACTGCAGCAGCGGCGTGTTGATTCCAGGTGCGTTGCCATTGGCGAATAGCATCCAGCTGATTGCGTACACTGAACTGATCGCCGCGATAGACTCGCGTCAGTTCGATCCAGCCACGCAGAGCATAGTTTTGGGCGGCGCCGGCGTACAGACGCAGTGCGTCATCGTCCAGCAATTGCAGGGTTTGCCAGATCTGGTCATGAACCAGTTGTTGATTGCTGTCATCGGCGCGCGCGGCCGCCTCGACATAGGCATCAGTTGCTGCCGGATAATTCTCGGCTGCTGCCTGGGCTGCGCCCAGCAGTAAATAGTATTCCAGCGTGTCCTCGGGATTGCCTTGAATCACTGTGGTCGGCAGGTCGGTGAGCACACTCACGGCTTCTTCACCCTGATCTGTGACCAGGGCTACTCGCGCCTGGACCAGTGCCAGACGCATTTGCACATCGGCATCGCTGACGCTGACATCGTCCAGTGTTTCGGCGACCAGTTGTGCCCGTTCCAGGTTTTCGTCATCGAGTAGTGTTTCGATGGCTTCGATGCGCAGGTCGATGGCGGCGACACCACGGCTTTCTTCGGCTCTGGCCAATAGCTCTGAAACTGAATCGGCACTGGATTCGATGGCGGTGCGGGGGGCGCGGTCAACAGTCGCCGTACTGCCGCACGCAGTCAGTCCTACCAGCAAGGTGACAGTAAAAAAGGGGTTGAACAGCGTCTTGGTTCGCATCATAAATCAGGGTGGTGAGTTGATATCGGGCAGAGGCCGCTGCGGCGGTATTGTAGCAGCGATTGCCGAGAATTAAGCCCATCACTCGCGCAGACAGGCTACAATTAGACTAATACAAGACCAGCAAGTGGGCAATTTTTTGAGCAATTCAAATTCTGGCAACCCAGCACAAGAGGCCGTGTTGTACGTTGTCGCGACTCCCATCGGCAATCAGGCGGATTTCACCACTCGAGCCATCGACGTGCTGCGCTCTGTGGCAGTCATTGCTGCCGAGGATACGCGACACAGCAAGCCCTTGTTGCAAAACTTTCAGATCAATGCGCGCTTGCTGGCTTACCATGATCACAGCGACAGCAAGACAGTGGAGCAGATCATCGGCCATCTGCAATCCGGTGAGTCGGTGGCGCTGATTTCTGATGCCGGCACGCCGTTAATTTCCGATCCCGGTTACAAGCTGGTACGCGCTGTCCGGCAAGCGGGCTTTGCTGTGCTGCCCATCCCCGGAGCCAGCGCCCTGACGGCGGCCTTGAGTGTCGCCGGCCTGCCATCTGACCGCTTTCTGTTTGCCGGCTTTCTGCCAGCCAAGGCAGCGGCGCGACGTCAGGCACTGGCGGAATTACAACAGCATCACTGCACGCTGGTGCTGTATGAATCGCCGCACCGGATTCTTGCCAGCGTCGAAGATATCATCGCTGTGTTTGGTGCCGGCCACGAAGTCTTTATTGCTCGCGAGATCAGCAAACGCTTTGAAGCCCATTTCCTCGGTACAGCGGCCGATTGCCTGGGCTGGCTTGAGTCAGACGCCAATAACCAGCGTGGCGAATTTGTGATCGCTATTCGTGGTGAAGAGGTCACCTCTGATGCCGAGCAACAGATGCGAGCGGCGCTGCAGACTGTCGCGATCTTGCAGGAAGAATTATCACTGAAGAAAGCGGTCGCTCTGGCAAGCCGGCTAACAGGGGTCAGGAAGAACGCACTTTACGAAGCGGCGCTGCAAGTGAAAGAGTAAGAAGAAGCGAAAGGGAAAGGGAAGGGGAAGAGAAAGAGAAGGAGAAAGGGAATAGAGAAACAGGAACAGAGTCAGTAGTGCCGGGACAACTGATTCACTGCTGTATTATTTGATTGTATTGCGCAGGCTTCTCCATTACAGTGGCGCCGAGTCAGCCGGGCAATTGCTGTTTCTCTCTTCGGAGCAGAGATGGAGGAAAGTCCGGGCTCCATAGAGCAGGGTGCCAGGTAACGCCTGGGGGGTGTGAACCCACGGCAAGTGCAGCAGAGAGAAGACCGCCTGGGCAGTTTACTGCCTCGGTAAGGGTGAAAGGGTGCGGTAAGAGCGCACCGCACGACTGGTAACAGTTCGTGGCAAGGTAAACCCCACCCGGAGCAAGGCCAAATAGGAATCCGCTAGTGTTGCTCGCATTGGATTCGGGTAGGCCGCTAAAGGCCTGTGGTGACACAGGTCGCAGATGAATAATTGCCTTCGACAGAACCCGGCTTACAGGCTGACTCGCTTTTTTCACGCACCTTTTGCGCACCTTTCACGCACCAAAGTGCACGACCCTGTCAAAAATCCCCTGAATCCCGCATTCGCACCATCACGGCGCCAATAATCTTAATGCTTTACTTTAATTAAGGCGGTTAGCCGCCTGTATTCGCTCGAATTCTATTCTCAAATGCCGTCGCTTTAACAGCAAGATCACCGGTTTTAGCGGCAAGTTCGCGTAATTTCTTGAAAAAAATCACATAAATAGTGCTTGCACAACGCCGAAGCTGTGCCTATAGTGTCCGGCAGTGGAGAAAAGTGGCGTTTTTTGTCTGATTGTGGGTCTTAGTGGAGAAACACAGACAAAAATAACCACACTACTGGGGACAACACGTGTTTCGCGGCATTAACACCATCAACATGGATGCGAAGGGGCGTCTGGCTATGCCAGCGCGCTACCGTGAGCAGCTGCTTGAAAGTTGCTCCGGCCGTCTTGTTGTCACCATTGATACCAACCACCGTTGTTTACTCCTCTATCCTCTGCCCGAATGGGAACAGATTGAGCGACAGATTGAATCGCTTTCCAGTTTCGATGCTATGTCCCAGCGAGTCAAACACCTTTTGATCGGGCATGCCAATGACCTCGATATGGATGGCAATGGCCGCATCCTGTTACCTCAGGAGCTACGCCAGTATGCCGGACTGGAAAAGCATCTTTGCTTGATTGGTCAGGGCAAAAAACTGGAAATCTGGAGTCAGGAAGCGTGGAATGAACAGCGCGACCAGTGGTTGAGTGAGTCCACCCAGGAAGGAGAATTACCCGAAAAATTACGCAGTCTCGCCTTGTAGGTTAAGTGCATGAAACACGCGACAGAGCATCAGACCGTTCTTAAAACAGAAGCGGTCGCGGCGCTGGCCATCCGTTCAGGTAGCAACTACCTGGACGCTACTTTTGGTCGCGGTGGGCATAGTGAGGCGATTCTCGAGGAGCTCGGTGATTCCGGTCAATTACTGGTCATCGACAAGGATCCGGAGGCCATCGCGGTCGCCGAGCAAATGTCAGCAACACATCCCAATCTGAAAGTTATTCATGGCTCCTTTTCCGAGCTGGACAAGATCGCCCGTGATTGTCAGCTGGAAGGCCAGCTTGCCGGTATTTTATTTGATCTCGGTGTTTCTTCGCCGCAACTGGATGATGCCAGTCGCGGGTTCAGCTTTATGCACGACGGGCCGCTCGATATGCGTATGAATCCACAGCAGGGCGTGTCAGCTCGCGAGTGGATCAATTCTGCCAAGGAAAAAGAAATCGCCGACGTACTCTATGAATTTGGCGAAGAGCGTCATTCGCGCCGTATGGCGCGTCGCATCGTTGAAGAGCGACAGCAAGCGCCAATCGAGACAACTGGCCGGTTGGCCGAGATTATCAAGGAAGCCAATCCAGCCTGGGAAAAAGACAAGCATCCGGCAACGCGCGCATTCCAGGGAATTCGCATTTTTATAAATTCCGAATTGGATGATTTGAAAAAAGCGCTGGAGCAGGCAATGAGCATGCTCGCGGTCGGTGGGCGATTGGTTGTCATCAGCTTTCATTCACTTGAAGACCGAATAGTCAAGAAATTCATTGCCATGCAGACAAAGGGAGATAATTTTCCGCGCGACCTGCCAGTGTCGGCGGATATGCTGAACCCGAAACTGAAAATGATTGGCAAGGCAGTGAAACCGTCTGCGGAAGAGGTGAAGCAAAACCCAAGAGCCCGAAGTGCGGTCATGCGTGTAGCGGAAAAAATAGCGTAATGGTGAAGAAGAAAAATAATTCATCGCGGGACAAGGCTGGCAATTCGCTGGCTTGGCTGGATGCGCAGTCTCCACTCGCTGTATTGCAATGGGTGGGACTGACGCGCAAGTCGACGTTGGGTTTGGTGTTGTTGTTGGCGACTGTTTTGGGTTCCGGGCTCGCGGTGGTCAATGTGACTCATGCCAATCGTTTCGCCTTTAATGAATTGCAGGAATTGAAAGAAGAAGCGGTAGATTTGAATGTGGCCTGGGGGCAATTGTTGATCGAGCAAAGCACTTTCGGACTTGAGGGTCGTATTGAGTCGAAGGCGGCCGAGCAATTGCAGATGCAACTTCCGGAAGTAAATGACATTGTGATGGTGCGAAATGACTGAGCGAAGAATGTCTGGCTGGCTACAGCACTGGCGTTTGTATCTGGTGCTCTTCATGATGCTGTTATGTGTGGGTGTTATCGTCTGGAAGGCGAGCGCCTTGCACATTCTGGAACGCGATTTTCTGCAGGGGCAAGGCGATGCGCGTACTATCAGGACGGTGCCACTGGTAGCCAATCGTGGCTTGATCAGTGATCGTAGCGGTGAGCCGTTGGCAGTCAGCACGCCAGTGCAATCAATCTGGATTGACCCGAGCAAGATGGCGGATTCGCCGGCGGATGTTGAGGCTCTGGCAGTGGCGCTCGATATCAATCCGGAAGTTCTGGCCGGCAATGTCGCCAAGAATGCGACGCGTGAATTTCTCTATATCAAGCGCGGCCTGCCACCGCACGAAGCCCAGGAAGTACTCGATCTTG
>CAZQFA010000005.1:10862-59751 GCA_964592245.1 uncultured Pseudohongiella sp. | reverse complement strand
TTCAGCGTCATGCGCAATCGCGCTGTTACCGATGCCTTCGAGCCGGGTTCAACCATCAAACCATTTACCATTATTGCGGCGTTGGAATCCGGCTTGTACACGCCGGATACCGTCGTCGAAGCCGGGCCGGGCTGGATGATGGTGAACGGGCACGAAGTCAGGGATATCGCCAACTATGGCACGCTGAATCTGGCGCGAGTGATTACCAAGTCCAGCAACATTGGCACCACAAGAATTGCGCTCAACATCGGTCCGGAGCCGATTGTTGATGTGCTCGAGCGCGTTGGGTTTGGTCAGGTTGCCGGAACCGGATTCCCGGGTGAGCGAGGCGGTGTGCTGCCCAGTCCGGCGCGCTGGAGTCGTATAGAGATTGCCACTCTGTCTTATGGCTATGGCTTGTCGGCCTCGGCACTGCAAATCGCCCAGGCCTACTCTGTCATCGCTGATAATGGTGTCAGGAAACCTGTCTCCCTGTTGAAGCTTGATGCAGAAGATCGTGCCGCCTTGCCGCGTGAGCAGGTCATTAGCGAAGAAATAGCGCTGCAAGTACAGAAAATGCTGGGTTCAGTGGTCGATGCCAGTCAGGGCGGTGCGGCCACCGATGCCAACATTCCCTTCTATAAAGTGGCAGGAAAAACCGGCACGGCACACGTTGTGGGTGAGTTTGGCTATGAAGAGAACTTGCACAACTCACTGTTCGCCGGAATGGTGCCGGCATCGGATCCAAGATTGGTTATTGTAGTCATTATCAATGAGCCGAAAGGCGAAGAGCATTATGGTGGACAGGTGTCGGCGCCGGTGTTTTCGAAAATTGCCGCTGGCTCCATGCGCTTGCTGAATGTGCCACCTGATAATTTGCCTGACGAGAGGAGCACGGAGCTCTCGTCATTATAAAGCCATCAAAACTATGAACACGGCGGAACAATTGAAACAACACGTCTCACTACTGGAGTTGATCGCAGATCTGGTTGAGATTCCCGAGGCTGAGCGCAGCAAGCTCGGCATCATCGTGTCCGGTGTAAAAATGGACAGCCGCGAGATCATCGCCGGTGACCTGTTCATCGCCTGCTTTGGCTTTAATCATGATGCCCGCGACTATATTGAGGAGACGATCAGAAAGGGGGCGGCGGCTGTGCTGGCTGAGTCCGGAGGCAACTGGAGCGGTGTGCAATACATCGCCGATGTGCCGGTCATCGCCATTGAAAAACTCTCCGCCAAGATCAGCGATATCGCCGGCCGTTTCTATCTCGATCCCAGCGCCGAACTGAGTGTGTTTGGTATTACCGGCACCAATGGCAAGACCAGCTGCAGTCAGTTCGTCGCTCAGGCACTGGCTGCTTTTGACTATCGCTGCGGTGTGATCGGCACACTGGGTTACGGGACTGCTGACAATTTGCAGGAAACCTCATTAACTACTCCGGATGCTGTGTTTACGCAAAAGGCGCTGGCAGAAATGGTACTGGAACAGGTTGAACCTGTGGTCATGGAAGTCTCATCCGTGGGACTGCACCAGCATCGCGTAGCCGCCATTCATTTTGACACGGCGATCTTCACCAATCTGACTCGCGACCACCTTGATTATCACGGCAGCATGGAAGAATACGCCGACAACAAGAAGAAGCTGTTCCTGATGGAAGGGCTGCGCTGTGCAGTGATTAATCTGGATGATCCGTTTGCGCTGTCTATCCTTAATGGCATTGACAGTGAAGTAGACATTATTACCTACAGCCGCAGCAATGACGTGGCTACTGTCAATGCTGCCAACCTGGAATTCACCGAGAGTGGCTACAAGGCAACCATCAATACTCCTTTGGGTAGCGGGCAGATCAGCGGTTCGCTGCTTGGACAGTTCAATTTCAGCAATTTGCTGGCAGTCGCGGCAGCGCTTGTTGGTTATCTGCCTGGTCGTGTCGAGCTGGATATCGACAAGCTGTGTCAGGCACTGTCATCTCTGCAGCCTGTTAATGGGCGCATGGAAATAGTCCCCGGCCCTGGCGATGTCACTGCCGTGGTGGATTACGCGCATACCCCGGATGGATTGCGCAGCGCGCTTTGTGCTTTGCGCGATCACTTCACCGGCCAGCTCTGGTGTGTGTTTGGCTGCGGCGGCAACCGCGATCAGGGCAAGCGTCCGCTCATGGGAGAAATTGCCGAAGCCTATGCCGATCGCATCATTATTACCGATGACAATCCGCGCAAGGAGCAGGGTGATTCAATCGTACAGCACATTCTGAGCGGGCTGGATGATGCCAGCAAAGCAATGGTAATTCGTGACCGCAACGCAGCGATCAATTATGCGATCAGTAATGCGGCAGCAGGTGATGTCGTCTTGGTTGCCGGCAAAGGCCATGAGACATATCAGGATATAGACGGCGTCAAACATTTGTTCAGTGACGTGTCGCAAGTCAGGCTGGCACTGCAAGCACGGGCTGAAAAGCAATGAGGATCTCGCGTTGATCGGTTCAATGTCACTTACAGCTCTGGCAGACCGGCTGGATGGCCAGGTGATCGGTGCGGACGCTGAATTCAGTCGCTTGTCGACAGACACGCGGGCGATCAAGCGCGGTGATGCCTATCTGGCGTTAGTGGGTGAGCGTTTCGACGGCAATGAATTTGTTAACGAAGCAGCTGCCAAGGGAGCCAGCGCGGCAATTGTCAGTCGCGATATCGAAGCCGGCAAAATGGCCTTGCTCAAAGTAGCGGATACCCATACAGCGCTGGGCATGATCGCTCATGAGAATCGCTTGCGCAGTCAGGCGACTGTCATTGCCCTGACTGGCAGCCAGGGCAAAACCACGGTCAAGGAGATGCTGGCGGCCATTTTGCGACATACCGGTGAAACCTTGAGTACCGAGGCCAATTTAAACAACACCATTGGTGTGCCACTGACGCTGTTACGTTTGCAAGCAGAGCATGAATTCGCCGTTATCGAGATGGGCGCGAATAGTCAGGGTGAGATTGCCTACAGTGTCGGCCTGACGAATCCCGATGTGGTCATGATTACCAATGCCAGCGCCGCACACATTGAAGGTTTTGGTAGCCTGCAGGGCATCGTTGAGGCGAAAGGTGAAATCCTTGATGGATTGGCCGCTGATGGTGTGGCCATTCTTAACGCTGATGATCCGAATGTCGGGCAATGGATGCGCCGCGCGAGTGACAAGCGCATTGTGCAATTTGCACTGAATACAGCCGGCCCCCAGGTCGCCTATCGGGCAACCAGTATTCGCATCGGTGAGCGTGGTCAGGTGAGTTTTACGCTGGAAACACCAGATGGCAAAGCGGATGTGCAGCTGCAACTGCTGGGAGTGCACAACGTGCGCAATGCTGTAGCCGCCGCGGCTGCGGCGATGGAAGCTGGCGCAAGTCTGGCAGACGTGGTGGCCGGACTCAGCGAGCTGGCGCCAGTGCAAGGACGCATGTGTTTGCTGCGCGGCGTCAATGATTGTTGTCTGATTGATGACACTTATAACGCCAGCCCCAGTTCATTCATGGCTGCTATCGATGTGCTGAACTCTTTCAAGGAAAAGAAATATTTGATTGCTGGCGACATCAAGGAGCTGGGCAGCGAATCCGAACAAGCGCATACCGCAGTCGGGCGTTATGCGGCAGAGGCGAATATCGACGAACTTTGGGGCGTAGGCGAGTTTACCCGCCATACCGTGGCAGCGTACGGTAATCGTGGACGCCATTTTGAAAATCAAGAAGAACTGATTGCTGCCTGTCGTGCGCAGGCAAGTAATGAGATTGCCTTTCTCATCAAGGGATCCCGCGGTGCGCAAATGGATCTGGTGGTGCAGGCAATGTTGGGCGAGGGAGAGCGCTAATGCTGGTTTGGCTATCTGAATATCTGATGCAATTTAACAGCAACTTCGCTGTGCTTCAGTACATCACGGTGCGGGGTATTTTCAGTATCCTGACGGCACTAGGTGTATCGCTCATTATTGGACCGACGCTCATCCGGCGCTTGAACTATCATCAGATCGGTCAGGTCGTACGTGATGACGGCCCTGAAACCCATTTCAGCAAAGCCGGCACGCCGACCATGGGCGGCGCGCTGATTCTGGTCAGTATCGCCATCAGCACATTACTCTGGTCCGATCTGGCTAATCATTATGTCTGGATCGTATTGCTGGTGACGCTGTTATTTGGCGCCATCGGTTGGGTCGACGACTACCGCAAGGTATTCCAGCAAAACCCGACCGGTCTACCGGCGCGCTGGAAGTACTTCTGGCAATCGGTGATCGGCGCGGTGGCGGCGATTGTGCTGTACTACTCCGCCTACGGTCCGGTCGAGACGCAATACATAATTCCTTTTTTCAAAGACGTGGCGATTGATATCGGCGTGCTCTATGTCGTGTTCAGCTATTTCGTCATTGTCGGTTTTTCCAATGCAGTGAATCTCACAGACGGGCTCGATGGCCTCGCCATATTGCCGACGGTCATGGTGGGTGGTGCACTGGGCATTATTGCCTATCTGGCTGGTCACGTTGAATTTTCCGCCTACCTGAATATTCCCTACGTCGTCGGCTCCGGTGAAGTGGTGATCTTCGCCGGCGCTTTGAGCGGTGCAGGAATGGGCTTTCTCTGGTTCAACACCTATCCGGCGCAAATTTTTATGGGTGACGTTGGCGCGCTGGCACTGGGTGCAGCGCTGGGTGTCATGGCGATCGTGGCACGGCACGAAATTGTGCTGTTCATCATGGGTGGTGTGTTCGTGATGGAAACAGTGTCTGTGATCTTGCAGGTTGCTTCGTTCAAACTCACTGGCAAACGAATTTTTCGCATGGCGCCTTTGCACCATCACTTTGAATTGAAAGGTTGGCCCGAGCCACGCGTGATTGTTCGCTTCTGGATTATCACGGTTATGTTGGTGCTGTTCGGCCTGGCCACACTGAAACTGCGCTGATCGATCTGGTCTTCGCAGTGGGTAGCCAAACAACGAAAGTACATAGTGTCATCGTCGGGCTGGGAGCAACCGGTCTTTCATGCGCACGCTACCTGAAGGCACAAGGTGAAAGTTTTCAGGTAGTAGACAGTCGGGAAGAACCGCCAGGGTTGGCGGAGTTCCAAAAGCAGTTTCCCGATGCTGAGCTGACCTGCGGTAGTTTCGCGCCACAGATTTTGCTTAAGGCGCGGCGGCTGATTGTCAGTCCTGGAGTCAGTTTAAAGACGCCGGAGATTATGCAAGCCGCTGCTGCTGGTGTGACGATCACAGGGGATGTGGATATTTTTTCGCAAGCGGTACGGGCACCGGTTCTGGCGATTACCGGCTCAAATGGCAAGAGCACAGTCGCCGTGTTAGTGGCAGAAATTCTGCGCGCGGCGGGCAAGAAAGTGGAGTTGGGCGGTAATTTGGAAGCCGGGCTGGGTGAGCCGGCACTGGACCTGCTGGGTCGCAGTGAAGCCGATTTTTACGTACTGGAATTGTCCAGTTTTCAACTGGAAACAACGCAACGATTACAGGCAGAAGTGGTAACGATTTTGAACTTGTCAGCAGATCATATGGATCGCTACAGCGACTTGCAGGCCTACCAGCAGGCCAAGCAACGTATTTTTTACGGTGCGCGACAAGTCGTGGTCAATACAGATGATGCACTCACTGCCTATCACGGTGATGAGAATCCGCAGTTGTGGCAGTTCGGATTGGGCAAGCCGGGTGTCAATGGTGTTGGCCTCATTGAGGAAGACGGCGAACAGTTTCTGAGTTATCGCCTCGAAAAAATCATGCCGGTGAGTGAACTGAAAATTGTCGGCCAACACAATATTGCCAACGCGCTGGCGGCATCAGCCATGGCACTCGCGGCTGGCATTGGCATCGCTGATTTGCGTCGTGGTCTGGCCGGCTTTACCGGCTTGCCGCACCGTTGCCAGTTTGTGGCGGCCATTGATGGCGTCGACTATTTCAATGACTCAAAAGGTACCAATGTCGGTGCGTCGGTAGCAGCTATTGAGGGCCTGGGCAGTCGCATCGCCGGGCATCTGGTGCTAATCGCCGGGGGTATTGGCAAAGGCGCCGATTTTTCCGCCTTGAGTCCTGCGCTGAATCGTTGGGCAAAGAAAGTGATTTTGATTGGTCAGGATGCCGGCGAGATCGCCGCCAGCCTGGATGCGCAAATGCCGGTGCAGTTTGCCGGTAATCTTCAAGAGGCTGTCGCACTGGCCAAGGAAGCAGCGCAAGCGGGCGATGCAGTGTTGCTGTCACCGGCTTGTGCCAGCTTCGATATGTTCAGGAATTTTCAGGAGCGTGGCAAAGCCTTCGTGAAAGCAGTGGAGAAGTTGCAATGAGCATGGCATCAGGTGTGCAAAAACGCGCTGATATCAGCCTCGATCTGGGGCGACTGAATGGTCTGCTGTTGATCATCCTGGTGTTACTGACACTCGGGCTGTTGATGATGACTTCTGCCTCGGTAGAAATTGCCAACAGTCAGTTCGGTGATTCGATGTTCTACTTCAAGCGCCAGATTATTTTCGCGTGCATGGGGCTTGTGGTCATGCTTGGGACGATGCTCTTCCCCATGTCCTTTTGGCATCGCAACAGCTGGTACCTGCTGATGCTGTCGTATGCATTGCTGATGCTCGTTCTGGTGCCAGGCATTGGTAAAGTCGTTAATGGCAGTGCGCGCTGGATTGACCTCGGCCCGTTCGATCTGCAGCCATCGGAGTTAGCCAAGATCTTTACTGTTTTTTATTTTGCCGCGTATCTTGAACGCCATCGTGAAGAGGTCAAAGAGAAATGGTCAGGCTTCTTGAAGCCCATGCTGGTGATTGCCTCGGCAGTTGTATTGCTGCATTTCGAGCCTGATCATGGCGCCATGGTGATTTTATTGCTGACAGGTTTTTGTCTGATCTTTTTGGCAGGTGCGAAAGTTCACCGTTTTGCTCTGATTCTGACAGTCTGCGTGGGCGCTATTGTTGCCCTGGCAATCATGAAGCCCTATGTGATAGTACGATTCTCCTCTTTCCTCAATCCTTGGGCAGCGGAAAATGTTTATGGCGGCGGCTATCAGTTGACACAAGCTCTGATCGCCTTCGGTCGTGGCGAGTGGTTTGGAGTTGGACTCGGTAACAGTATTCAAAAACTCTATTTCCTGCCTGAGGCGCACAACGACTTTGTGCTGGCGATTATCGGTGAAGAGCTGGGGCTGGCAGGGGTCTGCTTTGTTGTCTTTCTATTCAGCGCTCTGGTGTACAAGGCCTTCCGAATCGGTCAGGCAGCGCAGCAGGCAGGCAACGAGTTTAATGCATTTTGTGCTTATGGAATTGCGCTGCTCTTTGCCGGCCAAACCATGATCAACGTCGGCGTCAATTTGGGATTGCTGCCCACCAAAGGGTTGACCTTGCCATTTTTAAGTTATGGCGGTGCCAGTTTGATCGTCAGTTGCTACATGGCGGCGCTACTGATACGCATTCAATTTGAAACTGAAACAGCACAGGGTGAGAGTGGTGCGAGCCGCTAGTTATGGAAACAAAAAGCGGGAAAATTTTGATCATGGCTGCAGGGACGGGAGGGCATGTGTTCCCGGCATTGTCGATTGCTCGACAACTGCAGCGACAGGGTGTGCTGGTAGAGTGGCTGGGCACGCCTGCGGGAATGGAGAATAAATTGCTCGCTGACACTGATATCAAGCTTCATCAGGTCGCAGTCAAAGGGCTGCGAGGCAGTGGGCTGAAACGCAAGTTAATGGCACCAGTAATGATTATGCAGGCAATGCAACAATCCATAGCAATTATGCGAGCGAGCAAGCCTGATTGCGTGCTCGGAATGGGCGGTTTTGTCTGTGGGCCGGCAGGCATTGCCGCGCGTTTATTGCGTATTCCCTTATTGATCCACGAACAGAACGCGGTCCCCGGTCTGACCAACAAATGGTTGTCGCGGGTGGCTTCGCTGGTAATTGAGGCGTTCCCCAATACCTTTTCGCCGTCGCGCAAAGTCGTTCATCTGGGTAATCCCGTAAGGGAAGACATAGCCGCCTTGCATGGCCAATCGACATTGGCCATGGATCGCTATCGCCCACTACGCATTCTGGTTTTGGGTGGCAGTCAGGGGGCGGAGTCCATCAATAAAGTGATTCCGGAAATGTTGGTGAACTGGGATGGCTTTCGTCCGGAGGTGATTCACCAAACGGGTGCCAGAAATCATGCTTCTACGCTGCAGCTATATAAGTCATTGAGTATCGAACTGGACAAGAGTTGTCAGGTCGTTCCGTTCGTGGATGACATGGCAGAAGTATACGGTTGGGCCGATATTGTGATCGCGCGGTCAGGGGCCAGTACAGTCAGTGAAATTGCTGCGGTGGGATTGCCCGCGGTATTTGTGCCGTACCCTCATCACAAGGACCAGCAACAACTGCTCAACGCCCGCTGGCTGGTAGAAAAAAACGCCGCCTATTTGCTGGAACAGAAAGACCTGTCCGCCAAGTCGATGTTGAAAATTCTGCATCAGTTAGACAGGCACCGCGACACACTGGATGTGCTGCGTACGAATGCCAGACAGGCGGCAATTCTGGATGCGGCTGACAAGATTGCTGCGCGCTGCCGGGAGTTCATCTATGCCTAAGGCAGTGTCAGTGCATAGCATCCCCGAGATGCGCCGCATCAAGACGATCCATTTTGTTGGTATCGGTGGCGCCGGTATGTGCGGTATCGCAGAAGTATTATTGAATCAGGGCTACAAGATTACCGGATCTGATCTGAAAAAGTCAGCCAACACCGAGCGCTTGCAGAAACTCGGTGCCAGAATTTTTATTGGTCATGTGGCCAAGAATGCCAGTGCCGCCGATGTGGTTGTGTACTCAAGCGCCATCGATCGTCGCAATCCGGAGATCAAGCTGGCACTGAACGAAAACAAACCGCTCATCGCGCGCGCCGAAATGTTGGCTGAACTGATGCGTTACCGGCACTCGATTGCTATTGCGGGAACCCATGGCAAGACGACCACTACCAGTATTGTAGCGTCGGTGTTGGCAGCCGGCGGATTGGATCCAACATTTGTGATAGGCGGCCTGCTCAACAGTGCTGGCACCAATGCGCAATTGGGCACCAGTCGTTATCTGGTCGCGGAAGCGGATGAAAGTGATGCCTCTTTTATGCACTTGCAGCCGATGGTAGCAGTTATCACTAATATTGAAGCTGACCATATGGGCACCTATGACGGCGATTTCGATCGCCTGAAAGATTACTTTGTCGATTTTCTGCATAACTTGCCGTTTTACGGTTTGGCTGTGCTGTGTATCGACGATCCGGTAGTGCGAGAAATAGCGCCACGTATCTCAAGGCCGAAGATCACTTACGGATTCTCCGAGGATGCAGATTTCCGTATTAACAATCTGCGTCAGAAGGAGCGGGAAACCAGTTTTGAGATTACACGTCCCGGCAAGAAAACGCCGCTGCGTATCTCGCTGAATATGCCGGGTCGCCATAATGCGTTGAATGCCACGGCGGCAGTTGTCATTGCCAGTGATGAAGGCATCAAAGACAAGGCGATTCGCGAGGGTGTCGGTCAGTTTGCCGGTGTCGGCCGTCGTTTCGATGTGCAAGGGGATTTTGCGGTTGGTGATGGTCACATCATGTTGATTGATGACTATGGTCACCATCCAACCGAAGTGGCGGCAACGATCAAGGCGCTCAGGGAAGGTTGGCCATCACGGCGACTGGTGATGATCTATCAGCCGCACCGCTATAGCCGTACCAAGGATCTCTACGAGGATTTCGTCAATGTCCTGTCGGGCGCGGATGTGTTGCTGTTACTGGAAGTGTACTCGGCCGGAGAGAAGAAGATCGCCGGAGCCGATTCCCGAAGTCTGTGCCGCAGTATTCGCATGCGCGGCAAAATCGACCCGGTTTTTGTGCAAAAAGAGGCCGATGTGTCGCCGATTTTGAACGATTTGCTGCGACCGGGAGACATCGTGTTGACCCAGGGCGCGGGCAGTGTTGGCGGACTCGCCAGAGAGCTGGCCCAGCAGGGTTTCATTAGTAAGTAATTTATTGATTTTTATAGAACTTATGTGGTCTGAAAGTTAAAAGAATTGGCTATGAGAACGATAAATAAAGAGGAAGTATTGGCAAAAGTTGGCCGTGTTGCTGTGCTCAAAGGTGGCCGTTCTTCAGAGCGTGAAATTTCTCTGATAAGTGGTCAGGCAGTGTTCAACGGTTTGCAGCGATTGGGCGTCGATGTCATCGCCATTGATGTCGGTGAAGACATCATTGCGCAGCTGCAGAAAGTCAATCCGGACCTGGTGGTTAACATGCTACATGGCCAGGGCGGCGAGGACGGGGTGATACAGGGGTTGCTGGAAATCATGCAACTCCCCTACACGGGCAGCGGAGTGCTGGCGTCTGCACTGGCGATGGACAAGGTGAAAAGCAAGCTTGTCTGGCGACAGCTTGGGTTAAGTACCTCGCCGTATTACGAATTAGGGCCGGACTCGGACTGGCAAGGCATGATCGAAGAGTTTGGCAAAGTGGTAGTCAAGCCCGTCAATGGCGGTTCCAGTTTGGGGATTGCGATTGTCGACAGCGCCGAGGCCTTGCAAGCGCAGTACGAAAAGTCCAGCGAGTTCGATACCCATGTGATGGGAGAGAAGTATGTCGCTGGCAGAGAGTTTTCGGTAGGAGTGCTCGGCGATGAATTGCTGCCGGCCATTCAGTTGGAGACGAAGCGGCAGTTTTTCGATTTTGATGCCAAGTACGTGGATGAAGACACAGTGATCATTTGTCCGCCACAGCTGGAAGACAGCAAATTGGAGCAACTGAATTCGCTGGTATTGCAGGCTTACAAAAGCCTGGACTGTTCCGGTTTGGCAAGAGTGGATGTAATGCAGGACCAGGACGGCGAGTTTTATTTACTAGAGCTAAATACAGTGCCCGGGATGACGGAGCACAGTTTTGTGCCAACCGCAGCCAAGGCTGTCGGGATCAGTTTTGATGACTTACTCCTGCGTATCCTGAATTTTGAAGTGCAGAGCAATTGATGAACAGAACAGTCAACAGAAATGCTGCTACCCGGCCCCGACGTCCGTCGGCGACTACGCGGTCCAGGCAGCCTTTAAAGCCGCGCCAGCATGGCCGCGGTCCGTTGATCATTATGTTGTGTTTCTGTCTGGCGATGACATCGCTGTTGATTATCAACAGAGAGCGCGTGGCAACGTACATCAACAGACCGGTAACAAAAGTACGCATGGAAAATCCCTGGAACCGGGTGTCGGCAAGCGAAGTACGCTCGCTGCTTGCCACTTACATGGGTCAGGGTTTTTTTGATTTTGATGTCGACGGTGTGCAGCAAAGTCTTGAGGCGCATCCCTGGGTAGAGCAGGCATCGGTGCAGCGCTTGTGGCCTGACAGTTTGTCGATCTATCTGGAAGAAGAAGTACCCATTGCACGCTGGGGTGACAAAGGTGTCCTGAACCAACGCGCGGAAGTCTTTGTGCCGGCAGAGGTTGAATCATTGGCGAATTTGCCGCAGCTGATTGGGCCCGAGGGCAGTCAGTTAAAAGTCATGCAGCAATACCAGGCGGTCAATGAACAACTGTTTCCGGCAGGATTGCGCTTGACCACTCTGGAGCTGAGTTCCCGTGGTAGTTGGAACATCACTATCAATGAACAATTCGAGATCGCCGTTGGTCGTACGCAAGTGATTGATAGATTGCAGCGTTTTCTTCGCTTCTATGAATCGCAGCCGACAATCCAGAGTGCGGCGATCGAGTCGGCAGATTTACGGTACAACAATGGCGTAGCCATTGCGTTTAAAACAGAGGAACCGACAGCTGTAGCTGTCAACTAACAATGGGTCAAGTTACAAACATTAGTAAAGTGGCGCTCTGGGGAGTGTGCCGTTCATGAGTGAATCATCGAATGAAAATATGATAGTCGGGCTGGACATTGGTACTTCCAAGGTCGTTGCTATCGTTGGTGAAATCAACGCCGATGGCAGTCTCGATATTGTCGGTATTGGCAGTCATCGATCTCGCGGCCTGAAAAAAGGCACGGTTGTGAATATCGAGTCCACGGTAGAGTCTATTCAGCGAGCTATCGAGGAAGCGGAATTGATGGCAGGCTGTCAGATTCATTCGGTCTATGCGGGTATTGCCGGTAGCCATATTCGCAGTATGAATTCGCATGGCATTGTAGCGATTCGCGAAGGCGAAGTTATGCGCGCTGATATCGAGCGCGTCATTGATGCGGCGCAGGCGGTTGCCATTCCAGCCGATCAGAAGGTGCTACATATCCTGCCGCAGGAATACATCATTGATTCGCAAGAAGGTGTCAAAGAGCCTCTCGGTATGTCCGGTGTGCGCCTGGAAGCAAAAGTGCATCTGGTGACCTGCGCCATCAATGCGGTACAGAACATTGAAAAATGCATCAAGCGCTGCGGTCTTGAAACAGAAGAAATTATTCTCGAACAACTGGCTTCCAGCTATGCGGTGCTGACCGAAGACGAAAAAGAGCTGGGTGTTTGTCTTGTCGACATCGGCGGTGGTACCACTGACATTGCCATTTTCACCGAGGGTGCGATTCGTCACACAGGTGTCATTCCCATTGCCGGTGATCAGGTTACCAACGATATCGCCATGGCATTGCGCACACCAACTGAAAACGCAGACGAGATAAAGATCAAGTACGCCTGTGCGCTGACGCAATTGGCGAGCGCTGACGAAGCCATCAAAGTGCCCAGTGTGGGCGACCGGCCACCGCGTGAATTATCCCGTCAGGCTTTGGCCGAAGTTGTCGAGCCGCGCTATGACGAGTTGTTCACTCTGGTGCAGGCAGAACTGCAGCGCAGCGGGTTTGAAAACTTGCTGGCAGCCGGCGTTGTACTTACTGGCGGCACTAGCAAAATGGAAGGTGTTGTGGAACTGGCGGAAGAAATATTTCACGCGCCGGTTCGCATTGGCGCACCTCATAATGTTCACGGATTAGCCGATATTGTAAGAAACCCGATCTATTCTACAGGCGTTGGGTTACTGCTTTATGGGCTGAAGCAACATCAGGAACAAGAAGGGCTCGACCCGAAAAAAGAACCGCAATTACATCTGGTCGACCGAGTGAAAAGCTGGTTCCAGGGAAATTTTTAATCATCAGTCAATAATCCACGCAAGTGACAGAATACAACAACAGGGGGCTATATGTTTGAATTAGTCGAAAATGTACCACAGAACGCCGTCATCAAAGTGATAGGTGTAGGTGGTGGTGGTGGCAATGCCGTGCACCATATGATCAACAATCAGGTTGAAGGTGTCGATTTTATCTGCGCAAATACCGATGCACAGGCGCTGAATAATCTGAAAGCGAAGACTGTGCTGCAAATGGGAAGCACAATCACCAAGGGTCTTGGTGCTGGTGCTAATCCTGAAATCGGCCGTCAGGCGGCGCTGGAAGATCGCGATGAGATCGCTGAAATTCTTTCCGGTGCTGATATGGTTTTCATCACAGCCGGTATGGGGGGTGGCACAGGAACTGGTGGTGCACCAATCGTTGCCGAAGTGGCACGCGAGATGGGTATTCTTACAGTCGCTGTTGTGACCAGACCGTTTCCGTTTGAAGGCAAGAAGCGCAGTGCGATCGCTGAGCAAGGCATCAGACTACTGCAAGAGAATGTCGATTCACTGATTACTATTCCAAATGAAAAGCTGCTGGATGTACTGGGTAAAGAAGCATCGCTGCTGGAAGCTTTCAAGGCCGCCAATGATGTACTTCTGGGCGCGGTCAAAGGTATCGCCGATCTCATCATGAATCCTGGCATGATCAACGTGGATTTTGCCGATGTGAAGACCGTGATGTCAGAGATGGGCATGGCGATGATGGGTACCGGGTTCGCCAGTGGTGAAGACCGGGCGCGTGAAGCGGCAGAAGCGGCTATCCGCAGCCCACTATTGGAAGACGTCAATCTCGAAGGGGCGCGCGGTATCCTGGTGAATATCACCGCCGGCGAGAACCTGTCTCTGGGTGAGTTCTCGGAAGTGGGTGACACTATTGAAGAATTCGCTTCTGATGATGCCACAGTTGTTGTGGGTACTGTAATCGATCCGACACTCGAAAACGAAATGCGTGTGACCGTCGTTGCTACAGGTTTGGGTGGGCGAATCGAGAAGCCCACGAAAGTTGTGGACAATACGCATCGCTCGGCAACGACCGACTACCGCCAGCTGGATAAACCGGCTGTGATGCGCAATCGTGAAGCGGCCAGCCGCGGCGCGGCCATGGCCAAAGCAGTAGGTGCGGAGCCGGATATGGATTACCTGGATATCCCGGCATTCCTGCGGCGCCAGGCGGATTAATTCTGACGCTGGCGCCAGCTGTGCTGCGAGACCCAGAAATCGCCCGGTAATTCGCGCTATGTTGTTGTCAGACAATGATTTTTCATTTGTTGGGGTTTACGCTCAACTCTGGTAACATGCGTCGGTTTTCAAGCCTCGCAGGCTCAGGCTTTTGGCGGGATTCAAGCTCTCGCCAACCTGATTAAAGACGGTGAATAGCTGATTGCCCCTCTGTGACCTTCAGGCATTGGTCTGGCGCAGGCGGGCAGCGAATCTCGCCGCGAGTGGTGAAGAATGGTTAATGGCAGGGTTGAAAGGTAGAAAAACCACAGCGGTGCAGATTCCAGATTGGCAGAGTCTGTGACACGGCCCGCAGCAAATTGCATTCAGGTCTTTGGACATCGCTGCAAAGGCCGACACAGTAGACATAGCACAGCCACGTTTTCTAAGAATCAGCTATATAAGAAGCAAGTTGTACCGATCGCTCTTTGCATGACCAGGAAGCTGGATCATGCGGTTGTATGTTCAGTGTCGTGACCTGGTCTGCAATCGAGCAATGTCTAGCAGCAGTAGCCAACTGTCAGACAATGATTAATTCGCCACGACGGGGAACCGGATCAATTTCTGCCAGTCACATATATACTAAAGGACTCACATAAGACTCATGCTTAAGCAACGAACGCTGAAGAATGCAATTCGCGCCACTGGTGTTGGCTTGCACACTGGAGAAAAAGTTTATCTCACTCTGCGTCCCGCCCCGGTAAACACCGGTATTGTTTTCACCCGTGTTGACCTGGACCCTGTTGTACAAATCGAAGCGCGCGCCGCGAATGTGGGTGATACCACCTTGTCGACCACTCTGGTTAAAGACAATGTGCGCATTTCCACAATCGAGCACCTGATGTCAGCCATGTCCGGCCTCGGCATTGATAATTGCTACGTCGACGTAAGTGCGCCTGAAGTACCGATCATGGACGGCAGTGCCGGCCCATTTGTGTTCCTGATTCAGTCAGCGGGCATTGAAGAACAGTCGGAACTGAAAAAGTTCATCAAGATCAAGAAGCCAATTATGCTGGAGCAGGGTGACAAATCTGTCAGTCTGGAGCCATTCAACGGCTTTAAGGTCAGCTACACCCTGCTTTACGATCACCCTGTTTACAAGAAGTACACCAAGAGCGCCACTATCGACTTCTCCAGCACCTCATTCGTGAAGGAAGTAAGTCGTGCCCGTACCTTCGGCTTTATGCATGAGTTCGAGGAACTGCGGAATCGCAATCTGGCACTGGGTGCCAGCATGGATAACGCCATTGCTGTGGGTGACTACAAGGTGTTGAACGAAGACGGTCTGCGTTACGAAGACGAATTCGTCAAACACAAGATTCTGGACTCGATCGGTGACCTGTACCTGCTGGGTAACAGCCTCATCGGAGAATTCAAAGGGTATAAATCTGGACATGCCCTCAATAATGCATTATTAAGGATGCTCGAAGTTAACCAAGATGCTTGGGAAATCGTCAGTTTCGATACAGAGAACAACGTACCGATTTCCTATATGAAGCCGGTCTTAGCCGCCTGATACGTCTCGACGGGTACCAATCACGTTACCCAGGGCCCGGATCAGGTTGCTTGACAGCCTGATGCGACACCTTTGTGGCCTCAGATTCGGCGGCAGGCCCTCGGTGAGTCTGTCAGACTTAGTGAGTGTTGAACCCAGGCATCGAAAAGGGTCGCTGTAACTCGCAATAAGTAATGAAAGTCATACTCGTCGATCAACGACATGGTCACACGCGGACCATTATCCTGAAAGGCTGGCTTAAAGGCCTCCTCTCCTTATGCTTACTCGGTGCCCCGGTGGCGCTGGGCTATTTCGGCTACCAACTGGCCGTGTCGCAGAATACCGGCATATTCAGTGAAGAGACCGCGCAGAACTGGGAGCGCCAGATCCGCATGCAGGCCGGCCAGCTGGCCGATATCAAGCAGGATTCCGAAGAACAACTCGAAGCACTGACCCTGCGACTCGCCTTGCTGCAAGCACGGCTGGTGCGACTGGATGCGGTCGGTGAACGTATCACGACTATCGCCAATCTCGATGATGGTGAATTTGATTTCAGCCAGCCGGTCCCGGTTGGCGGCCCCGAATTCGGAGAATCCATTCCCTACACTTCCAGTGGTCTGGTCAGCGCTGTTGATCAACTGGAACGTCAGCTGGAAGACCGGCAGCAGCAGCTGGAGATCCTTGAAGGTCTGATGGTGGACCGCAAGATTCAGTCCGACGTCTTTATCGCTGGTCGTCCCATTGAGCAAGGCTGGATCGCTTCACGCTTTGGTCAGCGTCCGGATCCCTTTACCGGCCGCCTCAGTTTTCATGCCGGCATCGATTTCACCACTGGCAAGTCCGGCACTGAGATTAATACAGTCGCCGCAGGTGTTGTGACCTGGGCCGGTCCACGATCAGGCTACGGTTTGATGGTGGAGGTCAATCACGGTAATGGCTTCACCACACGCTATGCACATTCAGAAAAGCTGTTCGTCGATGTCGGCGATATCGTCAGCAAAGGACAGAACATCGCACTGGTCGGCTCGACCGGGCGCTCCACTGGTCCGCACGTGCATTTTGAAGTCTACAAGAATGGACGCGTAGTTGACCCCGCAGCGTACATCCATCGTACTGCCAGATAATCCTTCCCCGTATTTTTCTATTGATTAATAGCAGCCGGCCTCAGGTCCGGTTTGTTATTCGGCAATCTACTCAAATTACAACGTAAGAATTCAGGTATGAATATATTTAAGTCAATTTTTGGCACAAGCAACTCACGCAAGTTGAAGAAGATGCAGCGTAATGTTGCAGTTATTAATGGTTTCGAAGAGCAGTTTTCAGCCCTTTCGGATGAAGAGCTGAAAGGCAAGACGGAAGAGTTTCGCAAGCGGGTAGAAGAGGGTGAGAGTCTCGACAAGCTTTTGCCCGAAGCGTTTGCGGTAGTGCGCGAAGCGAGCAAGCGCACACTGAAGCTGCGTCATTTCGATGTGCAGATGATCGGGGGCATGGTGCTACATCAGGGCAATATCTCCGAGATGCGCACGGGTGAAGGTAAGACGCTTGTGGCCACATTGCCGGCGTATCTGAATGCCTTGTCCGGATCGGGCGTACACGTAGTGACCGTCAACGAATACCTTGCCGAACGAGATGCCAACTGGATGCGACCGGTTTATGAGTTCCTTGGATTGACCGTGGGAGTCATCAAATCAGGGCAGAACCCGGAAGAGAAGCGTGCTGCTTACCAGTCATCAATTACCTACGGCACCAACAACGAATTCGGCTTCGATTACCTGCGAGACAACATGGCATTTCGTCTGGAAGACAAGATGCAGCATGAGCTGAATTTCGCCATCGTCGATGAGGTTGACTCAATCCTCATTGATGAGGCGCGTACGCCACTCATTATTTCCGGCGCCGCTGAAGACAGTTCCGAGCTATACATCGCCATTAACAAGCTGGTGCCGCAGCTTGAAAAAGGTGAGAAAGAAGAACGCTCCAAGATGGACATGATGGACAAGAATTATGTTCCTACTGATACCGGTCATTTCACGGTTGATGAAAAGAGCCGTCAGGTCGAACTCACAGAGGCTGGCCATGAGCATATCGAAGCGCTGCTTATCAGCAAGGGTTTGCTGAATGAAGGTGAATCGCTGTATGCCGCGACCAACCTGTCGCTGTTGCATCACGTCCATGCCGCGTTGAAGGCACACCATCTGTTTCATCGCGATGTGGAATACATCGTGCAGGAAAATCGTATTCTACTGATTGACGAGCATACGGGACGTACCATGGAGGGACGGCGCTTGTCAGAAGGTTTGCATCAGGCGCTGGAGGCGAAAGAGGGCCTGCAGATACAGAGTGAAAGTCAGACACTGGCATCGACCACCTTCCAGAATTACTTCCGCCTCTACAACAAGCTCTCCGGCATGACCGGAACTGCCGATACGGAAGCGTTTGAGTTCAGTCAGATCTATGGTCTGGATGTCGTCGTGATTCCGACCAACAAACCCATGGTCCGGGAAGACGCCAATGACCTGATCTACCTGACCATGGAAGAGAAATTTGAAGCCATCGTCGAAGACATTACTACCGCCAGCAAGAATGGCGCGCCTGTGCTTGTTGGAACGGCGTCCATCGATACGTCCGAAATACTGTCCAAGTTCCTCACCAAGAATAAAATTCCCCACGAAGTACTGAACGCCAAATTTCACGAAAAAGAAGCAACGATCATTGCGCAAGCCGGCCGTCCAGGTGCTGTCACCATTGCCACTAATATGGCTGGCCGCGGTACTGATATTGTGCTTGGCGGTAATCTGGAAGCGGAGCTCGAGCAACTGGGCGATGTCGGTGAGGAAAAAATCCAGCAAGCCCGCGCTGACTGGCAAAAGCGTCACGAACAGGTGTTGGCCGCCGGAGGTCTGCACATCATCGGTACCGAGCGGCATGAATCGCGTCGCATAGATAACCAGTTGCGCGGTCGTGCCGGCCGTCAGGGAGATCCGGGGTATTCGCGTTTCTATCTGTCTATGGAAGATAATCTGCTGCGCATTTTTGCCACCGATGGTGTCAAGAATTTCATGCGTCGCCTGGGCATGGAGCGCGGTGAGGCCATTGAACATGGCATGGTGACTCGCTCCATTGAGAAAGCACAACGCAAGGTAGAAGGACGTAACTTCGATATTCGCAAGCAGTTGCTGGAATACGATAACGTCGCCAACGACCAGCGCACCATCATTTATCGTCAGCGCAATGAGTTAATGGCCAGCGACGATATTTCCGAGCTGTTGACAGAAATGCGTCAGGAGGTTGTCGAGCAACTGGTGGACGATTACATCCCGCCACAAAGCGTACCCGAACAGTGGGATATCGCCGGTCTGGAAGAAGCGATCAAAACCGAATTTGCCAGTGAGCAACCGGTACAAACCTGGCTGGATGAAGATGACCAACTTTATGAAGATCAGCTGAAAGTGAAAATCAACGATAATCTGGCAGCCGAGTATGCAGCCAAGTGCGAAGCGGTCGGCGACAAGATGCGCACGTTCGAAAAGCAGATCACGTTACAAATTCTCGACACCTTGTGGAAAGAACACCTGGCCACCATGGATCACCTGCGTCAGGGGATTTTCCTGCGTAGTTATGGCGGCAAGAATCCGCGTCAGGAATACAAGCGCGAGGCGTTTGCCCTGTTTACCGAGCTCATGAACAACCTGCAGCGTGAAGTGATCAAGATGCTCAGTCATGTGAAGATCCGTCAGGAAGATTCGGCTGATGCTATCGAGCGTAAACGGCAGGAAGAAAATGCCCGGGCGCGCATGAATTATCAGCACCAGAATGTTTCTGCCTTGTCTGGCGCGGAAGCCGAAGCTGCATCACAAGGTGGGGAAGCAGGAGACACTCAGGGTGGTGACCGACAAACGCCCTTTGTCCGCGATGTGCCGAAAGTAGGACGCAACGATCCCTGCCCATGCGGCTCTGGAAAAAAATACAAAGTCTGTCACGGCAAGCTGGCGTAATCACAATGGCAGTAGGAAAGGAATCTCCAAACAACGTAAACACTATCGCCGGCATTCGCCTTGCCAGTGTCATGGCTGGTATTCGCTACGCCAATCGCCTTGATCTGGTACTTATTGAGCTGGCTCCAGAGTCGGTTACAGCAGGGGTGTTCACGCGCAACGCCTTTTGTGCCGCACCGGTCATTGTCGCGAAGAAGCATTTACAGGCAAGCGCTCCGCGTTACTTATTAATCAATACCGGTAACGCCAATGCCGGCACCGGCAAGCAGGGGCTACAGGATGCGCTGACCAGTTGTGAACAGCTGGCGGCACTGCAAGGTTTGAACGGCGAGCAAGTCCTGCCGTTTTCAACTGGTGTTATTGGTGAGCCCTTGCCGGTGGGCCGACTGACGGCTGCCTTGCCACAGGCGTTGGCGGCACTGAGTGCTGATAACTGGTTATTGGCTGCTCGCGGCATCATGACAACGGATACCCGGCCGAAGCTGGCTACGCGGCAGATTACTATTGCTGGTCAATCTGTTGCTATTACCGGCATGGCAAAAGGTGCCGGTATGATCAAGCCAAACATGGCAACAATGCTGGCCTATGTAGCCACCGATGCCAGCCTGGCGCAATCTGAACTGCAGGCTGCGTTGTCTACCGCCGTTGCGAAGTCTTTCAACCGTCTGACAGTTGATGGCGATACCTCAACCAACGACGCCTGTATTCTTGTAGCGACCGGACATTCCTCTGCTGCCATCCGTGGTGATGTGGAAGCGCTACAGACTTTCCAGTCTGCACTTGAAGAAGTCATGATTGAGCTGGCAACAGGCTTGATTCGCGATGCCGAAGGTGCGACGAAGTTTGTCACGATCCGTGTAGACGGCGGCAAGGACAGTACTGAGTGTTTGCAAGTAGCCTACTGCGTTGCGGAATCTCCTCTGGTGAAGACAGCGCTCTTCGCCTCTGATCCCAACTGGGGAAGAATTCTCGCGGCGGTCGGCAGAGCAGGGCTTGAAGAGCTTGATCTGGAAGCCATTACCATCCGTCTGGGAGACACACCTCTGGTCTCAGCAGGTGGTCGTGATGCGGCTTATACCGAGGCGGCTGGTCAGGCGGAGATGGATCGCGAGGAAATCACGATTACGATCAACCTCGGTCGTGGCGACAGCACAGAGACCGTGTGGACCGCTGATTTGTCCAATGAGTATGTGCGTATCAATGCCGAATACCGGTCCTGATACATAACCTAAAATTCTAAAACGAATCTGCCCGGACCATGTCAACGCAAATTCACGTCGCTGTTGGAATTCTGATCGATGACCTGCAGCGCGTGTTGATTGCGCAGCGGCCGTTATCGGCTCATCAGGGGGGCTTCTGGGAATTTCCAGGCGGCAAGGTCGAAGCAGGTGAGACTGTGGTGGCTGCCTTGCAGCGGGAGTTCGAAGAGGAAGTAGGGGTTGTACTTCATAACCCGGCACCCTTTCTCAAAATCCAGCATGATTATGCTGACAAGTCGGTACTACTGGATGTCTGGTTAAGTCGCGAGTACAGCGGTGAGGCCAGTGGCAAGGAAGGGCAGCCAGTGCGCTGGTGCCCACTCGCACAATTGCGCGCCGAGGACTTCCCGGCAGCCAATGCAGCCATCGTTAAAGCACTCCAGTTACCCAACGAGATTGCCATCACCCCCGATGTGTCTTCCCTGCAGGAGTTGGATTCCCTGCTGCATGGCTATGCGCAACAGCAACTTGAATTACTGCAGTTTCGGCAACCGCAATTGAGTGAGCAACTGCAGCGCGCATGGTATGAACATGCATTGGCATTTTGCCAGAACCATAACATGCAGTTGATGTTCAATGGCGAACCGGACAATCTGCCGGTCAACGGTTTGCATCACTGGCATTGTGCTGCCTGGCGCTTATCTGACCTTTTAGCAAGGCCGGTAGCCGCCGATGCCTTATTCAGTGTGTCCTGTCATAACCTGCATGAGTTGCAGCAAGCCGCTGCCTTGCAGGCGGATTTTGCGCTGCTGTCTCCGGTAGCGATCACCAAACACTATTCTTCCGAGGACTGTCTCGGCTGGGAAGGTTTTGCTGAGCTGGCGGCCAGTGTGTCTTTACCGGTCTATGCACTGGGCGGACTGCAGCGGGCAGATTTGAGCAGAGCACTACAAACCGGGGCGTTCGGCATCGCCGGCATTGCTGCCTACAGCAAACCTGCCTGATGATTTCGGGATGCCGTCTGAATGGCGGTATTTATTCAGATATTCTCTTCAGTTTGCCAAGCAAGTCACTGAATTGCATGACTTTAGCGACCGCTGAATTGGCTTTATTTTGACCGAATTGTGATAAAGTATCCGCGCAGTGGGCAGATACAGCCTTTGACAGCCATATTTCCACGCCCCTCGTGACTCTTTGCCCGTCGCGTAAAAAATTAGCGACGGGCGGCGACGGAATTGTGAGCTGGTTAACTGAGAATTATCCTAACTTGTTGAAAATACAACAGTTACGCCTGTGTTGAGGGCAAGAGATGAAAACCGTGATGAGATTACCTTGTAGCCGATTGCAGGCCAGTATTGCTTTGCTCGTACTGACTGTGTGTTCGTCAATTTCCGCTGATGTGGCGCCTCTTGTTGATCAGGGAGTCCTGGTCGAAATTGCGCCGGATAGCTCACAGCCGGCTACCGAAGCCACATATGTAAGCAGTGGTGGTTATGCAGTCACCAACAGTAATTTCATTGACGCTCACGCCATGGTTTTTGATATGGGGGCGACATCCAGCGTTGTTGCCGCAACATTAAAAGTACCTGTTGAGGCAGTCTACCCGCAAAATGAAGCCGCTCCCATCGAAGTGTATTTCTTTAGTGACAATGGCGGGCTTGAAACAACCGACTACACGATCGGGTTCGGTACTCCTATTGCGAGCCTCAATGCCATGGGGTTGACCGAAGTTGCGGTAGATGTCACAGGACCGGTCAACGCGGCATTGCAAGCTGGTCGCTTCATTGGCTTTCGTGTCAAGAGTGCCGTCGCTCCGGGATCTGTCAATGCCGATCTATTTCCCGCTTTTACTGGTGTGAAATTTCGCAACAACCCGATTCTCGAATTCGTTCCGGGCGAGGCCCCAGTGCTTTCAGCCAGCACGGCGAGTTTTGACGGTTTCACTTTGCAAGTTCCGACAATTGAGGTGCCGTCATTTGGTGAAATCTCGGCTCAGCTTAGATTGGTGAACCCCAACACGCAGCAGTTTGAGCTGATTGCTGCGGCTCTTACTGGTGGTTCGTCTACTCCGGCAGTATCAGGTGCGCAACTGCTCGACTGTAGCGCTTTTTCTGCACCGCAGAACATCGGTGTTGCGGAAGGCGTTGCCAGTTATTCCATATCCTCGGGAATTCTCGATGTACCCAGCATCAACTACAAGGGCTCGCAACTGGCGATTCGATTGGAGTATGAGGAAGGGTCCGCTCCCTGGACTTTCGAAACCCTTGCTATTGGAAGCGTGCAATCGGGACCTTCCGATGCATTGATCTCCGCACTGGGTGGCGGCATTCTGGTTGAGCCCAGCCAGGATTTTGTTTCACTGTGCCATGGCTGGGTCATTATTGGTGACCTGATTCGCAATCGTGTTGTAGAACGAAATTTGATAACCGGTGAAACAGGTAAAACCTATTCTTTTAATACGGCACCTGATCAGTTCACTCTGGATGCAGATCGAAATCGTATTTTTATGACAGTGCATCCTGAGTCTGAAAGACTTTACCGACTGGAACTGGAATCCGGCGTGATTGGCTATAATCACATCAGTGAAACAGTGAACGGCACCGGGGGTGATGCCTATACTTATAGTTGGGCATTGCGGGATGTTGCTCTCGGAGAAGCAGGGAACGTTTTTGCGCTGCTTTATGATGGTGAGCAAGTTGATCCCGAGACTACGGTACCTTTCTCAGACACCGGCCTGTGGATGGGCTTGATGGACCCCAACGCTAACTTCATTGGTCAACCGACGCCACTGACCGAGCCTATTCGCATCGAATACGATCCGGTTAGAGATCACGTGTTTCTGGCAACCGAATCCAATCTTGCGACATTCAATTTTAATGCCGGTACCGGTGAATACACGTTCATAGAAGGAACAGACATCGCTGTTGGAGCCAGTTGCACTGATTTTGATATTTCTCCTGATGGCACGCGACTCGCTTATACCTGTCCAGCCGGGAACTATGCTGATGGTAGCAGTACTGATCCAGACTTCAGTGTGGCTGATATGGATCCGGAAAATTACTATGATAACGATGGCGAATGGTTCTTTGGTGCCTCGCCGGTTAGTTCAACGTTTAATGCGGATGGCACGCTGTTGGTTGGCACCGACAACGAGCGCTTGTATATCTTCGATGTGAAAACGCATCTTATTCTGGAAGATTATGAGTTGGGACTACTCGCGGGTGAAAGCATTCGCAAATTGCGATTCTCAAGAGACGGGGAGTTTATTTATCTGTTTCTCAACAATGATATACATGCCGAAAACAGTAAATTCTACTGGATGCCCATGCCAAATATCACAGGCTCACCATTGTAGCAGCGTGGGTAATTACTGAGCTGCAGTACAAATCCTCACTGCAGGCGGCTGTTTCATGACGCATTAATACGATCGTCAGGCCGTTGCTGGCAATTTGGCAACGGCCGACTCCAATTTTACGTATTACTGCAACGGGTCTGATTCTTCGTCATCCACCGGGTACAACGGGTCGCCTGGAATAGTTTTTTTCTCCGTGGCCCATTCGCCAAAATCGATCAGTTTGCAGCGTTCGCCGCAAAAAGGTCGGTGGCTGTTGTTCTCAATCCATTCGACTTCTTCGCCGCAGGTAGGGCAATTGACGGACTTGGTCTTGGTCTGATTCATAGAGTGACGCTGTCGTTTCTAGCTATTGGCAGTATGGCTTTTAGCCCGGGCAAGATAGTCAGCATGCAGCTTGTTCACCGCATCGTGCAAGTCGACTCCCTCCACTTCGTTTTCAATAATGTCATCGGCGAGTTGCAGGCGCAACTCACGTGTAATCTGCGACTGGATAATATTTCTGATTGTTTGCTCTTCGCTGCCGTCGCGGAGCAAAGCACGACGCACTTGCGTTTCAACCGTGACATCAACCACCAGAATCCGGTTCACCAGATTCTTCTGCTGTGTTTCCAGTAACAGTGGTGATTCCAGAATAGCGTACGTTGATGTTGCCGCTTGCAGTTGTGCGCGGACTTGCTCGGCAATCAGCGGGTGTAGCAGGGCCTCAAGCCACTGTCGCTGAGCACTATCTGCAAATACCAGCGCGCGGAGTTTGGGACGATCCAGCTCACCTTGCCGGGTGACATAGTGAAAACCGAAATGCCCGGCGATTGCTGCCAGCGCCGGACTGCCGGGCAGTACGACCTCTCTGGCCACCTGATCAGCATTGACGACGGTCACGCCCAGTTCGCTAAACAGAGCAGCAACAGTTGATTTGCCACTGCCGATTCCACCGGTTAAGCCAACTGTGTACATAGGACTCATTGCCTGAAAATGGCGAGTATAATCAATACTAACTGATTAGCGTGCGGTAATAGAGATTCAGGATTTGCGGCCCCCAGAACAACATGATCAGGCCGGCACCTGCCAGAAAAGGACCGAATGGCATAGGCGCGGATCGATCCCGGCCGGCAGCGAGAATCATGATGACGCCAAAAATCGCGCCCACCAGTGAGGACAATATAATGATAGGCAGTAAGGCCTGCCAACCCAACCAGGCCCCAAGGGCGGCAAGCAGCTTAAAGTCGCCATAGCCCATACCTTCCTTGCCCGTGAGGAGCTTGAATAGCCAGTAGAAACTCCACAAGGACAGATAACCTGCCACCGCGCCAATCACAGCGCTACTCAGAGTGACGCCGAACCCCGGATCCAGGGCATTGACCAGAAGCCCCAGCCACAACAGGGGCAAGGTAATATCATCCGGTAACAATTGGTGATCGAAGTCGATCAAGGTCAATACCAGCAAAGACCAAACGGCAATCATTAACGCCAGGGTCAGCCAGCCGTAACCATAGTAGAACGCCACCAGACCCGAGAGAATGCCACTGGTTAATTCAACTGCCGGGTAACGCAGAGAGATTGAAGTCTTGCAGGCACTGCACTTGCCGCCGAGCAGGAGATAGCTAATGACGGGAATATTTTCCCAGGGCCTGATTTTATGGCCGCAGTGTGGACAATGTGAGTCGGGCTTTTGCAGGTTGAAGACAGGGTGCTGTTTTTCCTGATCGGTTTCCTGGCGCGCCTGCTCATCGACTTCGAGAAACTCGTAGCACTGTTGTTTCCAGTCGCGCTGCAGCATCAAGGGCAAACGGTAAACAACCACATTAAGGAAGCTACCGACCAGCAAGCCCAGAATCACGCTGAGAGAAATCAACAAGGCCGGGCTTGCTGCCAGGAGTTGGGAAAGTGCCATGCCGGTTCGCTTGTGTTACATGACCGAGCCGAGCTGGAAAATCGGCAGGTACATCGCAATCATCAGACCACCGACCAGAATACCGAGTACCGCCATGATCATTGGTTCCATCAGTGCGGTGAGACCGTCGACGGCATTGTCTACTTCGGCTTCATAGTAGTTGGCACATTTATCGAGCATGCTATCCAGGGCGCCCGACTCTTCACCAATGCCCACCATCTGGGTCACCATGATAGGGAACAGATTGGTATTCTTGATGGAGAAGGCGAGTTGTTGACCGGTTGTTACATCATCCTTCACTCTCTTGGTCGCTCGCGCATACACCACATTGCCGGTGGCGCCGGCAACAGAGTCAAGTGCATCTACCAGTGGCACACCGGCTGAAAACGTCGTGGCCAGAGTGCGTGTGAAACGCGCATAGCAAGAGCTGTTCATGATGGGCCCGATGATTGGCAACTTCAGAGTTATCTTGTCAATACCATCACGTACCGCTTGCGAGCGCAACTTCGCTTCTCTGAATACGAAGGCAAAAATGACACCGCCGATCAATATTTTCCACCAGTGGGCGATAGCCAGGTCTGACAAGTTCAGTACAAACAGGGTAAATGCCGGTAACTCGGCGCCAAAACTGGAAAAGGTCTCCGCGAATTGCGGTACAACCTTGATGAGCAGAATGCCGGTCACGACTATGGCTACTGCGACAACAGCGATCGGGTAGTTCATAGCCTTCTTGATCTTTGCTTTCAGCGCTTCTGACTTTTCCTTGTAGGTGGCAAGTCGGTCAAGCATGGTTTCCAGCGAACCGGATTGTTCACCAGCATCCACGAGATTACAGAAGAGATCGTCAAAATAGCGTGGATGTTTGCGAATACAGTCGGCGAAATTATTACCGGAGGCGACATCGTCACGGATTTTCAGCACCAGCTCGCGCATGGACGGGTTTTCCAAACTCTCGCCGACAATCTCGAATGACTGGACCAGTGGAATACCGGATTTCATCATGGTGGCCAATTGCCGGGTAAATACAGCAATGTCACCGGGCCTGATTTTCTGTTTCCTCGGGCCGAACAGATCTTTGGGCTTGCGCCTGACCTTGGTGGTACGAATCCCTTGTTTTCTGAGTTGTGCACGGACCAAGGCAATACTGCTGCCCTGAACTTCGCCTTTGGTCTTGTTACCGTTCTTATCGGTTCCCTGCCAGATAAACGTATTTTGTGCCGCGTCTGTCGCCATGTTCGTACCCCGGCCCTGATCGCCCGTGCCCGATGATCTGTCAACTATAGCATGTATCGGGTAAAAAAGTGTATTAAGTCAGCCGGTTAGCTTCCTGAAGACTGGTTAAACCGGTGGCCACTTTGCGCAGTGCCGCCTCTCGCAGAGAAGCGATTCCTGCCTGTTGCAGGTAGCCGTCAACCTGACCTGACTCCTGTCCGAGCATAATACATCGACTGAGTTCCGGTGTGATGGGAACCACTTCATAGATTCCAATTCTGCCGCGATAGCCGGCGTGACATCGCTGGCAGCCGCTCGCTCGATAGATAATGCCTGAAGATTCCTGTGTACAGTGAATTCCTTCTTGCTCCAGCTCTCTGGAGTCTAATTGTGCAGGGACCTTGCAGTGGACACACAGTTTCCGCAGCAATCGCTGGGCGATTACAAGACTCAGGCTGTTGGCGAGGTTAAAGCTTCTGACGCCCATGCTCAGAAGGCGACTTAGTGATTCGATAGCGTTGTTGGTATGCAACGTAGAAAGTATAAGGTGACCAGTTTGTGCTGCTTTCACCACAATTTCGGCAGTTTCCTGGTCGCGAATTTCACCCACCATCATTACATCCGGATCTTGACGGAGAAAGGCACGAATGGCGGAAGCGAAACTCAACCCCTGAGCGTTGTTAATCTGCACTTGATTAATTCCCGAGAGCGGTAATTCGACCGGGTCCTCGGCGGTGGCAATGTTGCGGCCAACGTGATTAAGGTATTTCAGCGCCGCATAAAGCGTACTGGATTTTCCACTTCCTGTGGGTCCTGTGGTCAGTATCATACCCTGGCTTTTCTGCAGGGCAGTGTGCAGTTGCTGCAGTTGATCTGCTTCAAGGCCGAGATCAGGGATGTCCAGACTGGCTTGCTCCAACTGCAATTGGCGTAGTACCAACTTCTCGCCCCAGATCGTTGGTAGTGAACTAACCCGAAAATCCACTTTCTTGCCGCCATGAACGTTGAGGCGCAACCTGCCATCCTGCGGAAGCCGTCGATCGGCCACATTCATACGTGCCATCACCTTGATACGCGCCGCAATACGCCTTGCAGCCTGTGCTGGTATCTGTCCTGCCTCATGCAGGACACCATCGTTGCGGAAACGCACGCGACAAGTATGTTCAAAGGGCTCAAGGTGAACATCAGAAGCGCTGCCTAGTACCGCATCGGTGAGTAGTTGATTGACCAGACGAACTACTGGTCTGTCATCATCAGGATCGAGATCCTTGTTGGTCGTCAGCTCCGTCCCGGTATGCGCTAGCAGATGCGCCTGATGCCTGATGCTCGTGAATTCATGTTGGCGTACCGTTCGTTCAATACTGCTATGCAGTTTGTCAGACGCCGCGATCACCAGGTTGATCTCCTTGCCAGTCTGGAACTGGATGTCGGCTATTGCCTGCCGCTTTTCAGGTATATCTGCTGCAAGGGTCAATAGATTGTTGCTGCTTCGTAGCGGGAGGACATGGTGCTTCTTGATTAGTGAGATTGAGACCAGTTGATCAGGTGATTCAGGCAGGCATATTGCCGGCAAATCCACAACAGTTAAAGCAGCCACTTCAGCAATGCATTCGGCAGCAGCGAGATGGTCACAGAATGTTTGTTTGAAGTACCAACGTAAAAAGCGATCAGTTGAACTCTGCTCGAATTCGCATGCTGATTTTCGATGCGTTGCCGGAAGCAAATTCTGTGCAGTAAAAGCTGCAACCAGACTAACAGTGTTGGCTGAGCTGGATTGGATCACAATTTTGTCCACAGCGGTTAGAGGCTTATATCAATATAGTTTATGATTGTTGCCGCATCTAACTTATTGGCAAATCATTGTTTTTCAGGAGCACACGATGAGTCGCTGGCGTGCCTTTGGCATTCACTTCACTATTAGCCTGGCCATTTTTCTACTCTTGCTCGGGATCATTATTACACTGTGGTTCCCTGGTATCTTGTTTAGTGTCGGCGGAGGTTGGAGTGGCTTGCGTATTATTGTCGGCGTGGATCTCGTACTCGGGCCATTGCTGACACTGGTGGTATTCAAAGCCGGCAAGCCCGGGCTCAAGTTCGATCTTGCCTGTATCGCGATTTTTCAGGCGGCGTGTATGGTGGGTGGGCTATGGGTAGTCTATTCAGAGCGGCCTCTTGCATTGGTCATGGCCTATGACACGGTATTCAGTCTGTCCGCTGATGAGTTTGCTGACTATGATCGTGATCTCACAGTGCTAGAGGATATTCCTGGCAAGTATCCAAAGTTGATCTACACTGAATTGCCTGAAAATTCCATCAGTGCTGACATTGTGGCAATTCGTAGCCAGTTTATTGGTGACCCGCTGTTTATCCAGACAGAAAGATACCGTGCGATGCCGCAAACGGCACCGGAGCTGGAGGCTATTTTCAGAAGGGAATCGAATGTACGCGCTGAAGTGGCGGAATCGTTTCTGCAGCAGCTTCCGGAGAATTGTTTGCTTAGTAAATTTGCTTCAGCCAGAGCCAATGGCTATGTATGCCTGGATTCGACAAGTCGTACCATTTCTGAATTCTATGATAGCGAGGTAGTAGACTTGGCTGTACAAACGCCAGTGATTGACTTGCCAACCTTCAATTGAAGGAATAGCCCGGCTTTAGCAGTAACCACCGTCCATGCAGGTGCCGCCAGCGGTCCATTGAATTGGTGGCACGAGACCATCCGGTGTGAGGGTATAGGTTGTTCCAGCCAGGTCAGTTCCATCGGCCATCCATGTTACGGTGATAACGCCATTGGTGACGGATATACCGTGAGTAGTAGCAGCTTGCGTCTGCACTGGAGGAATACCATTAGTTCCGGAATTGACGTCAGTGAGGTCATTCAGTCTGTTCGCATAAGCTTGTGACAATATGGCAGCCCGATGATAGCCAATGGCCAGTATCGCTTCAGAAAAACGGGCCCGATTGCGGTAAAGGTCGTAGGCTGGCAATGCGACGGAGACAAGGATGCCTATGATTGCGGTGACAATCATGAGTTCAATTAAGGTAAAGCCTTGTTGTTTGGAATGACTCATTGCCTTAACCCCTCAGAAATAAACGTTTCGTTGAATATCCAAGACTTACCGGTTGCAGGCTCGCCTAGAACTAAGAAACTTGATGAATAAAGTTGCTAATGCAAGTTGGGGCTATGTGTGCCTTGATAACGCCGGCTAAGAGTTTGAGGTAGTACTGTCAGTGAGGCTGACAAGGTATCTGAAGCCGGCAGCCCATCTCCGGGAGGTGAGAGGCTGCCAGTTCAGAGTCAAGCAAACCGGATTAGCAAAGACCGCTAGTCAGGCAAGTGCCACCTTCAGTCCACTGAACAGGAGGAGTGATACCGCCAGCTGTCAGAGTGTAAGTGGTGTTGGCCAGAGGAGCGCCGCTGTCTGTGCGCCAGGTCATAGTGATCATACCGCCTGAAACTGCTGCGCCGTGAGTCGTTGCAGCAACGGCAACGTCAGCCGGAATACCTAATGCGCCGCCCATCAGGGCTGCTGTATTGGCTGGGCTGCGAGTTTGAATCGCCAGTTCTACCGCAGTTTTACGCGGAGTAACGGCTAGCACCAGTTCGGAGAACGCAGCGCGGTTTGAGTAGTTCTGGTAGGCGGGCAGTGCTACTGCAGCCAGAATGCCGATGATCGCGACTACGATCATCAATTCGATCAATGTAAAACCATGAGTCTTCTTCATTTCAGTTTCTCCAGTCAGTAAAGTCGGGTGGTGCAAATCCGTTAATCGTCACTCGGTAGTCGGTCTTCGTTCTAACGGCTGCGATTGTATATACACGGTCCATGCCAACTTTTATATTTACGCCGAATTTTTCCTGAATGCCGGGAAATAGTGCAGAGACAGGCTCCGTGTCGCAATAAAAGAGCCAGAGGGATCACATTTTTTCATCCCGCAACTAGCACAAAGTGACATTTTTTGTCAGTTTCTGTCGTTGAACGCAGCGGTTGTATACATGGTCGGCTGTATACATGCTAGGGAATGAGCTTGTGTCTAATACCTGTGCGCTTGCGTCACGACTCATGTTTGCCGACAGCCGGGCCGTTAACGAATAGATGAATATAAGGACAAAAAGCATATTGCCAGCCAAAGTTAGCCGTAGCGAAGTTCTGATTGGGCTGGGTTTGCTGACGCTGTTGTTGTTGGGATATCTGGTTTACCGACCAGGCATCCCCGGGCCGCTACTGCTCGATGATTTCTGGAATCTGGAGCCGATCGGTGCCAACGGCGGCGTGAAGACTTTTGAGCAATTACGTCTGTTTGTCTTCGGCAATACGTCAGGCCCTACCGGTCGGCCGGTGTCGATGCTGTCGTTTCTGATCGACGTGCAAGATTGGCCGTTATACGTGCCCGCATTGAAATACACCAACATACTGATTCATCTGCTTTGCGGCGTTCTTGTCTTTTGGTTCTCTTTGCTACTGGCACAATTGCTGGATTGCTCCCGCCGGGTTAGTGCTGAAATTGCGCTGATCTGCACGGCCATCTGGCTGTTACATCCTCTCAATGGCAGCACTGTGCTCTATGTTATCCAGCGCATGACTCAACTCATGACCCTGTTTGCCTTGGCGTCTTTGGTCTGTTATCTGGGCGCACGTCTCTGCTTGCAATCCAAACCGAGGCGCGCGGCAATACTGCTCTGTCTAAGTCTGTTTCCATTTGGATTATTGTCAGTACTCAGCAAGGAAAATGGTGCGCTGCTGCTACTCGCGATAGTGATTATGGAGCTATTGTTTTTTAACAAGCGCCAGGCCAATCAATTCTTCAAACTGTGGTATCGGATAGGTGTACTTTTGCCAGTCAGTATTATTTTTGCCTATCTGATTTACTCATTGCCGGACAATATTGACTACTATGAATTTCGCAATTTCTCCATGGGAGAGAGGCTACTTACTGAATCGCGGATAGTCGTAAGCTATATCTGGAATATATTGCTGCCCGGTACGGTGGACAATCATCTCTACCATGATGATTTGACAGTCTCTACGGGGTTGTTGCAACCGGTTACGACGCTTCTGTCTATTCTGGTGCTCTCGGCACTGCTTGGCAGCGCCATTTACTCTGCTCGCCGCCAGCCGGTCTACAGTTTCGCTGTGTTGTGGTTTTTTGTCCTGCATTTGCTGGAATCCAGCTACATTCCATTGGAACTCTACTTCGAGCACCGCAACTATCTGCCTATGATCGGGCCCGTATTTGCGATTGCCTGGTACCTCAGAAAGTTGATCGGTAGGCAGGCGGAAAAGCAAGTTGCGGAGCCCTTGGTAATAGGTACTGTGCTGGTGCTTGTGTTCACCGCCTGGCTTAGTTGGTCGCAATCCAGACTCTGGGGAGACCCGTTGATGCTTAATTCTACGTGGGCGGAATCCCAGCCGCGTTCGGTACGGGCCCAGATTGTGTTTGCCGAATATCTCAATGTAATCGGATTGCCCGAGCTGGCTATGGAACGGCTGGAAATGGCCAGAAATAATTACCCGCAAGAGGTAACAATTTTATTGCAGATGTGGAATCAGGCTTGTGAGTTTGGGCTGCCGAAACCATTCACGTTGCAGAGCATTAATGATATTGAGAATCTGGAATTCTATTTCAATGATGTCAATTATCATCTGGAAATTCTGTTGGAAAACATGCGGGCCGAGCGCTGCCAGTTTCCTGAAATAGCAGTGCTCGAGGAATTGTTTGAAGAGGTCGACCGCATCCAGGTGCAGGATGGTCGTCGCGCCCATTTTCTAACGCTGTACGCTGAATTGTATGTACAGGCAGGGCTACTCGATCAGGCATTAATTAATTTGACTCGGGCCTATGAGTTCAGCAGTTCACCAAGAATCAGGATTCGTCAGGCGGTTCTATCTGCTTCGGCAGGCAATTACGCAGACGCGCTGGTGTTTCTTGATCGAGCCGAGGAAGTCGATGAAGCGGACAATCCATTCTTGCCATCATTTGCTGAAGAGATAGATACCTTGCGTCAGGATTTCATGAGCCGGTTGTGATGACCATAAGCTGCGGATCGAAACTGTATTAATAATTATTCCACTCACATTGACTCGAGTTTGGGTATGTGTGATTTCGGCAAAACTGCGTTACGATTAGCGCTACTTTTTAAGGATTGAACCCTGCTCATGCTTTTATCAATCGTCATACCCGCCAAGAACGAAGCGGAAAACCTGCGTGACTTTTTGCCACGGCTAAAAGCGCAGGTGGGAGATGCCGAGTGTATCGTCGTCAACGACGGCTCAACTGACGACACAGTTGCCATTTGTGAACAACACGGCGTTAAAGTGATCTCTCATCCCTATAGCAAGGGTAATGGATCCGCCATAAAAACTGGTGCACGCGCAGCGACGGGGGATGTGATTGTTTTTCTCGACGGTGACGGTCAACACAAGCCGGAAGATATTCCGCGGCTGCTGGCGGAGTTGGATAATGGTTACGATATGGTGGTGGGGGCTCGTGATCGTGAATCTCAGGCCGATTCCTATCGGGCACTGGCCAACGGCATTTACAACTGGCTATCGTCTACCATGACCGGTCACGCCATCAAAGATCTGACCTCAGGCTTTCGCGCAGTAAAAGCGGACAAGTTTCGTGAATTTATCTACCTGTTGCCCAACGGCTTTTCTTATCCGACCACCTGCACCATGGCATTTTTCCGCGCCGGTTATTCAGTCGGTTATGTGCCGATTGCCACGGAAACGCGACAGGGCAAAAGCCATATCAGTCCACTGAAAGATGGCGTGCGATTCCTGATTATTATCTTCAAGGTGGCAGTGCTGTATTCGCCCTTGAAGATCTTCCTGCCTGTAGCCACCGGTTACTTCGTCCTTGGCTGCCTCTATTACCTGTACACCTTTATCACCGATGGCCGCTTTACCAACATGAGTGCCGTGTTGTTTATGACGGCAATACTGATTTTCCTGATCGGGCTGGTTTCCGAGCAGGTAACGACGCTGATGTACAAGGACAGCGACAAGGACTAGGCACAGCTACTTGCGCTGGACAAACCTGTTAGTGCGCAGTTGTAGCTAGCGGGACTGTGCCAGTTTGCTCAGTATGCCCGGCATGCGTCTGGAGAAGAACCACCAGGCGGCAACCCCGGTCGCCAGATCGTTGCAGACACACAGCAAGCGATAGGTAATGGCGATGGCGGTGGCGGTCTCCAGTGGCAGATTTAGCACCAGCAAAGCAATAATGACTGACTCCCGCACGACTATCCCGCCCGGGGCCCACAGCGCAACGAATCCAGTCAGCATAGCCGCTGGAATGGCGGCCAGTATCAGCAGGCTGTTGCTCAGTAGCTGTTCCTGCAGCAGCGGAAAAAACAGGATGATTAACACGGCGGCATTGCTGATCCAGTGTGCGCAGTACACCAGCAGGCAGCGCAATAATTGCTGGCCAGTCAGATCGCCAGGGATCATAGGCTTGCTATCTTCCAGTCCTGTCTGAGGAGCAGACGTATCACTTACAGAGAGTGTTTGCTGCAATCGTTTACTCAGCCGGGTGGTCAGCTGACGACTCAGATAACTGTAAGAGTGTAGTACCCAGGTAGTCAGCGGCAGCAACAATACGAATCCCGGCAGCGCCGCTCGCCAGTCCCAATAGGCCAGCAATAAAGTGCCGGCGATACCAATTCCGGAATAGAAGGTCAGGAACTGGTCGGCAATCAGCAGATTGACTGTCGTGCCGCGACTTTCACCCCGTTGTACCAGCAGGTAGCTGCGACCCAGCAAGCCCCAGATCTTGCCCGGTAAATATTTGCCCAGCAGAGTGACACCGATGTGAGCACTGCTTTCGAAGAAGGAGTAGTGCTGCGCCGCACCAAAACGCAAAATCGTTTGCCATGCGGCAATGAATAACAGCGTCGTGATGATTTGCAGCAGCACTGCAGGAATCCACAAGGGGTTGTTCAGCAAGGCCGACAATTGCGATTGCTCGGATTGCCTTAGCGCAGTGAGCAGCGCCAAACACAAACCGATGGCAAGCAAAGCCAGAATCAGTGCCTGCAATACAATCGGCTTCTTGTCGGCCCCGGTCATTCGCAGCATCCCTGTTGACACGGTTGGCACTGGTGCCAGGTCGCATAACGATGCCGCTGCAGGTTGTTCATGCCGGTTCGACCAGCAATATTGTCCAGGGCAGGGGAGAGCGCACCTCGAGGATCGTTCCGTAATCGCTGACCAGTTTGACAAGACTGGCGCGTGACCAGTGGTTGAGATGACCTGGGGTGTTGCCCCAATCAGACCAGTATTTACCACGAGCGAAGTTCAATATCCGCCACAGTGGCTCATTGGGCACGGAGAGGATGACCCGACTTCTGGCGACGCGAAATATCTCCGCCAGAGCGCTGCGGTAATCTTGCAAATGCTCCAGCACCTCAAGCAACAGGACGCAGTCGAACTCGTTGTCCTGACGCTGCATGGCATAGGCCGATTCCTGACGGACAGGGACAGGGAAGCCATGCATACTGTGGTAATCGACGAGACGCTGCTCGAATTCGGAAGCTTCGAGCGACTGGCCATTGAGCATCGTTAAAATGCGGCGCGTGGATTCGCCCGGACCGCAACCCACTTCCAGCAAGCGAGAGTCAGCGGGCAGGGTGTCGATCAACTGGCCCAGATTGCTGAAGAAACCATCGGTCAGGCGTTTGGCAATGGGATTGGGGTTCTGATACTTCCCCATATAGAACTGCCAGAGTTCCTCCGGAGTAGCCGTGTCCTCATCAAAAGCCATGGTGAATCCTGTTGCGCGATTTTGTCGTATTATAGGTGAGGCAACGATGAAGGCACAGGAAAGCGTAACGAATTGCAACAAGCTGAAGGGTTCAGGTTTCATTCAGTTCTTGCGCACTATGCTGTAAGCACGTTCAATCAAGTAACTGTCTGAAAGTTAGACAGTTTATGGCCGGGATTCGGACGAATGTTCGGCCAAATTGACTTGATAACGTGGCAGTAGTGGTTTAAGGTTACGGCCCTTTGTCACATGCCCACTGGCGCAGATCAGGCGCCGATAGCCGTTAAAGTAGTTAGCACTTATTGCCCCCGGGAAATGGTTTCGTCGGGAAGCAGTAACTGCGGAGGAATAGCAGAAATGAAGACAAGCATGAATATTGTAGGTCGACTCCTGATTTTGGCCACACTGGTCATCGGTACCCAGTCTTTTGCTCAAGACAAAACTGTCGCCGACGGAGTTTTTACTGAAGCCCAGGTGGAAGCGGGTAAGCAGGTCTACGACAACTCCTGTAAAGCTTGCCACAACATGCGCTTCTATCAGGACACGCTGCGCTCCTGGAATAGCCAGCCTTTGCTGTACCTGTGGGAAGCGGTTCTGGGTACCATGCCAGCCGACAACCCCGGCTCATTAATGCTCGAAGAATACACAGATGTACTGGCTTACATCCTGAATGAAAACGGTTTCCCGACAGGCGAAACCAAACTGGATCCGGATAACGGCATGGCTGACATCAGCATCCTGCCGCCGCAGTAAACAAGTTTCAGGCAAACCTGAAACCCTAAGCCGAAAACAAAAATGCCGAACAAGAGTTCGGCATTTTTTTGTCTGTGGAAAGCGCTGAAAAGGCGATATCAGCTACTGCACTGACATCGGCGTCTCTTCCGGGCAATCGCGCAGAACCCGGCCAATGGTGCTACGGTCGCTGGAACCCAACTGCAGGTCATATTTGTCAGCCAGGGCTTCCCAGGCACGAACGTATTCACATTGAAATTCTTCTCGCGGCAAATAGCGGTCCGGGCCGCGATCGCGCTTGCGGCGAATTTCGCGCTTTTCGACGATCATCATATTCATCGGATCATTGGAGAATTGGAGTTTTTTCTCCGGTGGCCATTGATCACCGCCATGGGTATGGGCATACAAACGCGGGATGATGTGATCGACATCGACCTGGACGGCGACATTGAAGACCTCACCGGTATATTCGTCCAGCCACTCACCGGTACGCACCACACAATTGCGTGGATTGGTGAAGCGCACTTCGGTGCGGCTGGTCAGTACCAGCATTTCCTGACGCGTCGACTGGCAGTCGCCGTCGTAGTCTTCTTCAAATGACCAGTCGTCCTCGTTGAAGAACTTTTCCCGGTCGCGGTAGTTGGTCATGAGGCTGTCTCGACCCATGCGGTCCATACTGAAGGTATCGGGCATCTCACAACCGGTCATGTGGCAGTGGTAGGAGCGGCCAAAGTAATGCCCACCATTGATGTCCGTGCTGCCCGGATGGCTGCTGACGAGCCCCGGAATCAGGGCCAGACCCATGGCCATTGCCAGTTTGGTCGCGATGAGTCTTGGCGATAGCTGAGAATTCATATTGCCTCCGAAATTGCCTGGTTTGCGTTCCCGGAATGACTGCGAGGGGATTACCTGACTGCAGTAGTTCGTTATTCCAGTGCTGATCTATTTCAGCAATAACGATAAATCAATGGCGCGACAATGTTTCGTCAATGCGCCGATTGATATGTAGTCTACGCCAGTTTCCGCGATTTTGACCAGTGTGTCGCCTTCGATGCCGCCTGAGGCTTCCAGTTTGACGCGGCCAGAAGTGCGTTGCACTGCCTCGCTGACGCGCGCTAACGGGAAATTGTCGAGCATGACGATGTCGGCGCCGGCGGCAATGGCCTCGTCCAGTTGCGCCAGGTCCTGTACCTCAATTTCCACGGGTTTGTCGGGATGTTGCGCGTGGGCAGTATTCACTGCCGTGGTGATTCCGCCGCAGGCGGCAATGTGATTTTCCTTGATCAGAAAGGCATCAAACAGGCCAATGCGGTGGTTTTGACCGCCGCCTGCAAGCACAGCATATTTTTGCGCAGTCCTGAGTCCAGGCAGCGTCTTGCGTGTATCGAGCAAGCGCACACCAGTGTGCGCCACTTTGGCAACAAGCTGCGCTGTCACAGTGGCAGTGGCGGACAGGGTCTGAAGAAAATTCAGCGCACTGCGTTCGCCGGTCATCAGTGGCCGGGCAGGCCCCTGCAGCGCAGCCAATTCAGTGCCGGCGGCAAAATTCTCACCGTCCTGACAGTGCCAGGTTATCTGCACGCTATCGCTTAGCTGGGCGAAAACCTCATTAGCCCAGGCCGTGCCACAGAGAATACCCGACTCGCGGGCGATAATAGTGGCGCTGGCAAGACTGTCTGCCGGAATCAATGCGGCGGTGATATCACCACTGCCGATATCTTCGGCCAACGCCGCCGCGACATCCCGCCGTACGAGAGCTGGATCGGGGACTGCAATAGAGAGTTGTGTATTCATCATTGCGGCAACTGACGCAAGGTCAGGGTACTGCCTCGCTGGGTAAATTCGATGTGTTGCAGGGCGCTCATACCGAGCAAGATTGTGTCGCCCGGCATGCTGGGCGTAATGCTGGCGCGAATGTCTTCAAACACAATGTTACCGATGGTGAGTTCGTCGATGACCGTGCTATAGACGTTGACGACACCATTGGCGGTTGTGGCTTGTGACAGATAGCCTTCGCGCAGGCCTGCTTCTGAAGCGATATTGGCCGGGATAGCCACATCGGTAGCGCCGGTATCCAGTAAAAAAGTCACGGGCACAGCATTCACAGTGCCACCGGCTACGTAGTGGCCTTGGCGATTGCGCTCAAGCTGGACTTCCCGGATGCCAGCGCTGGTTTCCATGTATTGCGGATTGCGATTGGGGTTAACCCGGTCGTCCAGCACACCGTTAAAAAACCATGTCAGCGCCAGCAAGCCGAAACCGAAACAGGCGGTCAGCATGCCGAGTCCAAGTTGCTTGCCAGGGGAGTCAGGGTCGCGAGGTGACATTGGTCAAATTATCGCGTATCCACCCGGGATTAGGAAGTTGTGAAGCAAGTCAAATTTCGCGCCCCTGAAGAGCTGGCTAACCTTTTGTTTTGTCTGGCTAAAACAGGTATTTTCCCGGTCTGTGAACGGAGTCAATTTCTGCTCGATTAGTAAGTGCTATATAGAGACATCGCAGGAACTATGAGCAGGGTAAGCAGCTAACCATGTCATTCGCGACGGAAATTAACAAGGCCACCGCCAGGGACAACGTCGATACAGTGCTACTGGAAAAAGTACGCTGGTCACTGCGGCAACGGCTGCGCAAACAAATGCACACACTGTGCAGCGACTTTTTTGATGAGGCTGACGATTTTCTCTTCAGCAGCGGTCAGAAAGGCCAATTCTCTGACGACAGCATCTACCTCAATGCCATGCGCGAACTGCGCACCCGGCAAGCCCATTTCGAAGAGCAATTTCTTGACGGTGTGATCAAGCACATCAAACGGTCTTATCAGTCTGGCGGTCGTATGGCAGCCAATGCTGACTATCTGACCGATTCTCTGCCGGGCATCGAATCCATTGAGATAGATCTGGCATTGAAAGCGATCCGCCGCAAGGCGGAAAAACATTATCTCGCCATACTGCGTCAGGTCGAGGAATCACAACGTACCATGCGGGCAACCATGCAGGCTGAACTGATCGGTCCGCTGGTATTACTGGATGCCACCTGCAGCGCGTTCGCTGCCTCCCATCCGTTATTGCAGTTACCGCTGGAAGTGCGTTTAGTGGTTATCAAACTGTTTGAACAGCATTTCATCATGCGTATGGAGCGGTTGTTCCTGGACATCATCAGTATCGTCAATAACGTCAACGACCCCGGCTTTGTCGATCGTCTCTACTCTTCATCGTCGGCTTTCCGCACCCGCGCGGGCAAGGAGTCGAAAACGGTAATGCAGGCAGCGCCGGCGCCTATGTCTGTGCCGCAACCGGCAGTCAAGCCAGGCACGGTGGAGGCAGCAGTTGGGCAATTGATCGCGGCAATGTGCGACCACAAGCGCTTGCCTGAATTTGTGACGACCATGCTGCAACAACGCTGGCGTAACGTCATGTTTCTGATTGGTATGAATCGCGGCTGCACCAGTATCGAGTGGAGTGAAGCGCGACATACGGCCAATCTGCTGGTCACCGCAGTCGATGGACAGATCGAACTGCCGGAAGCCGATCGCGAGGCACTTACCGCACAGCTGCGACAGGGGTTCTCTTTGGTTCAGATGGCAGCGGCTGAGCAGCAAGAGTTTTTCTCTGCGCTTGCGGACTATTTACAGCAGAAGCCGGAGCAGGCAGCTGCCGTCAGGGTCAGCGCCGGCATCGGTGTGAACCGCAAGCCACAGGATAGCGGGCTGGAAGCCTCGGTAAGCCCCTCCGGCGAAAGTATTCTTGATCAGGAAGATCTCGACGAAATCGCCAAGATGCTGGGCGATGATTCGACACCGGATTCGCAGCGCGAACTGTCCGACTATCTGGCGGACGTTGATGCGCTGGGAAATCGGGAAATTGTCGATTTCATGCTCAATGGTGCGTACGTGCAATGCATCCTCAACAAGTCCGACGCCGATGGCTCCATGTTCACGATCAGCAAGCAGGGGTCGAAGGTGTCGGTTACGCGTTCGCGGCTTGGTCTGGCGCTGGCGCTGCAGTCAGGTGAATTACGTCTGAGCGCCCAGGCACCGGCGCAAGAAAGCAGCAGCATGCGTACGATCATGGAACCCTCCTCGAAAACCCGGCACTAGTCTGCGTTACCTCTGCAACGACTTCGGCGCCCGCATCGAATCTGAGTGCGGTGGTCTGTCTGTGCTACTATAACTGCACACATTGATAGCAGAATCCAACTCGCTGGTTGTCCAGTCATGTCCGTGTCCTACACCATAACAGACGGGTTACTGTCTACTGCCCGGCAAGTCGCCTCGCCCAATCACAGCGAGCGCGCTGCGGAGGTGGATCTGTTGATCATTCATAACATCAGTCTGCCGCCTGGCAAGTTTGGGACGGGTTGCGTAGAACAATTATTCTGCAATGAGCTGGACCCGGATGCTGACCCGTTTTTTGCGACTATCCGTGATTTGCGCGTGTCGGCCCATTTGCTGATTGATAGAGAGGGTCGTGTCACCCAGTTTGTCCCCTTTCACAGGAAGGCCTGGCATGCCGGTGAATCGTTCCATGACGGCAGAAGTCAGTGCAATGACTTTTCTATCGGTATCGAGATGGAAGGAACTGATGACAGTGGCTTCACTGAGGCACAGTACCGGCAGCTGGCAGCGATCACCTTAACGTTAATCAGCCACTTTCCGCGTCTGGATGCAGGGCGTATCGTAGGCCACAGCGATGTGGCCCCCGGACGGAAAACAGACCCTGGGCCGGGCTTTGACTGGCAGCGCTACAAGGCAATGTTGGGGCACGCGACTACGGCCTGAGTGGCAACAGTCCGATATTCATAGAACCATTTACTAACAGGCTCGGCACATTATGAGTTTCCTTGTCATTCTTATCAGCTTGACCGTGAACTACCTCTGGTTGCGTGATTATGACCGCTTCGATGACGGCTGGTTCTTTCGCTTCCGCCGGCAAATGGAGAAAGTCAGTCAGCAAACGGCAGGCAAGCTGCCCGCCAGCTGGCCAGTGGCGCTTGTGCTGACATACACAATCCCCTTGTTGCTATTGCTGGCCTTGCTGCTGTTCATTAATGGCAGGGCGTACGGCATTCCCGAGATGTTGCTGCATATTCTGGTCTTGCTGGTGGCATTTGATCGCACTCAGCCTGGACAATTGTCGCGGCAGTTCCTGGCAAGCTGGAAGGCGGGTGACTATGCCGGGTGTGAAGCGCTGGTGCGCAGCGAGCTGACGACTGCCGCCGCACACCAGTTCGATTCACCCAGTCAGTTAAGTGATTTTTTTAGCCAGCAGCTGACCTACCGCTGGTTTGAACGCATGTTTGTGATGTTTTTCTGGTACATGCTGGGCGGCCCGTTGGCGATTCTGTTCTGCTATATCACCTATCAGTTGCGCGACAGTCACAGGGACGAGCAGCCAGAGACTGAAGTACATGCAGTGAGCTGGTTTCTTACCTTGCTGGAATGGATCCCGTTGCGGTTACTGGCGCTGACCTTTTCGCTGGCGGGTAATTTCGTCACCTGTTTTGAGCGCGTTAAACAGTCTTTTTGGGAGGTCAGCCGCGACTTTGATGCCGCCGGGATGCTGTCAGGGTACGCGCGTTGCGCGGTTTCCGGCATGGTGGCTGCACCTTCCGAGACGGAGGTCGATAACGACTGCACGGCGGATGTTGCTGGAATGGCTGTTACTGATAAAGCGCAGCAACGCCAGATCGCCGCCGAGATCACGGCACTGCAAGGCTTGCTGGAACGGAGTCAGGCCATCTGGTTAGCAGTACTGGCGCTGATTACCATCTTCGCCATTCCGTAACGGTTGCCAGGTCGGCGTTCGCCTGCGGGCAGTCACGTTCAGTGACAGTCTGAGACTTTAAAAACGCGGCAATATATCCGAGTATAGCGCTCGGAAATGTAGTTTTAACCCGGTTTTGACGAGAAAGACGGGACCATTGCCGTTGATGATGTCAGCGCTGTAAACTCAACCTGTTGAAAAACATAGGGAAAGGGTCAAGATCTGCGGGCTGCGCCAATAGTTTGATTATGTAGTATTACTACATGAATAGTGAAATTCAAATGGAAAACGGGGCATTATTTCAGTAAAATGCCGCGCAATTTGTAATTAATTTACATGAGGAATTAGCGCTGGCAGTGATCCTGACAGCGAACAGGACCTACCCATGACTCAGCAACAAGATACCAATCCGCAAGAAACTCAGGAGTGGCTCGAGGCCCTCGACTCGGTCATTGACGCGGAGGGCATCGAACGTGCCCATTATCTCATCGAGAATCTCAACAACAGCGCGATCCGCACTGGCAAATTTGTTCCGATCACTTCGGTAACGACTCCTTACTGCAACACCATCTCACCCCAGAACGAAGAACGTATGCCGGGTGATATGTTCATGGAGCGCCAGATTCGCGGCATCGTGCGCTGGAACGCCATGGCTATGGTCATGCGCGCCAACATGCGTGACGGCAGCATCGGTGGTCACCTGTCGAGTTTTGCGTCGGCCGCTACGCTGTATGACGTGGGTTTCAACTATTTTTTCCGTGGTGCCACAGAAGAACATGAAGGTGATCTGGTGTATTTCCAGGGTCACTCTTCACCGGGTATCTACTCGCGCTCTTTCCTTGAAGGGCGACTCAGCGAAGAGCAACTGGACAATTTCCGTCAGGAAGTCGGCGGCAATGGTCTGTCTTCCTATCCGCACCCCTGGCTGATGCCGGATTACTGGCAGTTCCCGACTGTTTCTATGGGACTGGGTCCGATCGCTGCAATCTATCAGGCGCATGTGATGAAGTACCAGACAAGCCGTGGCCTGGTAGACAACTCCGATCGCAAGATCTGGGCTTTCCTTGGTGATGGCGAGATGGACGAGCCGGAATCACTGGGTGCTATTTCCAAGGCTGGTCGCGAGAAGCTGGATAATCTGATTTTTGTGATCAACTGTAACCTGCAGCGCCTTGATGGCCCTGTTCGCGGTAATGGAAAAATCATTCAAGAACTGGAAGGCATCTTCCGTGGCGCCGGCTGGAATGTCATCAAGGTAGTCTGGGGACGTCACTGGGATAAACTGCTGCAGGCAGACACTGATGGCCTCTTGCAGGCGCGTATGGACGAAGTGGTTGATGGCGAGTATCAAAACTACGCCAGCCGCGGTGGTGCCTACACGCGCGAGCATTTCTTTGGCAAATCGCCCGAGTTGCTGAAGATGGTTGAGCATCTGTCAGATGACGACATTATGAATCTCAATCGCGGTGGTCATGACCCCTATAAAGTGTATGCAGCTTATGCCCAGGCCGCGAAAGCTGATGGTCGACCCACAGTAATTCTGGCGAAAACAGTCAAGGGTTACGCCTTCGGTGGCGGTGCAGAAGCACAGAACGCCACGCACTCGGTGAAGAAGCTCGATATTGATTCGCTGAAGAAATTCCGCGACCGTTTCGGCATTCCGATCGACGATGAAGATCTGGAAAAAGTACCTTACTACCGCCCGGAAGAAGACAGTCTGGAAATTCGCTACATGCGCAAGATGCGTGAGTCGCTGGGCGGCCCCGTACCAAACCGTCGTTCCAAGACCTATGCGTTGCCGGTGCCGCAGCAGTCGGCATTTGAAGCGCAAATCAAGAGCAGTGGCGACCGCGAATTGTCCACCACCATGGCCTTTGTGCGTATTCTTTCAACCTTGTGCAAAGACAAGGAACTGGGACAGCGCATTGTGCCGATCGTCCCTGATGAAGCACGTACCTTCGGGATGGAAGGCATGTTCCGCCAGATGGGTATCTATTCGTCAGTGGGCCAGTTGTACGATCCCGCCGACTCCAATCAGGTGATGTACTACCGCGAAGACAAGCAGGGACAAATGCTGGAGGAGGGTATCACCGAATCCGGTTCATTCTCTGCATGGCTGGCTGCTGCGACCTCCTACAGCGTCAGCAATTACCCGCTGATACCGTTCTATATCTATTATTCTATGTTCGGTTTCCAGCGTGTGGGTGACCTGTGCTGGTTGGCCGGTGATTCGCAAGCGCGTGGTTTCCTGATCGGTGCGACTGCCGGTCGGACAACACTGAACGGCGAAGGCCTGCAACACCAGGACGGCCACAGTCACTTGATGGCCGCCACAATCCCGAATTGTGTCACTTACGATCCGACCTACTCGTACGAATTGGCCGTCATTATTCGTGATGGTCTGCGTCGCATGTACGAAGAGATGGAGTCGGTGTTCTACTACATCACGACGATGAACGAGAACTACCAGCATCCGGCCATGCCGAAAGGTGCCGAAGAAGGCATTATCAAGGGCATGTATCTACTGGAAGACGGTGCTGCGAAAGAATACAAGGTCAGCAAGTCCATTCTCGGTTCCGATCGCATTCGGCTACTGGGCAGCGGTACTATCCTGCGTGAAGTCCGCAAAGCCGCACAGATTCTGCGCGACGACTTCTCAGTCGCAGTAGACGTCTGGAGTGTGACCAGCTACAACGAATTGCGCCGGGAAGCACTGGCCGTTGAGCGCGAAAACATGATGAACCCGACCAAGAAAGCCAAAGTGCCTTATGTCACAGAGGTCTTGCAGAAACAAACCGGTCCGGTCATCTCGACAACCGACTACATGAAGTCCTATTCTGATCAGATTCGCGAATTCATTCCGGCCCGTTACCGGGTGTTGGGAACAGACGGATTTGGTCGCAGCGACAGCCGCTCGCAATTGCGTCACTTCTTTGAAGTGGACAGCAAATTTGTCGTCCTGGCAGCGCTGACCGAACTGAAAGAGGCGGGCGCGATCTCCGGCAAGGACATCGCCGCCTATATGAAGAAAGCAGGCATAGATTCGAACAAACCGAATCCCCTGACTGTCTAAGCCAGTAGAAAAATTCTCAGGAGTTAGACCTTGGCCATTGAAAATATAAAAGTGCCTGATCTGGGTGATGCCAGTGAAGTGGAAGTCATTGAATTACTGGTGGCAGTAGGGGATCGGGTTGAAGAAAACGATTCGCTATTGGTGCTGGAAAGCGACAAGGCGGCAATGGAAATTCCGGCGCCGATGTCGGGTGTTGTGAAAAGCATTGCTGTGAATCTGGGCGATCAGGTCAGTTCCGGCAGTGAAATGATGACACTGGAAGTTGAAGGTGATGGAAGTAGCGACAAAGGCAGCGCTAATGACGGCGATGAAAAGAGCGCCGCCAGTCCCGAGCCAGAACCTGCCAAGGAGCCGGAAGCCAAATCTCCGGAGCCTGAGCCGGAGACAAAATCTGCTCCAGCTGCCAAGTCTGGCGGTGAGAGTAAAGTGACAACTGTCACCGTACCGGATTTAGGTACTGACGATGAAGTTGAAGTCATCGAAGTCCATGTGAAGTCCGGTGACGAAGTGGCTGTGGATGACTCGCTGATCACGCTGGAGTCAGACAAGGCGGCGATGGAAGTACCGGCAACCGCTGCCGGCACTGTCGAAGAGTTACTGCTGAAAGTAGGCGACAAGGTAAAGACCGGCGCCGACATCCTGAAGATGAAAGTCGCAGGCGAGGCCACATCCGAGCCGGAGCCAGCCGCGCAGGAAAATAGCAAAGACAAAGCGAAGGAAGCAGCCCCGGAACCGGCGTCTGAGTCAGCCAAGCAGGCATCGACACCGGCCAGCGCCGCCCCGGCCCCGGCAGCACCAGCGAAGAGCGGTGGCAAGGTCTATGCCGGACCGGCAGTACGCAAGCTGGCGCGAGAGTTAGGCGTCGATCTGACACAGGTGCCCGGTACTGGCGCCAAGTCCCGTATCGTCAAGGAAGATATTCACGAATTCGTGAAGTCACGTCTGTCGGGTGCAGCGACACCAGCAGCGGGAGTGGCAACGACAATTCCCGATATCGACTTCAGCCAGTTTGGCGAAATCGAACAGATCGATCGCAGCAAGCTGGACAAGATCACTGCAACCAACATGCTGCGCAACTGGAATGCAGTGCCGGCGGTTGCCCAGTTCAATGAAGCGGATGTGACCGATCTGGAAGATTTCCGCGCCGAACTCAAAGGCGAGGCGGACAAGCGCGGTACCAAGCTGACATTCCTGCCTTTCCTGCTCAAGGCCTGTGTTAAAGCCTTGCAGGAATACCCGCAGTTCAATGTGTCGCTGCATTCCTCCGGGCAATACATTATCCAGAAGAAGTACTATCACATTGGTGTTGCAGTCGCGACACCTGCGGGTCTGGTCGTGCCGGTCATCCGTGATGTAGACAAGAAATCAATCTGGCAATTGGCTGAAGAATTACTGGAAATAACCGGCAAGGCCAAAGACCGTAAATTGAAGCCTGACGAGATGCAGGGTGCCTGCTTTACGATTTCCAGCCTGGGTCCCATTGGTGGAACCGGCTTCATTCCCATCGTCAATGCACCCGAAGTAGCCATTCTCGGCATCGCCAAAACGGCCATCAAACCAGTGTGGATGGATGGCGAATTCAAACCGCGCAAGATGCTGCCTATCACTCTGTCTTATGACCACAAGGCAGTGAATGGCGTTGATGGTGGTTTGTTCGCGGACTATCTGGTACGCCTGCTGGGTGACATAAGGCACCTGGTGCTGTAACGAATCGGTCTGTCAATCCTGACAGATCAAGACGGATAGAAAAGCGTCAGCGATTCATCGCTGACGCTTTTTATCTGACACGCAAAAGCGGCCGACAGGTTTTCTGTCGTTAACACCTCGCCGGTTTCCCCAACAATACTCTTGCCCTCAGGTAACAGCAGTACGATGTGGTCGCAGCAACGTGCGGCCAGATTGATGTCGTGGGTAGCCATCAGCATGGCGGCCCCGCGCTGGCGCACGGTGTCCTGCAGCACTTGCAACAGACGCAACTGGAAAGCGACGTCGAGGTGATTGCTAGGCTCATCCAGCAAATAAAGATTGGGTGCCTGGGCCAGCAGCGTGGCCAGTGCCAGACGCTGTTTCTCGCCACCCGACAGGGTATCGATGGGCCGCTGCGCCAGATGCTCGAGATCGAGCTGTTGCAACACCTCGGCGGCAACCGCGCGATCTGCGTCTGAGTCCACCAGCAGTGATTGACTATGCGGATGCCTGCCCAGCATCACTGTTTCCTGCACGGTAGTGGGCAATGTCCCCATACCATCCTGCAGCAAGATGCCAACTTCCCGCGCCAACTCGCGGCGGGGAATGTCAGACAATGCCCTGCCAGACAGTTCCAGCTTGCCAGCATGCGGTTTGTGTACACCCAACAGACTGTGTAGCAAGGTGGTCTTGCCAGCGCCATTGCGTCCCAGTAATCCCCAGCACTGACCGCGGCTGACAGTGAATGACAATTGCGTACACAGGCGCTGGGCAGCGATTTGCAAGGTCAGGTCAGAGACTGTGAGTACTGCTGCGTTCATTTGCTCATGGTGCTGCGAAGAATGACAAGAAATGCGGGCACGCCGATGACGGCGGTGATGACCCCCACGGGCAACTGCTGTGGCGCGATCAACGTGCGGGCCAGGGCATCAGCGGTGACCAGAAAGCTGCCGCCAAGCAGGACTGCGCCGGGAATCAGAATACGATGATCGCGCGCGCCCAGCAGACGCAGCATATGCGGAATAACCAGACCCACAAACCCAACGGAGCCGGCTACAGTCACCGCGGCGGCAGTAAACAGTGAGGCCGCAAAATACAATCCGGTACGCAGAAGGTTGATGTTCACCCCCAGACTCAGGGCCATCAGTTCGCCACGGACCAGAACATTCAAAGCACGGCTAACAGCCAGCCCGCAGCCCAGGCCCAAAAGCAACAACAGGCCATGGCCGATGCCCACTTCACTCTGGCTGAGGTCACCCATCAGCCAGAACAACATGGACTGCACTGTGTTGGTCGAACTGGTAGTCAGCAGAATATTGATTACCGCTCCCCAGCCAGCAGAGATGACTACGCCGGTGAGCAACAGCCGCGTCACTGACCACTGGCCAAGACGATTGGCCAGACCGAAGACCAG
>CAZQFA010000005.1:6733-10762 GCA_964592245.1 uncultured Pseudohongiella sp. | reverse complement strand
CTGGGGTTTAGCAAGTTATAGTCCGGAAAAATGCCAATCACGATCGGTGCTGCGTCACTCCCTGAGTGCGCCGCTTGTTAGCCGGCAAGCATAGCGTATTTGCCGGGCAATTGATGCCTGCGGAGTGAGTGGCAGGATAACGTTCAAGTTTCCGGCGCGTTAATGGTAAGCTCGCATCAGCAACATGTTATACGGCCAGGGAGAGACAGCACATGCCTTCATTCGACATTGTGTCCGAAGTGGACTTGCACGAAATCAACAATGCCATCGATCAGGCGAACCGCGAAACGGGGACGCGCTTTGACTTTAAAGGGGTCGATGCGCAGTTCAAACTCAATGACCAGTCTGACATTGAAGTCAGTGCGGAAGTGGATTTCCAGGTTCAGCAAATGCTGGAAATTTTGCGTGCCAAACTGGTAAAGCGTGGTGTCGACACCAAGGCGCTGAAGGAAGGGGACGTAGTGACGACTGGTCAACGTGCCACCATGATCGTCAAAGTGCAGCAGGGAATAGAATCAGATCTGGCACGCAAGATCGTCAAGATGGTTAAAGAGACGAAAATCAAAGTACAAACTGCCATTCAGGGTGAAAAACTGCGTGTGACCGGTAAAAAGCGTGATGACTTGCAGCAGGTCATCGCCATGTTGAAAGATGCCAACCTGGGTATTCCGTTACAGTACGATAACTTTCGCGACTAATTCGCTTGTCGCCCGGCGATCAGGATATCCATGCCCACAGTCAACTCCTTTAAAGAGTCACTGCAGCAATTAAAAGACCGACGCTTTCTCGCCATACTGCTGTTTGGATTTGGAAGCGGCTTCCCGTGGGTTTTGCATGGGTCGGTGTTGACCCTGTGGTTGCAGCAATCCGGTTTTTCCCGCTCCGCCATCGGCTTCATTGGCGCCATCGCCGCCGTCTACGCGTTTAACTGGATCTGGGCGCCGTTCATCGACCGCTTGCGCTTGCCGGTGCTGGGTGACTGGCTGGGGCAACGACGTTCGTGGATTCTGTTGTGCCAAAGCATCATCTTGTTGCTTGTTCTGGCCATGGGCTTTTCCAATCCGGGTGAAAATTTGTCGCTGGTCGTGTTTCTGGCGCTGGGTATCGCTGCCACATCGGCGACGCTGGATATCTCTATCGATGCCTACCGCATCACCATTTTCTCGGCGCAGGAGATGGACGCCAAGATGCCTTATGCCGCCGCCATGAGCACTACCGGCTGGTTCGCCGGTTATGGTTTTGTCGGCGGTGCACTGGCGCTGGCGCTGGGTGGTGAGACCATCGGCTTTTCCTGGGATGTGGTTTATCGCTGCCTCGTCCTGCTCTATGTGCTGCAAATCGGTTTGTTGTTTCTGACGCCGGTGCCGGAAGAGGATGAGGCAGGCACTGTGCTGGCGCAAACTCCGCCGGTACAACTGGGCTTTCAGCAGTGGGTTGCCAAGTATGTGCTCGACCCGTTTCGGGAGTTCTTCCGCCGCTGCGGCTGGCAACTGGGTCTGGCAGTTTTGATTTTGCTGATGATCTTCCGGCTCGGGGAAGCAATGCTCGGGCGCATGTCGCTCGTGTTCTACAACGAAGTGGGTTTCACCACCGACCAGATCAGTTTCTATCAGAAGTTTTTTGGTGGACTGGTAACCGCTGGCTTTTCCCTGGTTGGCGCCATGATCAACGTGCGCTTCGGCGTGATCCGTGGTCTGTTTGTGGCCGGTATCGCCATGGCGAGCGCGAATTTGTTGTTTGCCCTGCTGGCCATCGTCGGGCCCAATACCAACCTGTTTATGTTCGCGCTACTGGTGGACAACTTCTTCCAGGCCTTCGCCACGGTGGCCTTCGTGTCGTTCATCTCCTATTTCACGTCGCGTACCTACACCGGCACGCAATATGCGCTGATGGCATCGATCTCCAATTTCGGTCGCACAACGCTGGCGGCAGGTAGTGGCTTCGTGGTGGATGCCTTGGGGGGTGACTGGGCAACTTTCTTCGTCCTCACTACACTCATGGTCATCCCCGGGTTGTTCCTGCTGCTCTGGGTGGGACGCTTGATGAAACCTTACGGTGCACGTCAGGCTGACTACGTCGCCCCCTGACGCCACTGATAGCGGGCCATGGAAAAGCGCCCGTTGATAAACACCACGCCTTCTTTCTCCAGCCGCTCTTTCTGTCGCAGATACGGCGCTGTCCCGGTTGGAAAGGAAATTATGCCCTTGCTGTTCACCACCCGATGCCAGGGTAATTTGCTGCCCGTTGGCAAGTTCTTCAGCACAAACCCCACGTAGCGCGCATAGCCGGGCAGGCCCGCAAGTTTGGCGACCTGGCCGTAGCTGGCGACCTTGCCGCGGGGAATCTGGTGAACAATCTGCCAGATGCGTTCTTGTGCGTTGGTTTCCATGTGGCTCTTGGCAGTTGTCTCAGGTAACGGCGTGATCGAGGCGTTGTATCGGAGCAGGCCCCCTAATCATGCTAAAGTTACGATTGAATTTTCGACGGAGTGTATTGTGCGTTTTTTATTGCTGTTCTTCATTATCGTGCCGCTGGCAGAAATGTTACTGCTGTTCGAGGTCAGCGACCAGATCGGCGGTCTGAATACGCTGGGGCTGGTGGTGCTGACGGCAGTCATTGGCGTACAGGTATTGAAGAGCCAGGGCCTGGCGACGCTGATGCGCGCCAATCAGCGACTGGAGTCCGGCCAGCTGCCAGCGCAGGAGATCGTTGAAGGTATGCTGCTGGCTGGAGCCGGGGCATTGCTCCTCACACCCGGTTTCATCACTGATACACTGGGGTTCATCTTCCTCACGGGGCCACTGCGCCGGCCCATCGCGCGCTACTTTATCCGCTCCGGCGTTGTCCAGGCAGCGGGTGGGCGTCGCAGTAGCTTCACGTTCTGGTCCAGTGGCAGCGGCCGGGGCGGACCGCGTCAGTCCGGCAATTACCAGTCAGGATTCGACCAGTCCGAAGGCGATGTGTTCGAGGGTGAGTACACCGATGAGTCGCGCCCGAATTTGCGCCAGCCTGATGACGACGACAGGCGCCACTGAGGCCTGCTGGATACTTCCTCCCACAATTTTAAAATCAATAAAAACAATAGCTTACAAATATCCCCGCTGCGGGCGTAAAAAACTCCTCAGATATTGCCCTTTAGCTATTGAATTTACAGACTTTAACCCCATACAGCAGTGACAACATCATAAGTCATCAGGCTGGCTCGCCAACCCTGATGATTTGGGGATTCACAACCTGATAGAGAAATGTCGAGCTGGACAGTTGCTTGCCAGAGCGACGACTTGTGTTTCAGTTCTGTCAATCAATGCTTTTGATTTAGGAGTGCTAAGAAAATGAATATCCGGCCTTTACAAGATCGTGTCGTGGTACGACGCATGGAAGAGGAAACAACTACCGCTGGAGGTATCGTACTGCCCGGTTCGGCCACCGAAAAACCGGCACAGGGTGAAGTCGTGGCAGTAGGCCCAGGCAAGCGCCTTGAGAATGGCGATGCCCAGCCAGTAGACGTGAAAGTGGGCGACGTCGTTGTATTCGGCAAATACTCAAGTAACACCGTGAAAGTCGGCGAAGAAGAACTGCTGATTCTGAGCGAAAGTGAAATTTTTGGCGTGCTCGAGTCCTGATCAGACAGCATTGCCCCATTCGACTCTATTAATCACATACAAGATAGGAATTTTTAAAAATGGCTAAAGAAGTAAAATTTGGCGATTCCGCCCGACAGAAACTACTCAAAGGCGTCAACGTACTTGCTGATGCCGTCAAGGTAACCCTGGGACCGAAAGGCCGTAACGTGGTTCTGGACAAATCATTTGGCGCACCGACCGTCACTAAAGACGGCGTTTCCGTTGCCAAGGAAATCGAACTGGAAGACAAGTTCGAAAACATGGGCGCACAAATGGTGAAAGAAGTCGCTTCCCAGACTTCTGATGTGGCCGGTGACGGTACCACTACTGCCACGGTTCTGGCACAAGCCATTCTGAACGAAGGCCTGAAATCTGTTGCCGCCGGCATGAACCCGATGGACCTCAA
>CAZQFA010000005.1:6516-6723 GCA_964592245.1 uncultured Pseudohongiella sp. | reverse complement strand
GGGGCGGCCGTGCTCGTCGCACCCGCCGCCCTTGGTGTCGACAAAGCCGTCGCCGCACTGGTTGAGGAAGTGGGCAGCCTGTCCATTCCCTGCACCGACTCCAAAGCGATTGCCCAGGTTGGCACTATCTCTGCGAACTCCGATGAGCAAGTAGGCAAGATCATTGCCGAGGCGATGGAAAAAGTCGGCAAAGAAGGTGTCATCACT
>CAZQFA010000005.1:5098-6506 GCA_964592245.1 uncultured Pseudohongiella sp. | reverse complement strand
CCTCGAGAATGAACTGGACGTGGTTGAAGGTATGCAGTTCGACCGCGGTTACCTGTCTGCCTACTTCATCAACAATCAGGACAACATGATGGTCGACCTTGAAGACCCGATGATCCTGCTGGTTGACAAGAAAATCTCCAACATCCGTGAAATGTTGCCGCTGCTGGAAAGCGTTGCCAAAGCCGGTCGCCCATTGCTGGTGATTGCCGAGGACGTGGAAGGCGAAGCGCTGGCGACTCTGGTTGTTAACAACATGCGCGGTATTGTTAAAGTGGCTGCGGTTAAAGCACCTGGCTTCGGCGATCGCCGCAAAGCCATGCTGGAAGACATCGCTGTCCTGACTGGCGGTACTGTGATTTCTGAGGAAGTCGGTCTGAGCCTTGAAGGCGCGACTGTCGATGACCTGGGTTCTGCCAAGCGCGTTCAGGTCACCAAGGAAAACACGACTGTTATCGACGGCGCCGGTGCGGCAGCCAACATCGAAGCCCGCGTCGGTCAGATCCGTGCCCAGATCGAAGAGACGTCTTCCGACTATGATCGTGAAAAACTGCAAGAACGAGTGGCCAAGCTGGCTGGCGGTGTTGCCGTGATCAAAGTGGGTGCCGGTACGGAAATCGAAATGAAAGAGAAGAAAGCACGTGTCGAAGACGCCCTGCATTCAACTCGCGCTGCCGTTGAAGAAGGTGTTGTACCTGGCGGTGGTGTAGCGCTGGTACGTGCGCTGCAAAAAGTTGAAGGTCTGAAAGGTGACAACGAAGACCAGAACGTCGGCATCTCCCTGTTGCTGCGTGCTGTGACTATGCCGCTGCGTCAGATCGTTTCCAACGCTGGCGAAGAAGCCTCTGTGGTGCTGGACAAAGTCAAAGCAGGCAAAGGCAACTTCGGCTTCAATGCAGGCACTGGTGAATACGGCGACATGATCGAGATGGGTATTCTGGATCCTGCCAAGGTCACCCGTACTGCACTGCAGGCAGCCGGTTCTGTTGCTGGTCTGATGATCACAACCGAGGCGATGGTGTCTGAGTTGCCAGAAGAGAAGGGTGCTGGTCCGGCTATGCCGGATATGGGTGGTATGGGCGGCATGCCCGGCATGATGTAAAAATCACGCCTGGGGCGGCCTAAAGCCCCCAGCACTTCGTCGGCCCGCTGTTTTCGATGCTCATGTAGGAATAACTAAACTGAGCTCGGAAACAGCGGGCCTTCTCGTTCTGGAGGGCTTTATTCTCGCCCCAGGCGTGATTTTAATGGCTGGTGGATAGTTGGCTTTGCTCTGACAAAGGGGGAGTTAATTTATCAGTGTTGCTAAATAACTGTCGCAGATTCTTGGGCTGATGCTCATGTAGGAATAACTACACTGAGCTCGGAAACAGCGGGCCTTCTCGTTCTGGAGGGCTTTATTCTCGCCCCA
>CAZQFA010000005.1:0-4998 GCA_964592245.1 uncultured Pseudohongiella sp. | reverse complement strand
ACTGAGCTCGGAAACAGCGGGCCTTCTCGTTCTGGAGGGCTTTATTCTCGCCCCAGGCGTGATTTTAGTGGTTGGCAGATTGTGGCTTCGCTGTGGTTAGGGTCGAATTAATTAGTCACTGTGACTAAAAACTTGCCGCTGAAGCTCATTCAGGAATGATTGCACTGCGCTTTTCGTTTCTTGCTGATAACTCTCTGATATTTCAACCATTCTCTGATTTCTCTGCTTTGTGTGATTGTCGTTTGTTACTGATCGTCTGAAATTCATTTAACCAATTGGTTGACTGATACCGATTGTGCCTGTACATTCAACCACATGGTTAAATCAGAATCACAGCAGTTGGATCGGCTGTTTCATGCTCTGGGTGATGCGACGCGGCGGCAGATGTTGCAGGCGCTGGCTGCCGGGGAGCAGACGGTGTCGGAACTGGCGCAGCCTTTTGATATGTCATTGGCGGCGGTGTCGAAGCACATCAAGGCGCTGGAGGCCGCGGGGCTGGTACGGCGCGAGGTGCGCTGGCGCGAACATCGCTGTCGCCTGAATGCGGCGGCCATGGCCGAGGCGCATGCCTGGTTGAGTCATTACGAGAAGTTCTGGACTGGCCGTCTGGATACGCTCGAATCCTTGCTGCGTGAGGAAGCGTTGGACAACAACTCTGAATAACAGCGACAACGGTCATGAACGACGCGAGTAGCGAGTGTGAAATTGCAGAGGTGTGAGATGGAAGTTGCAGAGGTGTGAGATGAGAGGTTTGAGATGAGAGGTGTGAGATGAGTGAAATCAGTAATAGCAGTTTTGGCGAGTATCTGGATGGCGATTCTTTGCAGATCCAGCGCTTTCTACCCGGATCCATTGAGCGGGTCTGGCAATACCTGACGGACAGTGATCTGCGCAAGCGCTGGCTGGCATCAGGAGAGATGCAGGCAGAAGAGGGCAGTGAGTTTGAGTTCTGCTGGCGCAATGATGAGCTGGCGGGCGAAAAGAGCGGTGCTACCAGCGGCACAGCAGTGGATGCGGAGTGTGCTGTCGAAGAGCATCGCATGCAGAGCAAGATCACCGCCTGGAACCCTCCCCATCGCTTGGCTTTTACCTGGAGTAACTCAGGCGATGTCACCATCGAGCTGGAGCAAAGAGGTGACGAAGTGCTTTTGACGCTAACGCACCGGCAATTGCCTGACAAAGGCACAATTGTCGGCGTCAGCAGTGGTTGGCACGCACATCTTGATCATTTGCTTGCCTGCCTGGGTGAAACCCAACCGCTATCATTTTGGGATAATTACAATCGGTTGCGTAGCAGTTATGAGGAGCGCGTCGCCGCCCTCGACTGAAAAACAGTTTGTCTGTTGCCAATAAAAAACCCGGCATAGTAGCCGGGTTTTTTTATTTCTGAATAAACGGTCTGTTTATCAGGTCTGTTTATGAGGTATTTTTGCTATCAGGCTTTCGCGAGGTTCTCGTTGGCGAAATCCCAATTGACCAGATTGTCCAGGTACGAGGTCAGGAAATCCGGACGACGATTCTGGAAATCGAGGTAGTAGGCATGTTCCCAGACGTCGGCGACCAGAATTGGCGTCATGCCGTCAGTCAGGGGTGTGTCGGCGTTGGCAGTTTTGACAATTTTCAGCTTGCCAGCATCAGCTACCAACCAGACCCAACCGCTACCGAACTGGCCAACGCCGCCGGCAACAAACTCTTTCTTGAACTCGTCATAGCTGCCGAAGTCAGCATCGATCTTGGCCGCGATGTCACCAGTTGGAGCGCCACCACCGTTCGGGCTCAGGCAATTCCAGAAAAAACTGTGGTTGTAGCATTGGCCGACGTTGTTAAACAAAGCACCGCCGACTTTCTTGGCTTCCTTGACCAGGTCTTCGAGGTTGTCTGCACTCAGACCCGCATCAGCCAGCAATTCATTGCCTTTGGTGACATAAGCGTTGTGATGTTTGCCGTGGTGAAAGTCCAGCGTTTCAGCGGACATATGGGGTGCCAAAGCGTCTTTGGCAAATGGCAGGGCGGGTAATTCTAAACTCATAATTTCCTCGTTTAATGACTTCCTGTTGAATTATTCGTATCGAATCGCTCTGTGGGCGGCTCAATCCCACCTCTTGTTGCTTTGCAATGCAGCAACGCCTCAACTTAACCTGGATTCACTTGTAGTGAATACTTTGTTCGGCGTCAGGCTGCGGTCAGCAGAGCGTTAAAGCGGTATTTTAACAGATTTACGCGCCTTTAATATGTCAGATGCCGCGAATGTTGTGTTCAGCGATACGAAATGCAGTTAGCCGAGAAATTGCATGATCAACAGCAGGGCTATTGCCAGTGCCACGCCGCAATGAACAACTCCCACCACACTGCTCATGGGGCCCAGCTTGCCACGGATCGCATTGAGCTCCAGCAGGGCGATCAGTAATACACAGGCACCCGCGGCCACCGGGCCGACACTGCCGTCCATGGACATGGGTACACGACCTATGCCGTCAAGATGGGATGAGGCACCCATGAAAAACAACATAGGCAAAGAGAAGAGCGTATTGCTGCGTGATGCCAGCAGTGCATTGGCAGCAGCATCGGCGGCTTCGGGCAAAGGCTGTCCGCCAGCTTGCACCTGTTCATTGGAAGCCATGACCACTTTCTGATTCGGCCAGATAATTATCCAAACGTTCAGGAACATCAAAGTGCCGAGTAACATGCCCATGGTGAGGTAAAAATTGACGGCACTGCCCAGATAACCGGCCAGTGCCAGGCCGCTGAAGAATGTGCCGAGTGCAGCATAGCGGAACCAGCCAAGCGCGCGTGGCAACATGTGCGTGATGGCTGATGACTTGGCATCAGCGCTGGCCACCTTGAAGTATTCAGTCTGAATAAAATTGAAGTAGTAGAGCAATCCGACCCAGGCGACACCGGCAAACAGGTGTATCCAGCGAAAGAAAAAAGCGACGAAATTTCCCAATTCCATAGTGGTGTAATCCCTTAGTTGAGGTGGCGGATTCCCTGAAAATGCTGCCTGGAGGGTGGCGGGCACGCACGGGGTGTGATGACTGCCGATCACGTTAGTTGGATGTTATCATCCGACCAAGAGTGCCGCTAACAGTCTCAGGGATGGCAAGCCCAGATCAATTCAAGGATAATACAGGCCATGAGGGATAAAGACGAGCTAAGCAACATTCCACCGATGGTGCCCGACAGGGACGACGTCGACACCTACATGAGCAGCCGTCGCGCGCAGAGCCGCGAAATCGTACGCCCGGCGCATTCTGCCAAATCTGTCAAAGTCAGCACCTGGCCAGTCCGCATCATGCTGTTATTGCTCACATTGGCAGCAGTGGGTGGTGGCTACGGCGCCTACTATTTCTATGATATCTACCAGACCGATCTGCGTCGGGCGAATCTGCGCATCAGCGATCTGGAAACACGCCTGAATATCGTCAACCAGTCGACAGAAGAATCCGACAACAGTTTGATGGAGAACATCAACAAGACAATCGAGCAATACGACCTGTTGTGGGCCAACTGGCGTAATAACAATCGCCAGTTCGAAGAGATCCAGTCGGAAATTGCCCGCCTGAAGATGGTCAATGAAGGTCAGGATGAAACCACGGCCAACAATGCCCAGCAGCTGGCGCAAAATTCCCAGGCAGTCAATGACGTTACCGCCCGCGTCAACAACCTGAATACCCAGGTGGAATCATTGGGACAGTCTCTTAGCGGTCTGGATTCGGAGATCAACAATCTGGAGTCCATGCGTGGCGATCTGGCTGCTATCCGCCAGTCAATGAACAGTGGCGATGACACCTTGTTGGGTCTGGCTGGTCGACTGGACTACATGGAACAGTCCATGGAGTCGGTCAATGCCCACCGCTTACAGATCAATGAGAGCCTTTACCGCCTGCAGGAAAACGTCGAAGCGTTGCAACGTCAGGCTGGCGTTGGCGCCCAATAACAACGCCATAACGCCCTGAATTCTAGCGTCCGGTAAATACTGGCTTACGCTTTTCAATAAAAGCTGTAACTCCCTCGCGAAAATCTTCCCGTGATGCGCAGTCGGCGAAAGACTCTGCTTCGGCTTGCAACTGCGCCTCGAACTCACTCTCCAAAGACCGGTACAACAATGCCTTGGTGTTGCCGTAGACATGCGTCGGGCCACTGGCCAGGCGTGCGGCGAGTTGTTGCGTTGCACTGGCCAACTCGGCGCCGGGCACGACAAAGTTGATCATCCCCAGATCGTGGGCTGTGCGAGCATCAAAGCGGTCTCCCAACAGGGCAATCTCCATTGCCTTCTTGATGCCAACTGCGCGTGGTAAATGGAATGACGCCGAGCCATCGGGGCTGGTGCCTATATGGCAATAGGCCAGGGTGAAGAAAGCGTCGTCGGCGGCAATGATCAGATCACAGGCCAGCGCCATGCTGACGCCGGCACCGGCGGCCGCACCCCGGCAACTGGCGATAATCGGCTTGGGCATGCGACGCATGGCAAACATGATGGGGTGCAACTCGTGGATGCGCAGCATGAATTCACGATGGATGTCGTCCGGTGACTTCTTGATGGAGTCACCCATGCCCTTGACGTCGCCGCCGGCCATGAAGTGGTCGCCAGCGCCGGTCAATATGACACAGCGAATGCTGTCGTCGCGCTCGATGCGGTGCAAGGCATCGGTGAGTTGCTCACGCATTGCCATACTCAGGGCATTACGTGCTTCGGGGCGATTCATGGTCAGGGTGGCAATGCCGTTGCTGACTTGCACGTCGAGGTCGGCCATGGAGACTCCTGTTGTTATTTTGTTGGGTGGCAGCAGTATAACCTTGTGGTGACTGACAGGGACAGTTGGCAGTACGGGGAAGTCGGTGTTGAGGTGTTGAGGTGTTGAGAGGGCGGTTCTTGGCTTGCCGGGGATATCGGGTATAATGCCGCCCTTCGTGCGGACGTGGTGGAATTGGTAGACACGCTAGATTTAGGTTCTAGTGCCGTAAGGTGTGGGAGTTCAAGTCTCCCCGTCCGCACCA
>CAZQFA010000004.1:125481-139651 GCA_964592245.1 uncultured Pseudohongiella sp. | reverse complement strand
CCGGACAGCCAGCCTACTTTTACCGGCAGCTCGGCAAACCAGCGCTGAAAGTTGAGGAAGTGTTGCTCGGCCAGAATCTCGGTGGGCGCCATGAGTGCCACCTGATATCCATTGGCCATTACCTGCAAGGCGGCCAGTGCGGCAACTACAGTCTTGCCCGAGCCCACGTCGCCTTGCACCAGTCGCAGCATCGGATGCCCGCTGGACAAGTCCTGCTGAATATCCGTGAATGCACGCTGTTGTGCGTTGGTCAGGGTAAAACCCAGCGTGTCGAGAAAGTGGCCAATGAAGTTCTGCCCGTCATCCATCACCGGGGCAGGCAGGCGCGTTGCCTCGCGGCGAAACAGCCGCATGCACAGGCGATGCGCCAACAACTCTTCAAAAGCGAGTCGTTTCTGGCCCGGATTGGCATCATTGTTCAACCACGCCAGCGGCGCATCGGCTGGCGGGGCATGGGCCAGTTTGATGGCACTGGCCAGCGCCTCGAGCCCGTACTTTTTGCTGACACTGGCAGGCAGCAGATCGGTGATCGACTGCGATTTGTCGAGCCGGGCCAACGCCTGTCCTACCACCTTGCGCAGCCGGGTTTGTTGTAATCCCTCGGTGGTAGGGTAAACCGGGGTCAGCGACAGCGCGGTCGCCGTAAACTCTTCGTCGCCGTCGCCAAGGATCTGGTACTCGGGATGATACAACTCGAAACCGCTGCGACCGCGCCGCACCTCACCGAAGCAACGCACGGCGGTGGCATTGTCCAGCGCCTTCTTCTGCGCCGCGGAAAAGTGAAAGAAGCGCAGACTGATAACACCAGTGCGATCACGCAACATGCACAGCAAGCTGCGCCGGCGACCGAATTGCATGCTGGTGCCCAGTACTTCACCCTGAAGTTGCACGACATCGCCCAGAGAAACCGAACCGATTGTCTGGATGCGCGTGCGATCCTCGTAGCGCAATGGCAGGTGAAACAACAAGTCATCCACCGAATGAATACCCAGTTGCGTCAACTTGCCGGCAAGCGCCGGACCAACGCCGGCAAGGGAAGTCAGTGACTGTGCAGAAGGCGATGTGGCAGGCATCAGATTATTACAGGCGTCCTGGGCTCGGCGGGGTCAACGTCAGTGGCTGCATGATTTCATTATAGAGAATCAGGCAGGCAGAGTCCGAAAATAAACGCGTTCAGCGACGTCACTGATCACTTGCGGGCAGTGCGAGAAGAGAGGGCAAGAAGGGCGGGGCAAGAAGGCTGGGCAAGGCGAGTGGGCGAACACTTCAATTCCAGAACGCCACAATCCTACAACGCCACGACCGCGTCGATCTCGACCTGCGCGCCTTTCGGCAAGGCGTTGACTTCAATCGTTGCCCGGGCCGGGAAGGGCTCCGGCAGTATCTCCGCCATGATGTCATTCACAGTGGCAAACTTGGCAAGGTCAGTGAGATAGATAGTCAATTTGACCGCATTGTCCAAGGAGGCGCCGGCGGCGCTGGCGACTGCTTGCAGGTTGGCGAAGACCTGTCGCGTTTGCTCGCCGATGTCATCGCTCACCAGCGCCATTGTTTCCGGGACTAGCGGGATTTGTCCGGAGATAAACACCAGACCGGCGGAGACGACGGCCTGTGAATAAGGGCCAATGGCGGCGGGTGCTTTATCGGTACTGACGATTTCGCGATTAGAGATCAATGTAAATGACTTCCTATGGTATTGGGAATGGCTTTACGAACACGACGCGACTTCACCCGCGTGACGCGAGTCACCGGCTTGATCAAGCGCACACGCTTCATCACACGTGCCAGGTGTACCCGATTACGCACATTCAGCGACAGGTTCACAATACTGAAACGGGCATCGCGCTCGACCGTGCTGATCTTTTCGATATTGGCCTCGGTGCCGGTAATGGTCGTGGCCAGTGTGGCAATGATGCCACGCTCGTTTTCAATTTCAACGCGCAGCTCGACGGAGAATTCGCCTTCCACATCCGGATCCCAACTGACGGCCACACACTTCTCCGGGTTGTCACGAATCTCGGAGATGTTGTTGCAGTCGTCGGTGTGAATCACCATGCCGCGACCGGAACTGATGTGCGCGACGATGGGATCGCCCGGAATCGGGTGACAGCACTTGGCATAGTTCATCACCATGCCCTCGGAACCGCGAATGGCAATGGTGCCTTTCTCTTCCGGCTTGCGGGTATCTTCTTCGCCGTCGGCACTGGGGCGGGCAGTGAGACGTTGCGCCACCATGTACGACATGCGATTGCCCAAACCGATCTCTTCCAGTAAGTGGTCCAGGGATTTCAGTTTGGTCTGTTCCAGAAAAGCATCAATGTTGGCTTGCGGAATTGCTTCCAGCTCGGCGCCAAAACCGGCCAGTGCCTTGTTCATCAGGCGGCGACCCAGAGCCACGGATTCGGAATGCTTCTGGTTCTTCAGGTAGTGGCGGATATTACTACGCGCCTTGCCGGTGACGACAAAGCTGAGCCACGCCGGGTTCGGTTGTGTACCCGGGGCAGTGATGATCTCCACGGTCTGGCCGCTTTGCAAAGGTTCACTCAATGGTGCCAGGCGACGCGAGATGCGACAGGCGACACAGGAATTGCCGACATCGGTGTGAATCGCGTAGGCGAAATCGACGGCGGTAGAGCCAGCCGGCAATTCGAAAATTTGTCCTTTCGGCGTGAACACATAAATCTCGTCGGGGAACAGGTCGATCTTGACGTGTTCGATAAACTCCAGCGAGTTACCGGCGCGTTTTTGCATGTCGAGCAGACCGTTAACCCATTCGCGAGCGCGCAGGTGGGCATTGGTCGGCAGGTCTTCACTGGATTTGTACAACCAGTGCGCGGCGATGCCATTGTTCGCCATGGCTTCCATTTCTTCGGTGCGGATCTGAATTTCGATCGGAACACCGTGCATGCCGAACAATGTCGTATGCAGTGACTGGTAGCCGTTGGCCTTGGGAATGGCGATGTAATCCTTGAAGCGACCCGGTACCGGCTTGTACAAATTGTGGACGGCGCCGAGAACGCGATAACAGGTATCCACCGAATCGACGATGATGCGGAAGGCATACACATCCATGATGTCGGAGAACGATTTGCGCTTGGTGCGCATTTTTTCGTAAATGCTGTACAGGTGTTTCTCGCGGCCTATCGTGCGCCCCGGCAAACCTTCTCGTTCCAGACAGGCTTCCAGCGACGTTTGAATCTGCGAGACGATTTCCTTACGGTTGCCGCGTACGCGTTTGACCGCCGTCCGTATGCGCCGCGAGCGCATCGGATAAAGCGCGGCAAAGCCCAGTTCCTCGAATTCGACACGCACGTTATTCATGCCAAGACGGTTGGCAATCGGGGCGTAAATATCGAGAGTCTCACGAGCGATGCGACGGCGCTTCTCCGGCGATAACACATCCAGAGTACGCATGTTATGAAGTCGGTCAGCAATCTTCACCAGAATGACGCGCAAGTCTTTCGCCATGGCCATGGCCATTTTCTGAAAGTTTTCCGCCTGCGCTTCAGCCCGGGAGCTGAACTTCATCTTGTTGAGTTTGCTGACACCATCAACCAGATCGGCCACGGTAATGCCGAACTGGTTCTTGATAGCGGTCTTGGTGATGCCGGTATCTTCGATCACGTCGTGCAGCATGGCGGCCATCAGAGACTGATAGTCCATGTGCATTTCGCTGAGAATGCCGGCGACGGCGAGAGGGTGGGTCACATAGGCATCGCCGCTGCGGCGATACTGGCCTTCATGGGCCTGCTCTGCATAAAAGTAGGCGCGCCTGACATTATTAACCTGTTCCTTACCGAGATACCCGGTAAGTTCTGAGGCCAGGGTGTCGATACTGTCAACCGCGGCTACTTGCAAGAGTGTTTACCTCGTTAGTCTTCGTCCTCCGAAGCAGTTTCCTGTTCGGCGCTTACTTCTTCGCTGGCGTCTTCGTTTACAACCGGATCACCTTCCAGTTCCGCGGCAGCTGCGGCCAGCGCTTGCTGTTCACGGGTCTCGTCCAGCTCTACACTGGGCTTCTGGACCAGAATACTGGCGTCTACCAGACCGTCGGCGATTTCACGCAGGGCGATTACGGTTGGCTTGTCGTTGTCGACAGACACCATCGGGTCCTTGCCTTCGATCTGGATCTGGCGAGCACGCTTGCTCGAAACCATGACCAGCTCAAAGCGGTTATCCACTTTATCCAAACAATCTTCTACGGTAATACGTGCCATTTTGTTCCCTTACCAGCCGCCCGGGGCGGCAATTGTTGGCGGCAGCGGCCACAACACACAATGAATGTGTCTGCTGGCGACTGCAACGCGTTTAACTGAAAGCTTAACACACTGACCAATAATCCCCTCGTTCCACTCTCATGAGATATTGGTGCTGCTGGGTCTGCTTTAAAGAGCCTGCCCGAAGCTGGATACGACGCAGCCGGCAGCCCCTGTAAAGAGGACCGGCAATTCTACGCAAAATCACTGCAAAATGCATGAAATAGTATGTAAGAGCCGGCGATTGGCAGGCAGCTGCGTGTTCAGCGGCAAAGGCGACGGCGATGAAATCGGCAGTTGCCGGTGCCGCCTGGTGTAAAGCCAAAGGCAAAGCTCAAGTAAAAGCACGAGACTATACTGTTTGGCAGTAAGTATTCATTGTAAAACAATAAATAGTCTCGTACAGTCCTGTCCAGTACTGTCACACAACAAGATGCGGGTCCTGGAGGGGCTTATGGATAATGCACGCAAGATCAAAGAAGAAAACGCGGAATTTGTCTGAGATATGGCAATCAACGTCAAACTGGATGAATGGCTGGTGCGCCGCAAAGTAAGCTCCAGGGAACTGGCGGGATACGTGGGCATCACCGAGCAAAATATTTCCCTGATCAAAACCGGCCGCGTGAAGGGAATTCGCTTTAACACACTGGAGAAGTTGTGCGAGTTTCTGCAGTGTCAGCCCGGCGACTTGCTGGAGTTTGTGCCGGATGATCAGGACAGCGACTGATTAGACGCGGGTGAGCTTTTCCAGCAAGTTGGCGAGATTGCGCTGTTGATGCACGGTAGTCAGTCGCTGTGAACGGATAATGGCGTGCAGGTCTTCAAGCGCGACATCGAAGTCGTCATTGACGACGATGAAATCCGCCTCCGCTACATGTTCGATGACACTGCGGGCCTGCGCCATACGGCGTTCGATGGTGTCGGCATCATCCTGGGCACGTACGGTGAGGCGTTCGGTCAGCGATTCCAGGGACGGCGGCAGAATAAAAATAAAGCAGGCCTCTGGCAGCAGGTTGCGTACCTGGGCTGCCCCTTGCCAGTCAATTTCCAGAATCACGTCCTGTTGATTCTGCAATTGCTCCATGACCCAGGTGTGGGAAGTGCCATAGTGATGGCCATACACTTCCGCACTTTCCAGAAAATCGCCGGCCTGCAACATGTCGAGGAAGGTGTCTTTCTCCACAAAGTGATAATTGACCCCATCCACTTCCTTGCTGCGCTTCGCACGGGTGGTGTGTGATACAGACACTTTCAATCGCGGGTCTGCTTCCACCAATGCGCGCACCAGTGTCGTCTTGCCGGCTCCCGAAGGCGCGGTGACGATAAAGAGTTTTCCGGTGGGGCCGTGCAGTGTCTTCATGACGTCTCTTCTCTTGAGCCTGTTGCTGGCAACACTATTCTATATTCTGAATCTGTTCCCGCATCTGCTCGATGAGGACTTTTAATTCCACTGCTTGCATAGTGGTCTCGGCCACTATGGACTTGGAAGACAGGGTGTTGGCCTCGCGATTCAATTCCTGCATGAGGAAATCCAGGCGCCGGCCTTTCTGTCCTTTGGTGTCCAGCACACGCGCACACTCGTTCAAGTGAGAATCCAGACGATCCAGCTCCTCGGCGACGTCTGCCTTCTGCGCCAACAGCGCTACTTCCTGCTCCAGACGCGTAGATTCCATGTCCAGTTTGATATCGTTGATACGCTCGACCAGATTTTGCTTTTGCGCCTCCAGAATCAGCGGCATCTTCTCGCGAACGATCACCACAATCTCGCGGATGCCGGTGATGCGCTGCTGCAGGAAACCATAAAGCGCTTCGCCCTCGCGCTGACGATTGGCCACCAGCTCATCCAGTGCTTTATCAAAAAGTGACAGGGCATCGGCCTGCAATTGGTCGGTGTCGATATCCTGATCCATCACCACACCCGGCCAGCGCAGAATATCCACGGCGCGCAATTCAGACTGGCTGCCGGAGAGCGACTCGATTTTCTCATTGGCCTGTAGCAGTTTGGCGATCAGCGCTTCGTTGATCTGCAGATCAGCCTGTTCGGGTGCCGCCGGGTGATAACGTAACTGGCACTCGACTTTGCCGCGACTGAGCAATTTACGAACCTTGTCGCGGGCGGCATTTTCCAGGCTGCGGAACTGCTCCGGCAAGCGCATGTTGACTTCGAGATAGCGGTGATTGACGGAACGGACTTCCCAGACCAGGGAGCCCCAGTCACCATCGAGTTGCTGCCGGGCGAAGGCAGTCATGCTTAACATCATAATCATAGCCTGTTTGTACGAAGCGGCTATTCTAGCCTATCGCGGCGCTAATCACAGTGCGCCCTTGCAGCGAATTGATCTGCATCGGCTTGTGGGGCTTTTAGTCAGATCCAATGACAGTCAGGTTGTGGCGGGTCGCGCTGAAGAGCGAATTCAAGGATAATCCCCGGTCCATTCATCCAATGCTCAATGGTAATTCTATGTCATCTACCACCCGGCCCAGCCAGCGTGCTGCCGACCAACTTCGCGAAATCACTCTGACCCGTCGTTACACCAAACATGCAGAAGGCTCCGTCCTCGTCACTTTCGGTGATACCCATGTGCTGTGTAATGCTTCGGTGGAAGACTCTGTGCCGCGCTTTCTCAAGGGCACTGGACAGGGCTGGGTGACCGCCGAGTACGGCATGCTGCCACGCTCCACTGGCAGCCGCATGGACCGGGAAGCCGCGCGCGGTAAACAGTCAGGCCGCACCCAGGAAATTCAGCGTCTGATCGGCCGGGCATTGCGCGCTGCCGTGGACCTGAAGAAGCTGGGCGAACACACCATCAAGATTGATTGTGATGTCATTCAGGCTGACGGTGGCACGCGAACCGCATCTATTACTGGCGGCTGCGTCGCACTGGTGGATGCGATCAACCACCTGATGGCGAAAAAGGCGCTGAAGGAAAATCCGTTGCAGCAAATGGTGGCGTCTGTCTCTGTGGGTGTCTACCGCGGCATGCCGGTGCTGGATCTGGATTACGCCGAAGATTCCTCCGCCGAGACAGACATGAATGTGGTGATGACTGAAAAGGGCGGCTTCATCGAATTACAGGGCACCGGCGAAGATGGCGACTTCAGTCACGATCAGCTGATGTCCATGGTGGGTCTGGCAGAGTCCGGCATCAAGGAATTAATTGAAAAACAACGCGCAGCGCTGGCCTGATCACAGCCGGCAGCCTGCGGTTTTTAAGTCGCAAGAGACGGAATAGCACATGCAAGCTTATCAAAAGGAATTTCTGGAATTTGTCATCGCCAATCAGATTCTGCGCTTTGGTGAATTCACACTGAAGTCGGGGCGCAAGAGCCCGTACTTTTTCAATGCCGGTCTGTTCAACACGGGTAACAAGCTCGGTTTTTTGGCCCGTTGTTATGCCGCGGCTATCGCTGATGCTGACGTGGATTTTGATGTGTTGTTTGGTCCGGCCTACAAGGGCATTCCCCTGGCCGCTACGACGGCGATGGCGCTAGCCAGTGAACAGAATCTCGACAAGCCCTATTGCTTCAACCGCAAAGAAGCCAAAGACCATGGCGAAGGCGGCAACATCGTTGGCGCCGAACTCAGTGGCAAAGTGCTGATCATCGATGACGTGATCACTGCCGGCACAGCGATTCGCGAAGCCGCCGAAATTCTGGCGGCGAATAATGCCGAGCTGGCTGGCATTGCTGTCGCCATGGACCGGCAAGAGAAGGGTAGCGGTGAGTTGTCAGCGATTCAGGAGATTGAGCAACACTACAAGATAAAGGTCGTCAGTATCATTACCTTGCAGGACATCATCACTTACCTGCAGTCAGGCAGCGACGCCAACTTGCAGGAACACCTGGCGGCAGTAAACGCTTATCGTCAGGAATACGGCGTGCAGTAAAACGTGCGGTAAATACATTCCCCGTTACGCCGTTAATGTCCCGCTGATTCCCCACTCAGCCAAATCGAATCGGCAGGACCGTGCCGGGTGTTTCAGAATCCCGGCACTTCGCTGCTTTCTGCCTGATACGGCAGTAGCAGATTCTGCTCCAGATACTGCCATTGCAAGTCCCAGTGCTCCAGCGGTGAGGCTTTAAACTCACTGCGCACAAACTGCACCAGACGGCCTTCGCAAGTAGCCAGCAACAGATTGGCCAGGGCTGCAGCGGAAATCGAGGGCTTCAGGTTTTCGCGAATCTGTGCTTCCCGCAGAATCTGTTTGAGTTGCGCTTCGAGCCGGTCAAAAAACTGGGCAATGCGCTCGCGCAGTCGTTCGGTTTCTCCCGCCAGGGCATCGCCGGTAAGCAGGCGCGTCATGCCGGGATTTTTGTCAGCGAAAGTCAGCAGTAGCGTCATGATTTTGTGACAGCGCAATTCGGCTTTCTCTTCTTCTTTCAGAATGCGGGCAATGCGCACGAAGAGAGTGTCTTCGATGAACTTGATCAGCCCCTCAAACATCCGTGCCTTGCTGGGAAAGTGACGATAGAGCGCCGCTTCGGACACACCCACTTCGCGCGCCAGCGCAGCTGTGGTGATGCGTTCACCGGGCGAGCTCTCCAGCATACGCGCCAGCGCCTGCAGAATCTGTTCTTTACGGGAAGGTTTGGTACCGGTTTCCATCAGCTGCTCAACCCTGCTCTACCTGATTTTTCTGTAATCCGTCTCTGGTAATCAGAGTTCCCACCCCTTCATCGGTGAAGATCTCCAGCAAGACTGCGTGTTCTACGCGACCATCAATAATATGGGAGCTGGTCACACCGGCCTTGACGGCATCCAGCGCGCATTCCACCTTGGGCAACATGCCCCCATGTATAGTCTTATCGGCAATTAGGTCGTCAACTTGCTTGACGCTGAGCCCGGTCAAAACGTTGCTGTTCTTGTCCTGAACACCGGCCACGTTGGTGAGCAGTATCAGCTTCTCGGCTTGCAGAACACTGGCGATCTCACCCGCTACCGAATCAGCGTTGATGTTGTAGCTGGCGCCAGCCGCGTCTGTGCCGATGGGTGCGATCACCGGGATAAAGTTGCTGTCCTTCATCATCTCCAGGACTTCGGTATTGATGCTCTCGACTTCGCCAACCTGACCAATATCAACGAGCTCTTCACTGGACTCAGCGGAATCGCGACGACGCAAGGTCAACTTCTTTGCCCGGATCAGATTGCCATCCTTGCCGGTGACGCCGACAGCCTTGCCCTGATTACGATTGAGCAGATTGACGATCTCTTTGTTGACGAGGCCACCGAGAACCATTTCCACTACATCCATCGTGCGACTGTCGGTGACCCGCAGGCCATCGACAAAACTTGATTCGATGTTCAACTCTGCCAGCAGCTTGCCAATTTGCGGGCCACCGCCATGCACGACGATCGGGTTCATGCCGACGAGTTTCATCAAGACGATGTCACGGGCAAAGCTCTGCTTGAGTTTATCGTCGACCATGGCATTGCCGCCGTATTTGACGACAATAGTGCGACCAGTGAATTTCTGAATATAGGGCAGCGCTTCAGTCAGAACTGTCGCTATGTTTTTGGCGCTGTCGATTGTGAGTGACATGGTTATCCTGTTGTGTATCGTTCTGCCGGCATTGCATGCCCGGGCAACTAAAACGTCAGATCTATGGTTTTATCTGCGCTGTGAATCAAAGCTTTAAAACGCGCCTGAATCTCTGCCAATCTGGCCGCAGTTTGCGCTTCAAAACGCAGTAGCAGGGCGGGGCTGGTATTGGAGGCCCGGATTAATCCCCAGCCGTCATCGAACTCTACGCGCAACCCGTCCAGCAGCAGCATTTTACCGTCTGGGAAGTCAGCGCGCTGGAGTATTTTCTCCATCAGTGCAAATTTCTCGGTTTCGGCCACTGGCACTTTCAATTCCGGGGTGCTGAGCAGTGTTGCAAAGTGGGCGAATTCATCACTGGCTTTGTGTTCGAGATTACTCAGGATTTCTACAACACGTACCGCCGTGTAGATACCGTCGTCAAAACCAAACCAGCGATCCTTGATAAAGAAGTGTGCTGCATACTCGCCGCCCAGAGGCGCGCCGGTTTGCCGCATCATGCTCTTCATGAGTGAATGACCGCTCTTGTACATGACAGGTTTGCCACCAAGTGCACTGATCAATGCCGGCAAGGCAGAACTGCACTTCACATCGAAGACCACACTCTCGCCGGGATAATTCGGCATGATGTATTTCGCCAACAACATTAATAGCCGATCTGCAGCGATGGCTTCGCTCTTGTCGGTGACAATGCCGACGCGATCGCCGTCCCCGTCGAAAGCGATGCCGAGATCAGCCTGTTCGGCAAGCACTCGTGCTTGCAAGTGTTGCAGATTGCTTTCGACAGTGGGATCAGGGTGATGATTGGGAAAGCGGCCATCCAGTTCGCAGAACAGAGGAATCACTTCACAGCCCAAGGCGCGGAATACTTCCGGGGCGACGACACCGGGAACGGCATTACCGCAATCGATGACCAAGCGCAGTTTGCGATTGATCTGCACGCGCTGAGTGATCGCCTCTATATAGGATTCAACAATACTGTCGGAACTGAGTTTACCTTCGCCGGATGCGAAAACGCCTGCTCGCACACGCTCCCTGATCTTGCCAATCTGCTCCGCAGTCAGACTGGTTTGCCTGAAGACCATCTTCAGGCCGTTATAGTTCGCGGGATTGTGCGAGGCGGTCAACATAACACCGGAATGGATGGCGCTGGTAAACGCCGTAAAATACAGCAATGGTGTTGGCACCTGGCCAATGTTGATCACGTCACAACCTGTGCTGAGAATGCCACTGATTAATGCGCGAGAAAATGCCGGGCTGGACGTGCGGCCGTCGTAGGCGACGAGCAACTGGTTGATTCCCTGCTCCAGGGCCTCGGAGGCAACGGCTCTGGCGATCAGAGTTATGGACTCTTCGGTCAATTCACTGTCGACCAGACCGCGGATATCGTAGGCACGAAATATTGCATCGGGAATATTGACGGCAGTATTGCTGTCAGAGTCGAGACTGTCGGGACTGGTTTCTGCTTCAGTCATATCAATCGAATTCTTTGGCCAGACGCGAGTGCATAGCCGGGTTAGCCATTGTGCGAAATCACTGTAAATTATTCAGCGACAAGGCGCTGTGCAATCTCTTGCAATAACAGCCGTGCTACGGCGCTCTTGCTGCCGGGTTTGATGGCTTGCTGTCCGTCACTGCTGATGACGGTGATGGCGACGGCATCGCTGTTGAACGTCTCAGTGGCATGATTGGCAAAGAGCAAATCGAGATTTTTCTTTCGTAACTTGTCAGTGCCGTGTTCGATGAGCTTTTCTGTCTCAGCCGCAAAGCCGACAACAAACGGTTTGTTCTCCAGTGCCGCGACGGCGCTGATAATGTCCGGATTCCGCACCAGTTTCAGTTCCATGCTGTCGGCGCTTTTCTTGATCTTCTCAGCCGCGCTTGTTTGCGGGCGATAATCGGCTACCGCGGCTACACCGATAAAGACATCGGCCGCGCCGACATGTTCCAGTGTGGCGGCCAACATCTCATCGGCACTGACCACATCGATGCGGGTGACGTCCGCCGGTGTCGGCAGACTGACCGGACCGCTGATCAATGTCACCTTGGCGCCAGCGGCAACAGCTTCGGCGGCAAGGGCGTAGGCCATCTTGCCGGAACTGTGATTACTGAGGAAACGCACCGGATCAATCGCCTCTCGTGTCGGACCACCAGTCAGGACGACATGCTTGCCGGCCAGCATGCCGGCAGTGAACAACCCGGCGCAGGCAGCGCTCAGCGCGACCGGCTCAAGCATGCGTCCAGGGCCGACATCACCACAGGCCTGCTCGCCTGCATCCGGGCCAAACAAATGCACCTGTCTTTGACGCAGGATCTCGAGATTGTCCTGGGTGGCTTGGTTGGCCCACATACCCTGATTCATGGCCGGGGCGACGGCCACCGGGGCCGGGCTGGCAAGAATGAGCGTGGTCAGCAAATCATCGGCACGACCGCTCGCCAGCCGGGCAATGAAATCGGCCGAGGCGGGTGCGACCAGAATAAGGTCGGCCCAGCGGGCCAGCTCGATGTGGCCCATGCCGGCTTCAGCCTCGGCATCGAGCAGTTCCTGATGGACACGATTATTGGTAAGCGCCTGCAGGGTTAATGGCGTGACAAATTCCGTCGCCGCTCGAGTCATGACGACACGTACCTGCGCACCTGCCCGCACGAACAGCCGCGCCAACTCGGCACATTTATAGGCAGCGATGCCACCGGTAATGCCGAGGAGGATGTGTTTGTTAGTAAGACTTAACATGGAGAACCTTGTGTCATGAGGCTTTCACGCAATGCAGCGGGCAGCGGTAGACTAGCAGCTCGCCTTTGCCGAGGCAATTTGCCCGCAGCGGCTGAAATTAAGCATCTGCGCCGAATCAGACTACGCTTGAGCGGAGAAGAGTGACAAGGAATAACAAGGGCGAACCGTCGAGTGCAAGGAATGCCAACATGAACATTACCGATTGGCCGGCGCCTGAGCGCCCCCGCGAAAAGTTGTTGCAGCAGGGCGCTGCCACCCTGTCGGACGCCGAGCTATTGGCGTTATTCCTGCAAACGGGCAGTCGTGGCCTGACGGCGGTGGATCTGGGTCGACAGCTGTTGCGCCAGCACGGTGGCCTGGCAGGACTGCTGGCCATCGACAGCGAACGCTTGTGCCAGCAGGCGGGCGTTGGCCCCGGCAAGGCCGCCAGGCTGCTGGCTGCGCGGGAGCTGGGGGTGAGGCACTTGCGCTGCAAACTGGAAGCCAGAGATGTACTGACCAGCTCGGCGGCGACGCGTGACTATCTGCGTTTGCGCTATCGCGGCTGTGAGCGGGAAGTGTTCAGCTGTTTGTTCCTCAATAATCAGCACCATGTTGTCAAAGTGGAGGAGATGTTCCTCGGTACCATCGACGGCGCCGCTGTCTATCCGCGCGAGGTGGTGAAACGCTGCCTGCAGTACAACGCTGCCGCGGTGATCTTTGCCCATAACCACCCGTCCGGCGTCGCCGAACCCAGCCAGGCTGATATCGCCATTACCGGCAAGCTGCGCTCAGCGCTGGGGACCATTGAAGTGCGGGTGCTGGACCATCTGGTGATAGGTAGCGATTCGGTAGTCTCCATGGCCGAACGGGACTTGTTGTAAGCGGCTGGCAGGGAGTGATTGCGGGGCGGGTATCTGGCGAGCGGATTTCGCGGCATAATACCAGACGAGAGATGTGACACAGTTGCGGCCTGAAACGCCGGGTAATAGCAGCCCGGACACCGATTTTCTTGCTATTGCTCAGGCCTTCTGGTATAAAACGCAGCTCTTTTTTTGACCCCATTTTTCATTCCCCCAGCGGGCCATTGAATTGGGTCTCATGAGAACTCAATTATCGAGTCGATTGGCAGGCTGAGAGGTCGCTTGCCAACCGGGGTCAACACAACATTTAACGACGAGGCTACATCATGTCCAGGGTTTGCATGGTAACCGGTAAGAAACCCGTTACTGGAAACAATGTGTCACACGCACACAACAAAACCAGACGCCGATTCTCCCCCAATATCCATTCACACCGGTTTTGGGTCGAGTCAGAAAATCGCTTTGTGAGACTGCGTGTTTCCGCCAAGGGCATGCGCATTATCGACAAGGTCGGTATCGATGCCGTACTGGCGGATATTCGTAAAGAGGGTGTCCGAATCTAATCGGGCCTAACGCGGAATAATCACAGGTAACGATCATGAGAGATAAAATTAGATTGGTTTCAAGCGCAGGCACTGGTCACTTCTATACGACTGACAAGAACAAGCGCACTATGCCGGACAAGATGGAAATCAAAAAGTTTGATCCAGTTGTCCGCAAGCACGTGATCTACAAAGAAGCGAAGATCAAGTAAGAGATCAAACAAGAGATCAAGTAAGACCTGGCGCGAACCCTCGC
>CAZQFA010000004.1:90234-125381 GCA_964592245.1 uncultured Pseudohongiella sp. | reverse complement strand
GCGCGAACCCTCGCCACACAGAATACTGTGAGCGAACAGCGGGGTAGCCTAAGGGCAACTAAGGTCTCCAATTGAGGACTCCAACTAAGGTCTTCAACAAGGGTCTGCAACGAGGACCTTGGTGCAGAAATCAAAAAGCCGGAATCTTTACAGGTTCCGGCTTTTTTGTTGTCCGATTAATTGGCAGGGGTCACTCAGCGTTCCAGCAGGTTGCCCCGGACTGAGCAACCTTGCTTATTCCCTGCCTTGCTGCAATCGCTCTGACTACTTGCCTTTACTCAGTTGCTTGGCCAGTTTCTCGGTAGTCTTGGCCAGTTTCGGATCGGCTGCAAATTCCTTGCGCAGTTTGCCAACGGTTGTTGAGACAGTGCCATAACGCTTCAGTTTGAACAGCTTGGCAATAGACTGCAGTGTGTTGGCTGACAGCTCCTGACACAGATACATAGCCACCCAGCGCGGAACATTCTTGGAGCCCGGGCCGCGAGCTGCCTTGTAGATACTGGCTTCCTCGACTTTGAATTGCTTGGCCACGGCGCTGATGATTTCTTTGCAGGATGGCCGCCATTTGGCATTGGCGCCGCGGGATACACCGCGTACCTTGGTGGTCGAGCGCTTTTTCTGCGCTGACTTGCGGAACTTGTCGTCTCCCATAATGGAAGACAGGTTCTTCTTGCCGTAGAAGTGAGTCAATTCCTCGTCCACACCTTCCTTGACGTAGGCGCGGTAATTGACTGCACGCTTGGCTGCCGGTCCCGGCAGCTGCTTCAGGGTTTCATCGCGATTGAACCAGGCGGGAGGTGCCGGCTTGCGGGTGAAATAGGTGAAGCTGGTGTACGGGTAGGAAACCAGTTCTGATGGCTTGACCATACTGTGGATATAGCGCGACAGCGGCAACAGGTATTTGTCTGCCTGGACAAGCACCGCCTTGTAACGACCCTTGAACAGGGAGCCGTCTGACTTCTTCATGCGCTGGTAGTTTTGCGTATACAAGCCATCAACCTGTCGCATGAAGCGGCTGAGGTTGGCTTCCGGCGTCTTGATTACCAAATGGTATTGGTCTTTGAGCAGGCAATAGGCATGAACTTCTACATTCAATCGCGAGCAGGTTTCCCCTAAACCTTCCAGGAATGCATCGAAGTACTTTGCGGATGGGAATACACGCTGCTTGCCTGCGGCAAAATTGGAGACGTGATAAACAGCGTCCGGATATTCTATTCGGAGAGGTCTGGCCATCTTTGATTCTCTATTATTGTTAGTTAGATAGAATTAGAGCTGACCCTTCATGGAGTCATGACGTAGTGATAAACGAATTGAGTGGGAAGGTCAACAGAATTGCCGGGAGAGCCCGGGAAAAGAAAAAACGGCGGTTTTTCCACGCTTTTCTTTAGCAATGCGAACCCATGTGTCACTGCGCTTGCAATGTTAGGCAGTAATCGAATTCATTCCAGAACACGGGAACACGGCGATTTCTTTAAAGAGGATTAGGAGGAGGTTTGACCCCTTTTTTAACACCATGCTCTTCTAATGCTGGAGCCTGAAACCGCTATTTGCTCGGGGCATTGGCAATGACTATTGCGCGTTGCGGTGCCGGGTAACCCTCAATAGTGAGTGAGCGGTCGTCACTGTCCAATGAATCGAGCAAGCTGTCATAGGGCATCCACGGAGTTTGCCGCTGTTCTTGCTCTGTTGTCAGCGATTCATCAACGAGGCGAATATTGTCGTAACCACAACGCTCCAGCCAGCTCATCATGGTATCGACGCTGGGTACGAACCAGACATTGCCCATGCGGGCGTAGCGGTCCCGGGGTGTTAAAGAATAGCCTTTGCCTCCCGGCACGACGATGGATTCAAGAATCAGTTCGCCTCCCGGTAGCAAGAGCTTCTTCATCTGCAGCAGATGCTCCATCGGCGCCCGACTGTGGTAGAGCACGCCCATGCTGAAGACGGTATCAAATGCGGCATCGGCTTGCGGCCATTGCTCAAGCGCCAACGGCAGAACATAGACCGGCAGCTCAGGCAGATAATGCTTGGCAGCCCAGAACTGACCGACATAGGGCAAGTGCGAGTCAACACCGATGACCAGTCGCGCGCCGGCACCTTGCATGCGGAAGCAGTGGTAGCCATTGCCACTGCCCACATCCAATACGGTCTTGCCGGTAAGGGGTGACAGGTGTGGCAGCAAGCGCTGCCATTTGAGCTCCGAGCGCCATTCGCTGTCGATATCAATGCCAAACAGGGAGAAGGGGCCTTTGCGCCAGGGGATCAGCTCTCGCAGTTTGGCTTCCAGCTCCGCCAGTGACGCTTTGTCAGCATCATCGGCTTTACCAACCACAATCTGCTCAGCCGCCTGATAACTGCTCGGCGTGATTCTTGGCAGCGACTCCACCAGCCGGCGCCAGCGTTGAAAATCGCCATGGCGCAGCGTATCGAGAAACGCCGGTGTCAGTAACGGCTCCAGCGTGGCTAACGGCGTGTTGGCGATCAGAGGAAGCAGGGATGAGTAATCCACAATCACTCCGGCTTGCAGGCGACGAGCGAGGCGAAATTGAAGCACTGGAACCAGACGTCCAGTGAATCAAAGCCAGCCGCACGCAAGCGCTGTTGATGTGTGGCCAGTGTTTCCGGCAGCAATACCTTCTCCAATGCTGTGCGCTTCTGGCTGATCTCCAGCTTGCTGTAACCCATGCTCTCCTTGAAACCATGATACAGGTCGATCATCAGTTCATTGAGCCGCGAGTCTGGCAGCAGAATCTTTTCCGAGACGATGAGAATGCCGCCCGGGTTCATGCCGTCATAAATACGCTGAATGAGAGCTTCGCGCTCTGCCACCGGGATGAACTGGAGGGTGAAGTTGAGGATGACCAGAGAGGCATTGTCGATGGGGCATTGCAGTATATCGGCGCACTGGCAAAGAATGTCAGGCGCGAGTCCGGCGTTCGCCACCCGGTCCTGCAAGCGACTGATCATGGCCTCGGAATTGTCGATGGCGTGAATCTCATAGTCGCCATGAGGCACCGAATGCGCCACGGCGAATGTCGCGCCGCCGAGACTACAGCCCAGATCGTAAACCCGGGTAGCGCGCTGGCAATAACGTTCCGCCATGACACCGATCATGGCGAGAATCGTTTTATAGCCAGGCACCGACCGATTGATCATATCCTCGAATACGCTGGCCACTTTGTCATCAAAGACGAAGTCGCCGGGCAGCATTTTCTCGGCAAAAAGCGTGTCTTTGGCGCTAGGGTTATCTGTCATGGCAAGCCCGGGTCGGGAGAGTGACCCGACGATTGCAGTGTTCAGCAACTGCTGTGATTGAGAGCGGTAAAAATAAATCGCCGGTCATGCCCAAGTTATTGCCCAGACCAACGATAAATATTCCTGAATAAATATTGTGCCGCAGTTGCGATTCACTTATTTTACGCGAAATAGCACAGGCGATTCCGCAGCCGTATTATCCGTCGATTCATGTCACATTCAAACACCAGTGCCGCCCAGCTTCTGGTCGACAATCTGGTGTTGCTGACAGAACTGGCCGATAGCCATCCTGGCGCCGAAATTCTCGACCTGGCTTGCGGCAAGGGACGCAATTCCTTGCCGCTATTGCAGCACAATTTGTCAGTCATTTTTGCCGACCGTGATCCGGAGGCGCTGGCAATAGTCGCGGAGCAGGTGCGGGAACTCCCGCTGCCACAGCAGTCGCTGGCGCAGTATTGGCAAGTCGATTTTGAGCAGCCGGATACCGCGCCACTGGCAGGCAAACAGTTCGCCGCCATTATGGTGTTTAACTATTTGCACCGACCCTTGCTGCCTGCGATCCGGCAAGCAGTTCGGCCGGGTGGCCTGATAGTGTATGAAACTTTTACGGTCGACCAGGCCCACTATGGTCGCCCAAGCAACCCCGATTTTTTATTGGAGCCGGGTGAATTGGAAGACAGCTTTGCAGATTGGCACGTTATTCGCAGTTTTTCAGGAACGTTGCCAGCACCGACACGTGCAGTGGCAAACCTGATTGCCCGGAGACCGAGACAGAAATGAGTCGATCAAAAGTTGTTGCACTGAATTTCGGTGCTGGCAGTAAACAGCTACGCCAACCTTTTACCTGCGAGATCGAGCGCTCCAAGCGCAAGACGCTGGCCCTGCATGTGAGCCACAAACGGGTCGTTGTGCGCTGCCCCTATCAGGCCTCCCGTGGCGAAGTGGCGGAGTTTGTCAGCGATAACCGTGACTGGATCGAGCGGCGGCTGCGAGAAGAATTGCAGCGCTATCGCCAGACTTTGCGCATTGAGCGCAACGCCAAGATCTTCTACCGGGCGCGTGAACTCACTATCGAGTTCAAGGAAGGGCGCAAGGAGCGCGTACTGGTGAGCGGCGACCGTTTCATTATTCAGGGTCACAAACTGACGCCGGCGCGCGCCCGCACGCTGGTGGAAGATTACCTGATCGACAAAGCCAGTAATTACATCGTGCCGAGAGCCAAGGGCCTGGCGCGTTATCTGGGCGTGGATCACAAGATCACCGAAGTGCGTCTGCGCAAGACCAAAACCAAATGGGGCCACTGCACGTCAACAGGCGTGCTGCAATACAACTGGCTCATCATGCTGGCACCGTGCAGCATTATTGATTACATGATCTCGCACGAGGTCTGTCATCTGGTGCACATGGATCACTCACGGCGCTTCTGGAGTCTGGTGGAGTCGGTCTGCCCCGATTATGAGCATTACATTGACTGGCTGCAGGCGCACGAGCACCGTTTCTGGTTCTAGCGCTCGACCTTAATCTTTCTGGTATAACAAATCCCAGACGCCGTGGCCGAGACGCTGGCCGCGGCGCTCAAATTTGGTTTCCGGCCGTTCCGGTTGTGACCAGTAATTACCCGCCCCCTGTGTATTGATCATTGCTGATGCTTCCAGCACTTCCAGCATATGCTCGGCGTAAGGCTGCCAGTCCGTCGCCAGATGGAAGGTGCCGCCAGGAACCAGCCGCGAGCACAGCAGTTCCACAAAACCGGGCTGCACAATGCGGCGCTTGTGATGCTTCTTTTTCGGCCAGGGGTCGGGGAAGAGTAGCAGCAAGCGGTCGATACTCGCCTCAGGCAAGCAGTGGGTGAGTACTTCGATGGCGTCGTGGCAAATTACGCGCACATTGCTGACTTCATGGGCGGCCAGGCCGTGCAGTAATTTGCCGACGCCGGGCTTGTGCACTTCGATACCGAGGAAATTGCGCTGCGGATTGGCTTGTGCCATCTCCAGCAAAGAATCGCCCATGCCGAAGCCGATCTCCACGGTCAGCGGGCCGGCTTGTGGAAACAGTGAAGACAAATCCAGTAACGCTGGCTGATACTCGATGACATAGTCCTGCCAGTGCTGTTCGAGCGCCTTGCGCTGGGAATCGGTCAGGCGGCCGGCACGTATAACAAACGAGCGCACAGGGCGTCTGAAGTCGGGTTTGGAAGAGTCAGTCACAGCTTGATCCGTCAGGGTAGTCGGGTGAATACCGGCGCTTGGTCTTTAGAAGAAGGTGCCGGACAGGGGAGATGACGCACTGGCATACAAGCGGCGCGGCATGCGCCCGGCCAGAAATGCCTCGCGACCGGCGGCCACGGCTTTCTGCATGGCGCTGGCCATGAGTACCGGATCTCCGGCTTCGGCGATCGCGGTATTCATCAGCACACCGTCGCAACCCAGTTCCATGGCAATGGCTGCATCCGAGGCGGTGCCAACACCGGCATCGACAATGATCGGCACATTGGCGTTTTCCAGAATCATCTTGATGTTGTAAGGGTTGCGGATACCCAGGCCGGAACCGATGGGCGCCCCTAACGGCATGACGGCGACGCAGCCCAACTCTTCAAGGCGTTGTGCAATCAGCGGGTCATCACTGGTATACACCATCACATCGAAACTATCTTTCACCAGCGTCTCGGCAGCGACCAGTGTTTCGGTGACATTGGGATAGAGTGTTTTCTGGTCGCCCAGCACTTCCAGTTTCACCAGTTTGTGACCATCAAGCAGCTCCCGCGCCATGCGGCAAGTACGCACCGCATCGTCGGCGGTATAGCAGCCGGCAGTGTTCGGCAGGATGGTGTATTTCTCCGGGGAGATCACTTCCAGCAAGCTGGGCTCGTCAGCATTCTGACCGAGGTTAACGCGACGGATAGCGACGGTAATAATCTCAGCGGCGCTGGCTTCCAGAGCAGCAAGATTCTCGGCGAAGGACTTGTACTTGCCGCTGCCGATAATCAGGCGTGATTGGTATTCCTGACCGGCAACGATCAGTGGTTTGTCTTTGCTGTCTGTTTTGCTTGTCATAATCAATCCGTTGGTTTGTCAGCCGCCACCGATGGCTTGCACGATTTCCACCTTGTCGCCGGCTTGCAGTGTATGCGTGTTAAATGTGCTACGCGGCACTATTTCTCCATTCACTTCGACGGCGATGCGTCCTGAGCCGATGCCCAGTGTTTCCAGCAGCTGTTGCACATTGGCTTGCGCTGCGAGTTTTTGCGCGGCGCCATTGACCGTGATTTCTATCATGAGTCTGATTCGGCTTTGTTCAGAGTGAATGCAAACTTACCCAGCAGTGCCCATGCAGCCAGGAAACAGAGGCCACCAAGAGGGGTTATGGCACCCAACCAGCGGATGCCGCTGACACTGAGCAGGTACAGGCTGCCGGAGAACAGAATGATACCCAGCTGCAGCAAGTAGCCGCTGCGTTTGAGTGTAACCGAGGCGGGGTTATTCTGCGCCAGTAATGCCACGCCGAACAAGGCCAGCGCGTGAATCATGTGATACTGCACAGCCGTTTCAAAAGTGCTCAGGTAGTTATTGGCTGACAAGACAGCGGCGAGGCCATGGGCACCAAATGCGCCGAGACTGACGCTGAGGAAACCATTAATTGCGGCGAGCAGTAATAACAGGGATGGCATGGTATCTCGTGCCGGGTTGCGTTGGTTTGACTACTGCGTTGGAAATAAAAAAGCCGCGAGTGGGACTCGCGGCTTAACAAGGACATACACAGTAAAAATCGATCTCGATCAGGCTTCCATTTGTGCCTTGATCTTGTTCATCGCATTGCGTTCCAGTTGGCGAATGCGCTCTGCAGACACACCGTACTTGTCGGCAAGATCGTGCAGAGTGGCTTTGTCGTCACTCAACCAGCGGCTGCGCAAGATATCCTTGCTGCGCTCATCAAGTCCGTCCATAGCCAGATACAATCCGTTGTTGGTTACTTCTTCCCATTCAGCTTCTTCCAGGTTTTCTGCCAGGTTGGAAGACTGGTCTTCCAGATAATAGGCAGGTGCCCGGTAGGCTGTCTCGTCATCACTGTCGTTCTCCGCATCGAACGCCGTATCGTAGGCACTCATGCGACCTTCCATCTGACGGACGACTTTGGCGTCGACGCCCAGATCGTTAGCGACAGCTTCCGCTTCTTCGTTGTTCAACCAGCCCAGACGCTTCTTGGAGCTGCGCAGGTTAAAGAACAACTTGCGTTGCGCCTTGGTGGTCGCGATTTTCACGATCCGCCAGTTGCGCAGAATGTATTCGTGCATTTCGGCTTTGATCCAATGCACAGCGAAGGACACCAAACGCACACCCACTTCAGGATTGAAGCGCTTGACCGCCTTCATCAATCCGACGTTGCCTTCCTGGATCAGGTCAGCTTGCGGCAGTCCGTAACCGGAATAGGTTTTGGCCATGTGCACCACAAAGCGCAGGTGGGCCATAACCAATTGGCGGGCCGCATCGACGTCGTCGTGGTAATAGTACTGTTTGGCCAATTCCAGCTCTTGCTCCGGAGTCAGCACGGCAATGCTGTTCACCGACGCCATGTAGGCTGTCAGATCGCGACCCGGCGTTGTCGGGTCAAAAGTCTGTAAGCTTTTGCCAGTACTCATTTCAGCACGTGTATCCATTGAATTACATGTCCTCATAAACGTGTCGTTTGACACACTCACACCCTGATATTAGCACTTATTTGCAATTTTCGCTAATCGCTGTAAGTGCTGTCGAGCCCCGTGAACCGTCGCTTTGCGCCGATTTCTGACCGGCTTTGCCGGTGCTGCAGAAGCCGTTAAAAAACTGCTTGTCAGCCAATGACCCGAATTTGCTCATATCTGGGGTCATTGCCAATCTTTTCAAGGCTCTTGTCTAAAATAAATACGTTTTTTACTGCCGCAGCGATCACTGCAGACGCCAATTTGCCTTGTTATGACGCGTTGAGACGCGCAGCGAGTAGACAGAGATTATGTAAATTGGCTGCCTGCACAGCCTTATACAGGAGCGCGCCGGGGTAATCACAGGGCGATGATTGAACAATCACAGAGCAATCAGGCATCAATCTCGCGGATGGCGCGCCACGCCGAGAACACGGCCGCCAGCCAGCCAACCAGCGCGCCGAAGAGCAGCAGTTGCAGGCTGCCAACAACTCCGAGTCCCTGAATTGACAGATTGTTGCCAAATTCGGCGGAAACGGCGGTCAGTGCACCGCGGGTGACGCCGTAGATCAACAGCAGCAGGAGCAGCGCCAGCAAGGCGCCAAAGAACCCTTGCAACAGGCCACTGTAGAGAAAGGGTCGGGCAATGAAACTGTCGGTGCCGCCAACCAGCTTGATCACCCGGATCTCGTCCCGGCGCTGTTCAATACTCACGCGCACGGTGTTGCCGATTATCAATATCAATCCCAGGGCAATCACCACAGCCAGCACCGTCGCCACTGTCGCCACCAAGCGGGATATCACATTCAGGCGTGCAATCCATTGTTCATCGACCTGCAGCAACGCCACCTCCGGCAGCGCGGCAATTTGTTCGGCCAGGGCTGGTACCAGTGCCGGTGAAGCTGGCTGGATAACCAGCGTGGCAGGCAAGGGATTGCTGTCCAGAGCGGCGATGGCGCGATCGAAACCCGCCGCCGCCGAGAAACTCTCCAATGCCTCTTCTCGGGTGATGAGAGTTACGTCAGCTATGCCCTCAAGTGAAAGTAAGTCATTACTAACGCGAACAGCCTCCGCCTCGGTGAGCGCATCCTGCAGGTAGGCAGTCAGGCGCGCGGAATCGCGAAACTGGCCCATGAGCGATGTCAGGTTGGCTTCGACGACAAACAGCAAGGCTGGGAGCAGCAAGGCGATAGCGATCACTAACAAGGTCATGCCACTGGCGATCGGGCTGGCCAACAGGCGCAACAGGCTCGCTCTGGCATCCTGGCGATGATAGGACCAGCGGCTTCTTTTCGGCAGTTCGCGCCGCTTGCCTCGTTGCGCTGTCATGGCGCCGGCGCCTCCTGCGCGGTACTCCGGGCCGGACGATCATCGATCAGCCTGCCGTTGTCCAGTGTCAAAACGCGGCAAGGCGTCTGACTGATGAGTCCCAAATCGTGAGTGGCCACTAACAGTGTAACGCCGACATCACGGAACTGTTGAAACACCGACATGATTTCCGCTGACAGTTCCGGGTCAAGATTACCGGTGGGCTCGTCCGCCAGAATCACACTGGGCCGATTAACCACGGCGCGGGCAATGCCGACCCGCTGCTGCTCACCCCCGGACAACTTGCCAGGCAACAGGCGCTCTTTGCTGAGCAGGCCGACCTTGTCCAGAGCCGCGCGCACGCGACGGCGGACTTCCTGATGCGGAAAGCCGGAGACTTCCAGCGGCAGCGCCACGTTGTCGCCGACGGTACGATCGAACAGTAACTGGTGGTCCTGAAAGACAGTGCCTATCTGGCGGCGATGACGGGGAATGCCACGTCGGCTGAGTCGCGTCAGATCGATGCCATTGACAGTAAGTTGTCCACCGCTGCACTGTTCCATCGCCAGTATCAACTTCAGCAAGGTACTTTTGCCGGCACCGGAGTGGCCGGTGAGAAAGGCCATCTCTCCCTTACGCAGGGCGAAGCTGATGTTGGCCAACGCCTCCTGGCTGGCTGTGTAGCGCTTGCTGACTCGGTCGAACTGAATCATTCAGAGAACAGGGCATCGACAAACTGCTGGGCATTAAAGGGACGCAAATCATCGATCTGTTCGCCGACACCAATAAAGCGAATCGGCACGCCCACCCGCTTCGCCAGTGCGAACACCACGCCACCCTTGGCAGTGCCGTCCAGTTTGGTCAATACCAGTCCCGATAAATTGACTGACTTGTGAAAGCTGTCTGCCTGGCTGAGGGCGTTCTGGCCCGTCGTGGCATCCAGCACCAACAGAATCTCATGCGGCAGATCGGCGTCCTGCTTCTTCAATACGCGGACTATCTTCTCCAGCTCGGTCATGAGGTTATCTTTGGTGTGCAGGCGACCGGCGGTGTCAGCGATAAGAATATCGGTCTGGCGCGCCTTGGCCGCCTGATAGGCATCGAAGATGACGGATGCGCTGTCGGCGCCAGTGGCTTGCGCCACTACCGGCACGTTATTGCGTTCACCCCAGACCTGTAACTGCTCGACCGCTGCCGCCCGAAACGTATCACCGGCCGCGAGCATGACTTTTTTGCCATCACCCTGAAACTGCTTTGCCAGCTTGCCGATAGTAGTAGTCTTGCCGACCCCGTTAACGCCGACAATCAGGATAACGAATGGCTTGGTCGTGGCTTCGAGCTGCAAGGGAATATCAGAGGGCGCCAGTATTGCCTGAAGCTCTTCGCGTAGCGCTTTCATAAACGCTTCCGGGTCGCCAAGGCGTTTGCGGTCCAGTGCTTTCTTTAAATTGGCAATAATCTGGTCCGTTGCTTCGAGGCCGACATCCGCTGCCAGTAGCTGCGTTTCCACGTCTTCCAGCAAATCGGCATCGATGGCTTTCTCGCCCAGTACGAGCGTGCCCAGACCATCGCTCAAGCGATCGCGCGTGCGCGCGAGGCCCGATTTCAAGCGACTGAAGAAGCCGCCCTGATCTGCAGATTCTGCAGCTGGCTCCGCGCCGGTGGGTGGCGCGACAGGCGCGACAGGCGCGTCAGCCGCTGTGCTGGATTTCTCTTCCGCAACGACAGTGGAATCCTGACTGGACTCGTCCTTGCCCGTTTTCTGTTTCTTGCCAAAACCAAACATCGTACTGATTACAACCGGATAATTTTTCAGGCGGCTATGCTACCACCTGCCCGGTCACAGTGGCATCCATTGTCCTTTTTCTAAAGACGCCCGATGAAGTAGCCCCAAAAGCAGACCCATAAACCACCGTTGCGAACCAGCGCCATGAATCGGCACTGCAGTTTGCCAGTGCAGTGCGTTCACTCTAGACTCTGGACACCGCGCGACGGCATGCCAGTGAGCCCCGCAACAACCGCCAGCAGCCAGCCAGACCGAGCAGACATTGACCAAACGCAAACAGACCGACAGCACGGTGCGAATAATTGGCGGCACGTTGCGCAGCCGACAGATCAGGTTTAGCGAAAGCGATGGCCTGCGACCCACCGCGGATCGCATTCGTGAGACGCTGTTCAATTGGCTGCAGCAGGACATTGAGCAGGCAGTTTGTCTGGATCTGTTCGCCGGCTCTGGTGCCCTTGGCTTTGAGGCAGCGTCGCGAGGAGCTGCCCGGGTTGATCTGGTGGAGAGCCAGCCGGCCGTGGTGCGGAAATTGCGCGAGAATATCGAGTCCTTGCAACTGTCACAGAGTGCGAACGTTGCAGTCCATACTCAAACCGCCAGCACCTGGCTGCAAGCACAAACAGGCGGCGACATTAAATACGATCTGGTGTTTCTCGATCCGCCCTACAACGATCGGTGTTTACCCGAGATAAGCAAACTATTGGCGAGCAGTCATTTATTGCAAGATCGCGCATTGATCTATCTTGAAAACAATAGCGCAGTGGCAGCTGATGCGCTGCCTGACAATTGGCAATGCCTGAAATCCAAAAAGGCGGGGCAAGTGTATTACTACCTGTATCAGGCAAATGGACGCACTAACAGTGACACTTGACCCTACAGAAAAGTCTTCAGACAAAGGCCACAGCGATTTAAGCGGACAATCCGCTGCGCCAGATAGTCAACCCCAACCGTTTACATCTGCATGGTGGCTGCCAGGGGGGCATGCGCAGACACTGTATCGCAAGTTTTCCGCCGCGCCCGACCTGCAACAATCGCGACAGCGCATTGAATTGGCCGATGGCGATTTTATCGATCTGGATTGGTCGGCAGAGGCGGGTGTAGAACAAGATGCTTCCAGCACGGTCGTGTTCATTTTACATGGACTCTGTGGCTGTTCACGCTCGCCCTATATCCTGTCACTGCAACACGAGCTGGCCAGGCAGCGTGTTTCGAGTGTGGCGATGAATTTCCGTGGCTGCAGTGGCGAAATAAACCGGCTGGCCCGGGCTTATCACTCGGGAGTCTCGGCAGACCTTGATGAAGTAATGCAGCAGTTGTCACTGTCTGTGCCGAATCGCCGTTGGGTATTTGTCGGCAACTCTCTCGGTGCCAACGTCCTGCTGAAATGGCTCGGGGAGCGCGGCGCCGAAGCACTAAACGGAGGGGGAGAAGTGGCAGGCGCGGTAGCGGTATCCACACCCTTTGATCTGGCAGCTTGCTCCAGGGCCATGTTGCGCGGTCTGAGCCGTCTGTATGGCCGTTACTTCGTGCGCAAGCTGGTGCTTGATGTAATGACGAAACAGCACTATTTCCAGCGCACACAAAACGACGAGCAGGCACAAGTGCTGCGGGCGCTGGGTGATCCCGAAACTGTACGTAACATCTGGGACTTCGACGACCGCTTCACCGCTCCACTGCACGGCTTTGCCAGTGCCGAAGACTACTATTCCCGCTGTAGCAGCAAACAATTCCTGTCAGCAATCAAAGCCCGTACCCTGCTCATTCAAAGCGCCAACGATCCGCTGATCCCGGCAGCGGCCTTGCCTGATCCCGGCATGCTGCCGGCGAATGTGGAGTTGGCCTTGAGTGATACCGGCGGCCATGTCGGATTCATCGCCGGGCGTCGGCAAAATTGGCTGGAAAAGCGGATCATCCGCTTTGCCACTGATGAATTGAGCAGGGCATAGCAATTCGCTAGAATGCCAGTCCAACCTCTGCGAGCCAGCCCATGAAAATCGCTGTCTACCCCGGCACGTTCAACCCCATTACCAACGGCCATACCGATCTGGTGGAGCGCGCTGCGCGCCTGTTCGACAAGATCATCGTCGCTGTCGGCACCAATCGGCAGAAATCCGAAACCATGCCCGTCGAGCAACGCGTGAGTCTGGCGCAACAGGTACTGGGTCATCTCGATAATGTCGAGGTCAAATCATTCGATTCGCTACTCACCGAATACGTAAAGAGTTGCGGTGCCAATATCATCTTGCGTGGTTTGCGTACGGTGGCTGACTTTGAATACGAATTTCAGCTGGTTGGCATGAACCGCGTGCTGGATCCGGAAATTGAAACCGTGTTTCTGGCGCCCGAAGAGAATCTTTCCTATATCTCATCGACTCTGGTTCGTGAGATAGCCTCCTACGGCGGTGACATTTCGAAATTTGTGCACCCGGCAGTCGCCGAGGCGATGGCCAAACGCTAGGCCTATTTCTGACAATGAATGCAGTAGACCGTGCTGCGCCCGCCCTGACGAATCTCGCGTAACTCTTCACCACAGCCTTTGCAGGGCTGACCGTCACGGCCGTAAACATTCAGCGACTGCTTGAAATAACCCGGGTTGCCCTCGCTATTGGTAAAGTCACGCAAGGTCGTGCCACCGGCGCGAATCGCCTTGTCGAGCACCTGTTTAATGGCCGTAGCGAGTTCATCGTAACGCGCGGCAGCAATGCGGCCCGCCATGCGTTTTGGATTGATGCCGGCGAGAAACAGCGCCTCATTGGCGTAGATGTTGCCGACGCCAACCACAACCTTGCTGTCCATGATGAACGCCTTGATGGGCGCCTTGCGTTTACGGCTGAGGCGGAAAAGATAATCACCGTCAAAGGCATCTGTGAGCGGCTCGGGACCCATGGAGTCCAGCAAGGGATGTGAAGTCTCCCCCAACTCCAGCCAGAGTATGCAGCCAAAGCGGCGCGGGTCGGTAAAGCGCAAGAGCTGGTCGCTGTCGAATTCAATGTCGACGTGATCGTGCTTGCCGGCCATTGTTCCAGCCGGCAGCACGCGCAAACTGCCGGACATACCGAGATGGATCATCACGGTACCCAAATCCGTGGCGATCAACAGGTACTTGCCGCGGCGACTGACGCTGCGCACTCGTGAGCCTTTTAACAGGGTGCTGATCTGCTCCGACACCGGCCAGCGCAGTTTTGCTTGCCGCACGGTGACCGCCGTGACGACCTTGTCTTCGATATGCGGCATGATGCCGCGTCGGGTGGTTTCAACTTCGGGTAATTCGGGCACTGCGTCTGCCTGTTGAAATGAATCAGTAGGGTGAATTGTCGGGACTGCAGTTATAATCGTTTTGCCAAGACAAAGGAAGCAATGGGATAAAAGGCTCAGCAGTGCAAAGTCAACGATTTCTGGGTGTCGATGCCGGCGGCACATTTACCGATTTCTTCTATCTGGAAATCGGCGCCGACATTGAGGTGCGCATTCATAAAACCCTGTCGACGCCAGCGGCACCGGAACAGGCGATTCTGGACGGCATTGCTGCGCTTGGCTTGCACGACCTGCCCGAAGGCGCCAGGTTGACCATAATACATGGCAGCACCGTGGCGACGAATGCTGCTCTTGAAGGCAAGCTGGCTCGAACTGCTTTCGTTACCAACTATGGCCTGCGCGACTTGTTGTCGCTGGCACGGCAAACGCGCCCCGATCTCTATACCTTGCAGTTTCCCCCGAGCAAGGAGCCGGTTGCCGAGGAATTGTGTCTCGAAACTGGTGGCAGGTTTGGTGCAGATGGCGCCATCGTTGAAGCGCTCAGTCAACGCGAGATAGACACACTCATCGCCCAACTCAAGACACTGGCGCCGCAAGCGGTCGCTATTAATCTGTTGTTTTCGTTTCTCGACAGCCAGTTTGAAGATCAACTCGCGGCAGCCATCAGTAGCCAATTGCCCGATGTGTTCGTCAGCCGCTCATCACAGGTGTTACCGGTTTACAAAGAATACGAACGGGGTATCGCGACCTGGCTCAATGCCGCGCTGGGGCCAGTAGTGCATCGTTATATCACACGACTACGTACGCAATTGCCGGCCGTGCCGCTGCAAATCATGCAAAGCAACGGCGAGACGCTGCCAGCAGAACAGGCGGCCGAATCCGCTGTACAACTGCTGCTGTCCGGTCCAGCCGGTGGACTCACTGCCATGCGCTGGCTCGGCAAGCAAACGGCGACAGGTCAGGTAATCAGTTTTGACATGGGCGGCACGTCAACGGACGTGGCGTTGCTGTCTGGCGAGTTAAGTATCACGACAGAAGGGCGCATTGACCGCTACCCGGTGGCTGTACCCATGGTCGACATGCATACCATCGGCGCCGGCGGCGGTTCAATCGCCCGCGTCGACGAGGGTGGCATGCTGCAGGTGGGGCCACAGTCTGCTGGCGCCGATCCGGGACCGGCGTGTTACGGGCGCGGTGGTGAGGAGGCAACTGTCACCGATGCCAACGTGGTATTGGGCCGGCTGGTGAGCACGGGAACGCTTGCCAATGGTCTGCAATTGCAACGTGATCTTGCGGTGGCGGCTGTGGGCAAACTCGCTGCGCGTATTGGCTTGTCGGTGGAGGAGACAGCGCTAGGCATTATTCGCGTGGCCAATGAGCACATGGCCAAAGCAATTCGTCTGATCTCCGTCAATCGCGGTCACGACCCGAAACAGTTTTTACTGGCGAGTTTCGGCGGCGCCGGCGGCCTGCATGTCTGTGAGATTGCCGAAGCGATGCAGATGCGTCGCGCCATAGTGCCGGTGCACGGCGGCGTGTTGTCGGCGCTGGGCATGTTGGCCGCCGATCAGGGTCGCCAGTTTACCCGTACCGTCAGCACAACACTTGCCGACGCTGGCGCTGATCTTGAGGCAGTGTTAAGTGAGCTGGAGACACAGGGCCGGGAACAATTGCTGGCAGAAGGGCTGAATAATGAAATGCTGCAATGTCGGCGCAGTGCCGACTTGCGCTACCGGGGTCAATCCTACCCGTTGAATGTGCCCTGGCACTCTCGCGAAAAAGCCGGCGAGCAATTCGCCGCACTGCACGCCCAACGCTACGGTTATGCCCTGCGGGAAGCGATCGAAATCGTCAATGTCCGCGTCAATGTGTTTGTGCCACGTGATGCGTTGCGGTTACCTGCCTACAAGCCTGTATCTGGCAATAAAGTGGTGACGACGCAGGTCTACGGTTATGACGAGCCGGTGGACGTTTATCAGCGCGATGCACTGCCAGTCGATGAATCGTTTCAGGGCCCGGCAATTGTTTGTGAGTATGCCGCTACGACCTTTGTAGCAGCAGGTTGGGAGTTCGCTGTTGACCGTCTCGGTAACATCGTTTTGCAACGGAAATAAGCCCAACATCAATTGCCATTGCCATCTGTCGAAAACTGCTGTCTTTGTGGCGACTTTCCCTGACCGCCAAGTGCGACTGACATAACTTGTTCATCATTGCAGGGTCACTGACCCGGTGATATAACTGATTGCCCTGCTTGCGAAAAGTGGGTTGTTGCGAATTGATCCCGGCGCCGGTGTGGGGCGTACGAAGTAGTGGACTGCGTGAATAACGCAAAGGGAATGCAACATTTGAGTGGGTTCCTGATTCAGAAGTACTGCTCAGGTCGCAAAATGAAAGACAGATACCTCTATTTGCCTGTTAACAGCCTGGCTGCACTGGTCGGGTTGCTGTTGTTGCTACCGGCTTCTGCAGAAGAAGCCGAGGCACCTGTCGTTACAGAACCGGATCGCTCCCGGGTGCTGTTTGTGGATGTGCCTGTTCCTTTTGAGCCGGGCGTTGACCCTGTGTTTCCCGACCCGCCAAGACGACTGGATCCGGAGCAGGATCCGGAATACCAGGCGCACGTGGCCAATCTGAGCAATTACACCGAGTCTGTCGAGGAAAAAGAATTCAATGGTGGCGCCTGGCATCCCGGGCTGGTGGAAGACCTGACCGCTCTCGGTCAGTTGCAACAGGACCTGGGCAATCATCTCGAGGCGGTCGACCTGTTCGAGCGCGCCATGCATGTCAGTCGCATTAACGCCGGTCTGCATTCGCTCGATCAGATTCCGGCGGTGGAAATGATGATCGACAGCTACCGCTCACTGGCCGACTGGCAGCACGTCGATCTGTATGAGAATTACCTCTATTACATTCAGCAGCGGGAATTTGGCAGCAACGACCCGCGCCTCATTCCGGTGCTTGATCAGCTGGGTCGGTGGAACATTGAGGCGTTCACAATTGGGCACGGCGATCCGCTGGGTTTACGATTAAGCACCGCGCAGGTGCTTTTTAGTGCAGCGCTGCGGATGGTTGGCATACATTTTGATAAGGATGACCGGGTAGTATCGTTTTCCCGCAACCTGGCGCGCACCGCTTATCTGGACAAGCAGTACCCGGAATACGTGACCGCACTGGATCGGCCGGAGTACCGCTCGGCGCAAGAGCAGATGCGCGACCTCTACAACGAGCGTCGCTCGGGCACCCCTCGGGGCTACCGTGTCGGCGCCAACGCGCTGCAGGAAGTTGCCACGTATTACGCCGAAAATGGCGATGATCCGTACCTTCTGGCCGAAGCGATCGCTGACATGGCGGACTGGGAACTGCTCTTCGAGCGACGCCAGACCGCCATGGAAATGTACGCTCGGGCCTGGGACGTATTGGCAGAACAGGACAATAGTGAGGAACTTCTGCAGCGTTTGTTCGGTCAAGTAATACCGGTACCAGCATTTGCAGAGCTTCCCACGAACTTGTTGATGGGCTCTGCCAGCAGTCAGGATCGGCCAGGATTGCAGTACGATTACGCCGATGTAGTGATCGGAGTGACCCAATATGGTGCGCCGCGCGATATTACGATCATTAGTGAGGAAACCGAGGAAAACAGCCGGCAGTTGAACCAGTTGCGAAGAGCCATTCGCAGCAAGATATTCAGGCCCATGATCGTCGATGGTCAGGCCCAGGACTCGGAAGGCCACCATTTTCGATATCGCTACTGGTACTGAAAATCGCGACAGTCATGGTGGCAAGAGCAGTCCATGTACTCTAACGTGGACTAACAGGCTCAGATCAGGGCTATTAAGCGCCAGTTAAGGCCTTCAGCGCTACAACAGGCAGGATGCCATTGCTGGCTGCGGGATTTACCGGCAGCGACAGTTTTGGATATCACGCAAAAACAACGCGTAAGTGGTCACGAAAAGTGCCTAATATCGGCAAACGTGACAAACCTGCCCGGGTTGAAACAAGTCACCTTCGGGCCCAATACAGTATTTATGAATAGTGAGTCAGACATGCGAAGTCACACCGTTAACCAGTTAATGCGCCCGCTGGCCAGAATTATTCTGGTTACCGGCGTCAGCGGCGTCTTGTTGGCTTGTCAGTCGTCGATGCAGCAAAGCTCCTCATCCAGCAGCATGCCGTCGATGCCGTCTTCCTCGTCGAGTTCTTCGAGCAGTTCGCCATCGATGCCTTCGCCGTCGACTTCTTCGTCATCGTCGCCTTCAAGCAGCATGCCGTCGTCTTCCTCTTCAAGTCAGTCGCCGAGCACATCGACAGCCTCTAGCAGCAGTTCGGGTGCGCCGTCTTCGAGCAGCTCGAGTAGCAGCACGGCCGGCACTACTGGCAGCCAGAGCACGCCGAGCGGCAGCACATCAGGCGCCGATTCCGCTGCTGGCACAATCAGTTTTCCGGCGCAGACAGCCGGTCAATCTGGCAGCGATGCCTCGGGTCAACAAACAGGCGGCAACTCGCCCGGTCAGACTGCGGGGACCGAATCCCGGTTACCTGGCGACGGCGGCTCCCAGGGCAGTGGCCGTGACAGCGCCACTGGCGATCTGGCAGATGGCCAAAGTGGAGTTTCAGGTTCGTCAAGTGGCAGTTTAGGCGCCCCAGGTGGAGATTATAGTCTTGATACGTTGCCTTCAGGCACGCTTGGTGGGGGAAGCCAGACAGCGCAAGCCTCGACTTCCGGCCAGACTGGCACCATGACAGCAGCCGAACGTGCTGCCGTGCTCGACGAGCGCCTGCGCCGCGGCTATGAAGACTTTGATGGCTTTATTCTCGGTGAGCGCGAGCGCGCCCAGCGTGAGAGTAATCAGGCAGGCAGTGTCGCGATTCTCGACAGTGGCGGCGGTGCTGCCGGTGGCGCCAACGCCAGCCAGCCACAAACACTGCCAAGCGGAAGCGCCGATGCCACCTCCGGGGTGGTTGCCGCTTCACAAACAGTACAACAGAGTTCCGGTCGGGCCGAGACGTTCCCGCCACCGGAAGACATTCCCAGTGGTCGTGATGACGATGTTGTCGCGCGACAGTTGCGCGAGGCTGCCATGAGCGAGCCCGATCCGGAGTTGCGCGAAGCGCTGTGGGATGAATACCGACGTTATACCGGCATTGCCGAAGGTGACGAGTAATGAACCAAGTATCGATAAGCCGATTCAGAAATACAGTAGCAATGCTGACGCTGGCGTTCTATGCCACGGCTTGTGCGACCCATACGGTGAAGACGACATCCTACACACCGGTTGTGCAGGCCAGTGAGTCCGTGCCGGAAGAAATGCTCATGGATGTGGGCGTCGCCATCTTCGATCCCGGCTTGGACGAGATCAAGAAAGCGGATGAGGAAATTGTTAATCACGAAATCCGCGTTGCCGAGTCCCGTTATGCGCCGTTCTTGCTGTCGGAAACCCTGCAGCGTTCAGGCAACTGGGGCATCGTGCGCCTGATGCCGAACAATGCCAGTCCCATGGATGTGGTCATCAATGGCACTATCCTGGAATCCAATGGTGAAGCCATGGCCATGCGCATTACCGTGACCGACTCTACCGGCCGCGAGTGGTACACACGCGAATACTCCGAGGTCATTAGCCAGTTCAGTTACGAGCCGGTGCAGCGTCAGCAGAACGACCCGTTTCAGGTGATCTATAACAATATCGCCAACGACTTGCTGGCCTATCGTGAAGCCAACATTAGCGACAACCGCATTACCGAGATTCGTGCGGTCTCCAAGATGCGCTTTGCCGAACGCTTTGCGCCGGATGCCTTCGATGAGTACCTGGTAGAGAATCGCAACGGCTATGCGGAACTGACGGCACTGCCGGCGGAAAACGATCCATTGTTGAATCGTATTGAGCAGATCCGCGAACGTGATTTCATGTTCATCGATACCGTACAGGACTATTACGCCACCTATACACGGCAGATGCGCCTGCCCTATGACTCCTGGCGTGAGCAAAGTTACGAAGAAACTATCGAGTTGCGTGAACTGCGCGATTCCGCGCGCCGACGCTTTATTGCCGGCACGGCAGTAGTGCTTGGTGGTCTGGCTGCAGCGACCAGCGGCGGCAACTATGCGACACAAACCGGTGGCGCAGTGGGTGTCGGTGCCGGTGCTTACCTGATCAAGAGCGGCTTCGACAAACAGGCCGAAGCGCGGATGCACATGGAGGCGCTGGAAGAGCTTGGGCAGTCACTGGAAAACGAAGTCGCTCCCCGTGTCATCAATCTTGAAGATCGCACAATTACACTGACTGGTACCGTCGAAGAGCAATACGAACAATGGCGCGAAATCCTGGCAGATATCTATGCTGCGGAAAACGGCGAACTGTAGTTCGACTTAATTTATCAACATGGACGATGAGACTCGAGAGCCAAGTGGGTCTGGAGAGTCTGGAGAGCCTGAAGACGTAACCGATGTCAGACAAAGATTCGATCAAGCCAGAGGGCATAGAACCGGGCGCTGAGCACAGCAATGAGTTTCAGTTTCATCCCACTACCGCTGTAAGCAGCAATAAACCACCCGCCTGGATGTGGATAGGACTGGGCGTGCTCGGTCTATTGGCGCTGGCGGTGATCTTTGTCCTGCCAGCCCTGGTCACCGAATACGAACTGCCGCTGGAGCGACGCGTCAATGTCGCTACTCCGCAATCTTCCCAGCAGACAGCCGAGCCGGCTTCTACTATTTCTCCCTTCGAAGAAGCGCAGCGGGCGCGGCAGCGCAAAGAAGCACAAGACGTATTGGCCACATTGCTTGAGCATCAGGATGCGCTGGAGGCACTGGAAGTGACAACCTGGGCACCGGCGGCTTACGAAACGGCGCTGCAACAGGCCAGTATCGGCGATGACTATTACCGCACCCAGGCATTCGTCGACGCGACAACGCATTACGTGCGCTCGCGCGATCAGCTGCAGGCGCTGCTCGATCGCACTGACGAGGAATTTACAGCGACCCTTGCTGCCGGTCAGAGTGCATTGACAGCCGGTGATGCCGCGTTGGCTGAAGACAAATTCTCACTGGCCTTGCTGTTTGATCCGGAAAGCACTGTCGCACAACAGGGGCTGCAACGGGCACGCTCACTGGATGCAGTGAACGCCTTGTTCGTCGATGCCGAACAGCTGGCCGAGGATGGTGAATTCGCCGCTGCCCGCGATGTGTTCCGCGAGATAATTGCGCTGGACAGTGTCAACGAGCGCGCACAAGCACGTGTTCAGGATATGTCAGCGGCCATTCGTGAAGTCGAGTTCAGTCGCATTATGTCTCGCGGCTACAGTTTGCTGGAGAGTGGTAATCCGCAAGAAGCCATTGCCGCCTTCGAGGAAGCCTCCGCAATGGGGGTGAACCCCGAGCAGGCACGGGCAGCAATCGTGCAGACCGAAAACGAAGTCGCCAATGCCCAGATCACCGCGTTGCGTGCCCGTATTCAGGAAGCAGAAAGCAACGAACAATGGCAGCAGGCCGTCGATTTGTATGATGAGGTGTTGGCGATTGACCCGAATTTGTTGTTCGCAACACAGGGGCGCGATTATGCCGCCAAGCGCGCGCAGCTTGATCGCTTGCTGGTTTACGCTATCGACAATCCGGAACGCTTTGCCGATCAGGCGGTGTATCAGGAAACGCTGGATGTGTATTACACCGGGCGCAATATCGACAATGCCGGCCCGGTGCTCACGGCACAGTTGAATGAGCTCGAATCCCTGCTGGAAGTTTCACAAGTGCCGGTCGATGTGCAATTTATTTCTGACAATTTCACCGACGTGACTTTATTGCGTCACGGTGATCTTGGTTTGTTTCAACAAAAAACGCTGTCGCTGAAGCCGGGTCGCTATGTCGCCGTTGGCAGCCGCGCAGGTTATCGGGAAGTACGTGAGGAATTTGTGGTTGGCTATGGCCAGACACCGGACGCAGTGATCTTGCGCTGCGAAGAGCGTGTAGTCGCCACAAGCAGGTAAACATGGCCAGCATTGACGATAAAAAACAGGATTATGGGACATCCGACCCTATTGTCCCGATAGACTTTTCCCCCAACACGGAAAAAGTCAGCAAGTTTTCTTACCAGCCCAAATGGCATCACCTGATTATCGCCGTTGGTGTAGTGCTTGCCGCCACTGCCGGCTGGTTTGTCATGACCGCCAAGTCGGTATCAGTAGAAGTCGAGCCGATTACGGCGCAGATTGAAATCGACGGCGGTATGAATTTTCGCATGGGCCAGCGTTACCTGATCCGCACTGGCACTTACGAACTGACGCTGAGCAATCCAGGCTACTACGACAGTGACACCCTGCTGATCGTCGGCAGCGATCAGGCGCAAACTCATGCCTTTGAAATGCGCAAACTGCCGGGCATCGTGACTATCACGACCGAGGCACCGGCTGGTGCCCGCGTTCGTATTGACGGTATCGATGTCGGCGAAACGCCGCTGACTGATATTCCTGTTGAAGCCGGCGAGCACACCTTGTCTATTGCGCGTGACCGGTACCTCGAACACATCCAGACAATTGAAATTGAAGGCCGTGAAGTGGAACAAAGCTTTCATGCCGAGCTGTTACCCGCCTGGGCCAACGTCACTCTGGCTACCGCCCCGGCTGGCGCCGAAGTGATGGTCGATGGCGAAGTCATTGGCAGCACACCAATGACTGCAGAGATTTTACAGGGGCAGAAGCAAATCACCTTGCGCGCATCGGGTCACAAGGCCTGGCAGGAAGAGTTCGACATCATCGCCGGTGAAGATTTTGTGATTCCGGAAGTGGAGCTGGAGCCGGCAGACGGGCTGGTATTCATCCGCAGCACGCCTAACGAGGCCAGCGTCACTGTTGACGGCGACTTCGTTGGTCTGACGCCTTTGGAAGTGGCTTTGACGCCTGGCGAGAACCACGAGCTGACGTTCTTCAAGAATGGTTATCAATCATCGCGCCGGTCGATTCGCACCGAACCCAACCAGGAGCGGGAATTGTCAGTTGCCCTTGATCCGGTGATGGCAAACGTACAAATCATTACCGAGCCCGCCGACGCCGAATTGTTCGTCAATGGTGTATCCCGCGGTTCCGCAAACCAGACTATCGAGCTCATGGCAGCCAGCCAGCAGCTGGAAATCCGCCGCGACGGCTACGTACCCTATAGCACGGAGTTCACTTCCCGGCCCGGGCTGGATCAGCAGATTCGCGTCACCCTGAAGTCGCTGGAGCAGGCACGACTGGAGCAAATCGAGCCGATGATCAGTACAGCGGCCGGACAGCAGTTAAAGCTGTTCTATCCCGGCGCTTTCACCATGGGGGCGTCGCGTCGTGAAGCCGGCAGACGGCCGAACGAGACTTTGCGGGAAATTCAACTGGAGCGACCTTTCTACATGGGGCTGCGTGAAGTCACTAACGCCCAGTTCCGCCTGTTCGATCCGCAACATACCTCCGGCACGGTACAGGGCGTTACTCTGAACAATGAAGCACAACCTGTTGTACGTGTGACCTGGACGCAAGCGGCACTGTACTGCAACTGGCTCAGCGAGCAGGAAGGCATTGACGTGTTCTATCAGGTCGACGGCGACGAGGTCGTCGGCTTCAATCCTGACTCCACCGGCTATCGTCTCCCCACAGAGGCCGAGTGGGCATGGACAGCGCGCACCAACGGTAGCGGTGAAACACTGCGTTATCCCTGGGGTGACGACCTGCCACCGCCGGAGAACTCAGGCAACTTCGCTGATGTCACTGTGCAACAGTATCTGGGTCAGGTGATGTTCGACTACAACGACAATCACTTTGCAACGGCGCCCGTAGGTTCCTTCCGCCCGAACTATCATGAAGTCTACGACATGGCGGGTAATGTCGCGGAGTGGGTCCACGACCACTACGGTTCCACCGGCGCCTTCGGTGGTGTCGAAGTTGACCCGATGGGACCGGAGTCAGGTGAGTTCCATACCATTCGCGGGTCGAGCTGGGCCCACGGTGCTATCACTGAAATGCGATTGTCGTTCCGGGATTTTGGCGTCGAGCCTCGGGATGACGTGGGTTTCCGCGTAGCGCGCTATCTGGACCCACCAGAGGCGATCCAGCCATGATAGTGCTGCGCAGAGCAATCCTGTTGGCCTGCTGGCTGCTCTTGTTGAGTAGTGCCGGTTCCTTGCAGGCACAAGACAACACGACGCCACAGAACCAGACCGATCAGGCGTCACAGCAAGAGCAGGCCGACGATGATTCGGCGGCAGCGGAACAGAGTGACGCAGAACAAAACGCGGACGACGAAGAGTCGCCAGAACGATTTATCCCCACAGAAGAAATTTCCCAGGATCTGGGGGTCTCATTTCCGGTGGATATCTGACCGGTGATGAACAAGGATTGGCAAGACAGGAAAAGACTATGAAGCAGGGCTCGTTATACGAAACACTATTCCAGATCGGGACACTGATATTCGCGGTGATCATTGTGCATGCGACCTACGTGACCATTATTCGTCCCAATGCGGAATTGATTCAGGAACAACAGAACCTGCTGCAGGAAACTGACGAGAATTTCGTTCCTGAACGTTCAGTCTTTATTATCCTGCGCGATTTTGAGCAAGAGACCTGCATCATTCTCATGCTGTGGGCAGTCTCCATTATCGGCATGAAGGCGCAACACACACTTCGTCAGCGTTCGCTGCTTGATCGCACATTGATACAGGTGTCGGACGGAATGAGTATCTTGCCCGAGGACGCGCGCAATTACGCGCGACCGGTACAGGCCTTGCCGGAAAAAGAGCGCGACTATCTTCTGCCGCGGGCGATTCTGGCCGGACTGCATCGCTTCCAGAGCACTCATAACATTCAGGATGTGGCGAATACGGTGCGCGACACCTGTGAGACCGAAGCCGACCGCATGGAAACCGAGCTAACCATCGTCCGTTATATCGCCTGGGCCATACCTTCAATTGGCTTCCTTGGCACCGTGCGTGGTATCGGTACCGCTCTGGGGCAGGCCTATCAGGCGGTAAGTGGAGACATTGTCGGCGTGACGGTGTCACTGGGCGTGGCGTTTAACTCGACGTTTGTGGCCCTGGTGGTCAGTATTTTCCTGATGTTCCTGCTGCACCAGTTGCAGCTATTACAGGACCGGCTGGTACTGGATTGTAATAACTACTGTGACGAGCGCATGATTCGCCATTTACAGGTTCCGGAGCGAGATGAGTAGGCATGACACTGACGGTAATCGAACTCAATGACAGAGACATCAAGATTGGTGACGAATCGGGCATTATCGCTCGCAGTCCCGGTTTTGCTCTGGCAGACGGCAAGATCGTCCATCTCGGCGCCGAGGCGGAAAAGCAGGCACGGCTGAAGCCTACCCAGAGTTACAACAAGTACTGGAGCGAGCTCAGTCTCGATCCGATTTCCCACGGCAACAGCTTCCGCCACTACGCCGACATCGCCCATGCGCATCTGCAGCATCTGGCCGAGATTGGCAATGTTACCGGGGACGTCATTTTTGCTGTGCCCGGCAACTTCTCACGCCAGCAACTTTCGATCTTATTGGGACTGGTGCAGCACAGTCCAATGCAGGCGGCAGGCGTGGTGGATTCGGCACTGGCCGCTGTCATGCATGCAGAGCCCGCCCAGACCACTTTGTTTGCCGACCTGCAACTGCATCAGGTGGTCTTGAGTAAGCTAACTGTAGATGAAGACAAACTCGGCACCGAGTCAGTGATTCAGGTGCCCGGCGTTGGCAGCCAGCATTTCATGAATCTGATGATGCAATTGGCCACCGGCCTGTTCATTCAGCAGTGTCGTTTCAACCCGCAACACAATGCGGAATCGGAGCAGCAACTGTACAACGCGTTGCCAGCCTGGCTGGCGCAGGATCAGCAGGACGGCAACCTGATTCTGGAACTGCAGTCCGGTGCCAATACACACACCGCCAAGCTGCCGCGCGAAAGTCTGGTCGCCAATCTCAACAGCTACTACAAAAAAATCCTGCAGCAATTGCTGGCGTTGGCTGGCAATAATCAGGTACGGCTGTTGCTCAGTGCGGAGCTGGCCGAGTTGCCCGGTTTCATGGCCATCCTGGAACCATTCGCCGACAAGCAAGTGCTTGCTGCTGACGCTGTGTTGGCAGGCAGCCTGAAGCACCATGATCACATTCGTGCTGGCGACAGTGGCATACATCTCGTGCAGGCTCTGCCGGTGGGCAAGAGTGATACCGTTGGCCCGGTGACCGAGGTGGAAAAGCCGACCCATGCATTATTCCGGCACCGCGCCTTTCCCCTGCGCGGATTGACGATTCAGAACACTAATGGAACGAATGGTCATAGTGTCGCCAGTAACTGCCTGACGTTGAACATCAGCGGTCTGCCAGAAACGTTGGGCCGTATTGAAAGCCAGGACGATGAGCTCTATCTGACAACCGAGCTGTCGGGAGTTACGGTGAATCAAAGCAAGGCCAAGGCACGGCAGCGATTGCAGCTGGGGGATCGCATCCAGTTCTCGACGACCAGCGACAGTATCAGCCTCATACGAGTAGCCGATGAGTAACAAGAACGAACGACGCAAGGTTAATCCGCTTAGCCTGTCCTTCCTGGACGTCATGTTCTGTGGCTTTGGCGCGGTTATTCTTATCTTCCTGATTCTTGATCACACCAGCACCAATCAGGACGCGGAAACGACACCGGAGTTGTCCGCGGAAATCAATTTATTGGAAGAAGAAGTGGAACAGGGCCAGGAAAATCTGGTCGAACTACGTAATACCGTTGACGATGTCAGTCTGGAAGTAGTCACCGCAGAAGGATTGGCCAGCCGCATTCAGGAAGAGGTAGATACTTTTCTGCAAGAGCTGGCCGCTCTGGAAAACTCCAGTTTGGCCACCGTCGAGAGCGAAGAGCAATTGCGCGCGGACATCGAGCAACTGGAACAGGACATCATGCGTCTGCAAGCGCAGGCGATGGAGCAGGAAGGCAACAGCATTCGCCAGCATATCGGCGATGGCAACCGCCAGTACCTGTCCGGGCTATTCCTCGGTGGGCAGCGCATTCTGCTACTGGTAGACAGTTCGGCCAGTATGCTCGACAGCACGCTGGTGAACATTATCCGTACGCGCAACATGCCGCCGGCTCGCAAACTGACGGCGCCGAAATGGCAACGAGTTGTCAGAACCGTTGACTGGGTCAGTACCCAGCTACCGGTGACCAGTCAGTACCAGATTTGGGAATTCGCTGATGACAGCGCCAGTATCATGCCGGGTGTGGAGATGGATCGCTGGCTGGAAGTGGCGGACCGTGATCAGTTGAATTCCGGTATAGAGGCAATGCGACAGCTGGTGCCGGACAATGGCACTAATTTGGAGCAGGTGTTTCAGGCAGTGGCCAATATGTCACCACTGCCGGACAATATTTTTTTGATCACCGATGGCCTGCCGACGCTGAATGGTCGTAATAGTAATGCCAACACCATTTCGCCACGGGACCGGCTGGAGCTGTTTGAGGATGCCGTTGAAGTACTTCCCCAGGGAATTCCGGTCAATGTGATATTGATGCCGCTGGAAGGAGACCCGAGCGCCTCTGCTGCCTATTGGCAGCTGGCACAATACTCGCAAGGTTCTTTCCTGACGCCATCGAAGGATTGGCCATGATGAACAGGACTGTGATGAGCAGCGGTACAACCGGAAACCTGACTTGCGGGGCAAGGCTGGAGCTTGAGAAAGCATGAGGAAACGAAGAGATCGCGAAACCGATTCCTTTACCGTGTCCTTTCTGGACGTGGCCTCCTGTGGTTTTGGTGCCATGATCATCCTGCTGATGATCACCAAGACCTCGGCGCCTATTACTATTGAATTTACCGAAGTGACACCCGAGTCGACGGTCGAGGAATTGCAGGAACAGCTGTTCGCTATCCGTGGTGAAACGACGATTCTCAATCGCGAATTGAATGCGAAACGCGAACAATTATCGTCCATGCAGGAACGTGTTGCGCGCCTGCGCCGCGACCTCAATGATGTGCGCGGCCGCTTCAATTCCTCGCGCCAGCTGGCTGAGGATACCACTGAGGAAATCGGAGAACTGCGGCGCGCCCGGCAATCCATGACCGAGGAGATGCAACGCCTGCTTGCCAACACGGTGGCACCGGAGAATAACGCCGTCGGTGGTGTGCCGGTGGACAGCGAGTACATTATTTTTGTCATCGATACCTCGGGCAGTATGTTCAATAACCCCAGCTGGAACAAAATGCTGGACGTGATCGACAACACGTTGAACGTTTACCCGGAAGTAAAGGGAATACAGGTGATGAACGACATGGGCGATTACATGTTCGATTCCTATCGTGGCGACTGGATACCCGACACGCCGGCGCGTCGTAACCAGATTCTCTCCACGTTGCGCACCTGGAATCCCTACAGTAACAGCAGCCCTGTAGAAGGAGTGACACGGGCCATTAACACCTTCTATGCGCCGGACAAGAAAATCAGTATTTATGTGCTCGGCGATGACTTCCAGCCGGGGGGATCGATTCAGGACGTGCTACAAACGATTGACCGCATCAACGTCGAGGATGAGAATGGCAACAGGCTGGTACGCATCCACGGCATTGGCTTCCCGACCATATTTGCCGGTCCTCAACGATTTCAACAGAGCGTTTATCGATATGCGACCCTGATGCGGGAGATGACGCAGCGAAATGGTGGTACATTTGTGGGGTTAAACGACTTCCGTTGAAGTCACAAGTATGCAGGCAACACAGGTCAAATTATGACAAGCACAACACACAGTTTTTACACACGCTTACGGTCCCTGGGCAAGCTGCCGGGCGCCGCGCTGTTGCTATTGCTGTTGGCAGGATGTGGCGTCAACAACGTCGTCATTGAAGGCGATTTCCCGACTCCGAACATCGCCAAGTTGCCCGTCACTGTAGCGGTCTATTACGACGATGCGCTACGCGACTTTTCTTACATCGAGTATTCCGAAACCGGCCAGGAGGAATACAATATTGCCAGTGGGGTTTCCCACATCGAATTGTTCAATGCCATTCTTCCGGCCATGTTTGAAAACGTGGTTACAGTGAACAGTCTGGAAGAGGCTGAAAATCAGAATGTAGACGCTGTATTTGCCCCCGCGATTGAAGAATTCCAGTTGGCACTGCCAGCCAAAACCAAACTGGATGTCTACGAAGTCTGGATCAAGTACAACATGCGCCTGCTCTCCGCCGAAGGAGATTACATTGCAGATTGGGTGTTGACCTCCTACGGCAAAACACCAACCGAATCGTTCCGCTCAGCAGAGGCCTCAATCAATGAAGCCGCGATTGTTGCTCTGCGCGACCTGGCTTCAAGCTTTTCATTGAGCTTCAGCCAGGTGCCCGAGGTTCGAGACTGGTTGGATTCCCGGGCTGCCCGGTCGTGATTTGAGGTTAGTTATGAACGCTACTCTTGAATGGTCAAATGCTAGGCTCGCTACTATTGCAATGCTGTTTGTCGGTTTACTGGCATCGTGCACGAGTACCACTGTCGATGAATTTCGGCGGGCGGAAACCGGCATTGAAAGCCACGAGTCAGTAGTTATCCTCGGCCGCCGTCAGGCCAGCGACTACGAAACCCGGTCGGAATTTGTTGAATGTGTCGGCGATCGCATGGCGCGCGGCGAAGACGCCCTCAGTGTTATTCCTGAACAGGAATTCATCGATGCCATGTTCCCGTGGTTCGAACCCCGCACTGCACCGCTGCGCACGCGTGATCTCGAACAGCTTATGGCCGAAGACGTTGTAGCGGCCAAAATGAACGAGTTTGGTGTGCGCTATATCGTTTGGGTCGACGGCTTCACTGAAACCACCGACCGTGCCGGCTCTATTTCTTGTACGATCGGTCCAGGTGGCGGCGGTTGTTTCGGCTTTGGTACCTGGGAAGACGACGCCAACTTCGACGCCCGTGTCTGGGATGTGGGATCCCTGACCAACGTCGGCACTATCAATACGGACGCTTCCGGACAATCCTATCTGCCAGCTCTTGTTGTACCTATTCCGTTGATTGCCAGGGTGGAGGCCAATGCCTGCAGCCGGCTGGCAACTCAACTCAAGCAATTCGTTAATGGCAGCTAAAACAGATTCCAGCTGCCCCTAAACCGAGTAAGTAAAGACAGGTGGCACTATGACAATTCCGGTTCGACGGCCGAAAGCCCAATCAATTGCAGCGTTTAACCCGGTCAGAAATATCCAGCTGATATTTCTGGTGGCGCTGTTGTTGGTGGCAATGACTTCCTGTGCGGTGAATCCGGCAACCGGCGGCGCCAATCTGGTGTTGATGTCCGAGAACCGGGAAAAGGAAATTGGCGCCGAAGAGCATGAGAAGATTCTCGCCAGCATGCCCATGTATGAAGACGAGGAATTGCTCGCCTACGTGCGTGAAGTCGGCAATCGCCTGGCTGCCGTCAGTCACCGGCCAGGTTTGGAATACCAGTTCTTTATCATCGACAGCCCGGACATTAACGCGATGGCTTTGCCGGGCGGCTATGTCTACGTTAATCGCGGGCTGCTGACGTTCATGAATACCGAGGCGCAATTGGCCGCGGTGATCTCCCATGAAATCGGTCACATCACCGCGCGCCATGCGGTACAACAACAGGCACGCGGGGCCTTGGCCAATGCCGCATCTACTGTCGGCGGTTTCGTCACTGCAGTGGCAACCGGTAGTGGTTACGCCGGCTCACAGATCTCCCAGGTGACTTCTATCTGGGCACAGACCGGCCTGAGTGGTTTTGGTCGGGAAGCCGAACTGGAAGCGGATAGTCTGGGGGCCGAGTACTTACTGGAGGCCGGTTATGACCCCTCGGCGATGATTGATGTGGTCACGGTGCTTAAAAATCAGGAAGACTTCAATCGCCGGGTACAGGGTAACCGCGGCAGCTATCACGGTCTGTTTGCTACTCACCCACGCAACGATACCCGACTGCAGGAAGCCATCGCCTCGGTAGGTCAACTGGGCGAAGGCGAGATTACGCAGACCGATAACGCCGCCTTTCGGACTCATATCAATGGCCTGATCGTCGGTGAAAGCAATGCCGCCCGTCAGACCGATACTCGCAACCGTTACTACCAGAATCTGATGGGTTATACGGTCGTGTTTCCTGATGCCTGGGAGATTACCGAGACACCAACAACAGTCACTGCCAGCAATCCCGAGGTCGGGGTGATGCGTATTGCTGCGCAGCGGGCACAAAGCAATATTTCTCCGCGAGACTATATTCGCGATGAACTGGGCATTACCAACCTGCAAAAATCCGAGCCCTTGCAGCAATATGGTCTGGTCGGACACACCGGTATGACGACGTCTGCGGAGACCGGCGTAGCCCAACGCCTTGCTGTCATTTACTTTGGTCCCCGTGTGTTCACCCTGCGTGCTGATATTAAAGATGGCGATGATGTCGACGCTGTTGACGATCTGGCGCTGCAATCCATTCGCACTTTCCGGCCCATTCAGCGTGGTGAACTTGCCTCCGGTATAGAGCCGCGCATCCGCTATGTGCAGGCCAGCCAGTATTTCGACTTTGCCGTCGTCGCGCAGCAGAGCCCGATTGCCAATTATCCGGAACAAACACTGCGTTTGCTCAACGGTTATTACCCCAGTGGTCAGCCAAACGAGGGTGACTGGATCAAGCTGGTCGAATAAATCGCGGCGGGCCCTTGACTGGCCCGCCAGCGAATTTTCAGCAAAACCTTGAAATACCTCACCTTATTCCACCTCCAAGTCGGAGCCGGAGTTTGTTTTTGCCCGGGGCAGGGTTACACTTGTGGCTCACTTGATCCCGTCGTTTGCCGCGCCGGGGCTACCCAAGAGTTAATCCCATGGCTGTAGTCACACCCAGTAGCAACGTTCCAGCGCACAAGCAAGCAACACTCGACCTGCGAGATTTCCTTGAGGGCTTGCTGGCGGACCGCCGTATCGATCAGGAAGACTACGACTACGCCATTGCCAATCGGCATGCCGCTGAGCATCGCGAAAAGCATCCGGTGCAGTATCTGGCGGATCTGGGTTTTACCGACAAGCTCGCCGCTGGCAAAAAACTCGATATTGAATCGCTCACCCGCGCGCTAAGCAAACAGTGCGGGCAGGACTACTATCGCATTGACCCGTTGAAAATTGATGTCGCCAAAGTCACTTTGGTGATGGATCACAAATTCGCTCAGCGTCACCAGATATTGTGTGTTGAGGATAATGAGCACGACGTTGTCGTTGCCAGTGCCGAACCGTATTTGTCAGAGTGGGTTTCAGTACTGGAACACACATCCCAAAAATCGGTCCGGCGTGTAGTGGCCAATCCGGTCGATATCAAACGACTTAATACCGAATTCTACAGTGTCTCCAAGTCCATTCGTGGCGCCACCCGCGGCAGTGTTGTCGGCAAGGGCATTGGCAATCTCGAGCAGATGCTGGAACTGGGCAAGCTCAAGGATCCGGAGGCCAATGACCAGCACATCGTCAACGTCGTCGACTGGTTATTGCAATATGCTTTCGAACAGCGTGCCAGTGATATTCATATCGAGCCACGGCGTGATCAGGGCAGCATTCGTTTCCGCATCGATGGCGTGCTGCACACCGTCTACGCCTTGCCCATGCAAGCCCTCAGTGCCGTCACCAGTCGCCTGAAGATTCTTGGGCGTATGAATGTCGCCGAGAAACGACGACCGCAGGATGGCCGCATCAAGACCAAGAGCCCGCAAGGCAATGAGATAGAACTGCGACTGTCCACACTGCCAACGGCTTTTGGCGAGAAGCTGGTCATGCGAATATTCGATCCGGAAGTCTTATTGAAACCCTTTCGCGAGCTGGGCCTGGGCAATGAAGACCTGCAACGCTGGAATCAGATTATTGGCAGCAATCATGGCATTGTCATCATTACCGGCCCTACCGGTAGTGGCAAGACCACAACGCTGTATTCGACACTGAAATCACTGGCCACAGAAGAAGTCAACGTCTGTACTATCGAAGATCCCATCGAAATGGTTGAAGACAGTTTCAATCAGATGCAGGTGCAGGAAAACATCGACCTGAATTTCGCCGATGGGGTCAAAGCCCTGCTGCGACAGGACCCGGATATCATCATGATCGGTGAGGTGCGTGATCTGGCTACTGCCGAAATGGCGATTCAGGCCGCACTCACCGGCCATCTGGTTTTTACCACGCTGCATACCAATGATGCGCCGTCTGCCATTACCCGCTTGCTGGAACTGGGCGTGCCACCCTATCTGCTTAAGGCCACCGTCGTTGGCATCATGGCACAGCGTCTGGTACGAGTACTGTGCCCCCATTGCCGACAACCGGCCCAGGTTGACCCGCAGGCCTGGGAAACACTGACTGCGCCCTGGAAGGTCAAGCTACCTGCCAAGGCTCACGAGGCGCCGGGTTGCCTGGAATGTCGCGAGACCGGTTTCATGGGCCGGGAGGGCATCTATGAAGTCATGCCCTTTTCCGAGACGCTGCAGCAGTACGCCGATGACAAGGGGAATCTGCCCGAATTACGGCGTCAGGCCTACAAGGATGGTATGCTCAGCCTACGTATGAGTGGCGCGCAGAAAGTGGCGGCCGGACTGACGACAGTCAATGAAGTACTGCGCGTGACGCCGGAAAACCGAAGCTGACTCCGTTAGTAACACTGCAGTCCGTCATCTCTCCCAGACACTTTCATTCGGCCAAGCAATCTTGCAAGTTCAGGACAAACCCAGCTATTTGATCATCGGTCCCTCCTGGGTCGGGGACATGGTCATGTCGCAGTCACTCTACAAGGTACTCAGGCAGCGCCACAGCAACTGCGAGATCACCGTGATGGCGCCTGCATGGACGTTGCCCTTGCTGGAGCGCATGCCGGAAGTCAGCCACAGCATCGCCCTCGATCTGCAACACGGTGAGCTGGCATTGGGCAAGCGTCGCCAGATTGGCAAGCAGTTGCGCACATCGGGCTTTACCGATGCCATCGTCCTGCCCAATTCCTTTAAATCGGCACTCATTCCTTTTCATGCCGGCATCAAACGGCGTGTCGGCTGGCGCGGAGAGATGCGCTATGGCCTTCTCAATGACTGCCGCAGTCTGAACAAGGCGGTCTTTCCTTTGATGGTGCAGCGCTTTGCGGCACTGGGAACAGGGCATGCCAGTCGGCCACCGGAAGACATTCCGCGGCCTGCATTGACCACCCGGTTTGAACAAATCCATCAGGCACGCAACAGGCTGGGACTCAAATCGACGGCACCCGTGTTGGCACTGTGCCCGGGGGCAGAGTTCGGCAGTTCCAAGCAATGGCCAGCAGAACACTTCGCAGAGCTGAGTAATTATCTGCTGCGAGCGGGTTGGCAGGTATGGATCTTTGGTTCGGCCAATGATCAGTTGATGGCCGAGGCGGTGCTGGCAGATATCGAGAACGAGCAACTTGAAAAGTGCCACGACCTCACTGGTAAAACCTCGCTGGGTGAAGCGATCGATCTGTTGTCACAGGCCGAATGCGTAGTCAGCAACGATTCCGGCCTGATGCACGTGGCTGCGGCACTGGGGAAACCGATCGTAGCACTGTATGGTTCCACGTCTCCTGAATTTACACCTCCACTGACAGACAAGGTAAAATTACTGTCCACACAAATCGAGTGCCGGCCCTGCTTCAAACGGGAATGCCCGTATGGGCACAAGCGCTGCCTGACCGATATCAAACCGGAAATGGCACTGGCCGCCATTCACGAGCTGGCACTTTGAGTGACACGATAACAACAAGGACTTAGCCCCATTGCGAGTTTTGATAGTCAAGGTTTCGTCTCTTGGAGACATCATTCACACACTGCCTGCAGTGACCGATGCCAAGCGTGCCCATAGCGATCTGCAGTTCGACTGGGTAGTCGAGGAAAACTTTACCGAAGT
>CAZQFA010000004.1:56904-90134 GCA_964592245.1 uncultured Pseudohongiella sp. | reverse complement strand
GGCCCGGGCATCAGCGATAATTTCGACGGCAAGACGTTCCCGGTTGTACCGCCCTGTTTTGCGACGCATCAGCCTGATCAGGTGTGGCAAAAGTTCACCGAGCTTGTGAACTGATAGCCATGCAGTTCGCCCTTCTCATTCACTCATACTTTCCCTACGGCGGCCAGCAACGGGACTTCATGCGCATTGCCCTGGAGTGTCGTCAGCGAGGCCATCAGGTACGGGTCTATGCATTCAGGTGGCAGGGTGAGGTACCGGAAGGAATCGACTATGTGCAGGTGCCGGTCAAAGGGCCGACGCGATTGACCCGTTACAAGAATTTCAGCAAGTGGGTAATGGCGGCGCTGGAAAGCGCGCCAGTGGATGCGGTGATCGGCTTCAACAAGATGCCGGGACTCGATATCTACTACGCGGCAGATCCCTGCTTCATGGAGAAAGCCCACACGCAGCGGGGTAGCTATTATCAGTACACGCCACGCTATTATCATTTCAAACACTATGAAGAAGCGGTATTTGGCAGTCACAGTCGTACCCGGGTGTTGACCTTGTCGGAACTGCAGCGGCAGGTCTATCAGAAGCACTATCCGGATTGTGGTGAGCGATTGCTGCATTTGCCACCGGGCATATCTACCGATCGTCGGGTCAGTGAGCGCGATGCAGAGCAACGTGCCAGTCTGCGTCATGACTTTGCGATTTCTGACGATCAATTACTGCTTCTGCAAGTCGGCTCCGGGTTTCGCGTCAAGGGCGTGGACCGCTCGCTGCAGGCCGTGGCGTCTTTGCCTCCGCGTTTGCAAAGGCGCGTGCAATTTCTCATTGTCGGCCAGGATCGCGCGACACGGTTTCGTTGGCAGGCGGGGCGACTGGGGCTGGGACGACAGGTTCGCTTTCTCTCCGGGCGCGATGACATACCACGGTTCTTTGCCGGCGCTGATTTGTTGTTGCATCCGGCGTATGAAGAAAGTGCCGGTTATGTTTTACTGGAAGCAGCCATCGCCGGCCTGCCGGTATTGACCACAGCCACCTGTGGCTACGCCGACTATATCAGGGAAGCTGGAGCCGGCGAGATTTGTGCCGAACCCTTTAGTCAGAATGATCTCAATTCAAGACTCGTAATGATGCTGGAACAACTTGCAACGGCGCCCTGGTCTGACAACGGCCTGCGCTATGGCCGTCGGCCCGAACTCTACATCATGCCGCAAGCGGCGGTAGACGCGATCGAAAAGATCGCGGCCCAATGTGACACCGGACAGGAGTGTGCTTCATGACCATGGTCACGCTGGGGCTCGGGGGCGCTATCGGTCATGATCCGGCGGCCGCATTGTTTGTTGATGGCAAGCTGGTGGCCGCGGTCGAGGAAGAGCGCCTGATTCGCCGCAAGCATGCTAAAGACGAGATGCCGTATCTCGCGGCGCGGCAGTGCTTGCGCATTGCCGGTCTGAAGGCCTCCGATGTTACCCATGTGGCTATCCCCTATGCGCCGATCTCCCTGTTCAGTCGTGCCCGTTGGCACTATGCGCGGCGCCACTGGTATGCCCCGGACCGGGCGATCGATTCATTGTTCAATGGCAATCGTCGCTACCGGCGTTATATTCGCGACCTGAAAGGTTTGCTGGAAAAACTGCATATTCCTTTCGACAAGATTCAGCTGTGCCCGGTAAAGCACCTGTTGGCTCATGCCAGTAGCGGCTATCACATGACCGAGAACGGCAAGAAAACGGCGATCTTTGTGCTCGACTCCAAGGGCGAGTACGCCAACATGTTTCTTGGTTACGGTCACAAGGGCAAGATTCACAAGATCAAGGTCTTCAACAACCCGGATTCATTGTGCGGGATGTACGCGGCGCTCACCGACTATCTCGGCTTCGAAATTCTTGATGGTGAATTCAAGGTTATGGGTATCGCCCCGTTTGGTGATCCCAACAAGTACGATCTGTCGGAGCTGGCTTACTTCGATGGTAAAAAGTTTCGCGTCAACAACAAGCTGATCACCACTATTGGTCTGCGCCGCTACAAGGCCAAGTCCAAGGGCCACTATTTCAGTCGCAAGCTGGTAGAAAAACTGGGGCCACGCCGCGCCGGCAATCTGTTTGAAGACCCTTATGTTCACTACGCGGCGGCGATTCAGAAACTCTACGAAGACATCGCCGTGGGACTGGTGATTCATTACCTCAAGGATATTCTCGATGAGAGTGGCCGTCTGGTGATTGCCGGTACCGGTGCCATGAATATTCGGCTCAACCAGCGTTTGACTGCGTTACCTCAGGTCAAGGAGCTGATTGTGCATCCGGCCTGCGGTGATCCGGGCACGGCAATCGGTGCAGCGTCTTATACTGTCAGAGCGGCCGGCAAACAGATTGAGCATTTGCAGAACGTTTATCTGGGACCGTCTTACAAATGCAGCGACTGTATCGAGGCCTGTGAGAACCACCGTGACAAACCACAATGGGAATTTCTTGAAGACCCGTATGGCAAGGCAGTGGAGCTACTGGCACAAGGCCAACTGGTGGCATGGTTCCGCGGGCGCATGGAGTTTGGTCCGCGGGCACTGGGCAATCGCAGTATTCTGGCCAACCCGACACAGAAAGGCATCATTGAGGCAATTAACAAGCAGGTGAAGTTCCGTGAACACTGGCGCCCCTTCTCGCCGGCCATGCTGGATACAGTCGCCGATGAATTTTTACCGGCAGACTATCAGGACGAGTACATGTGTCGCAGTGCGCCCGTGAGCGCGAAATGGCAGGAGCAATACCCGGTTGTGGTTTTCCGGGACGGGACGATGCGCGCTCAGGTGGTGAAGGAAAAAACCAATCCGGACTTCTATCACTTGCTACAGCGCTTCCAGAAAGAAACGGGTCATGGCTTGTTGATCAATGCCACCCTGTGCCGACCGGGTGAGGCACTGGTGTGTTCACCCGAAGATGCGGTAAACATGTTCATGGGCGCCGATCTGGATTACATGATTCTGGAAAACTTGCTGGTGACCAAACGGCCGGAAACCGATACCTGGTAGCGAACTTCCGGTGTTGCTTTAGTGCAGTTTTTCTATTGTTTTTCTATTGCACAGTGCGCCGGTACACGATCACTTGTGGCGATTGCGCCGGGAAGCTGGCAATCGGCTGCAGCTTCTCTGTCATCTCTGGTCCCGCGAGGAGCGTCCGCATCTCGGCAATCATCTCTACTGCCAGCAAATCCCCTGGCGCCATTGCGCTAATTTGTTCGCTGGTGAGGATGCGTTCGACTTCATCGAATGCCGGCACCTGACCACTGAAGTAGGCAATCGTGTGATTGTTGGTCAGCACTGTATTGGCAGGGTTGAGATTGCCGGACACATAATTGGCCGAATCCAGCAGATAGTCCCGTGAGCGCCCGAAACTGACATGGGCATCGAAGAAGCAAAAAGCAAAGAAAAGAATCAGCAGTGAACGCACGAGTTTGCTTTTGCTACCCGCGGCATCTTGCAGGCGCACAACAACAAAGGGCAACAACAGTACCAACAGCACGCTGAGTAGCATGGCGTAACGACTGGACAGATAACGGGTAATGTAGAGGAAGCACAGCAGGATCAGGGTATTGACGGCGATATAGGCCAGCGCCGGCCAATAAGCGGAATGTCTTATTGGCAAGTAACGTTTCCATGCGCCGTAGACCAACAGCCAAAAATAAGCGCCACTTATCCCATAAAATACACTCATCGCCAGAATGACCAGCAATCCGGCGGCGATGACTCCCGTCATATACTCTTGCGAGAAGGTGGCGGCGTACTCGCCGAACAGCAGTCGGCCAAGCTCCGCCGTCTCGGCGGGCGTCGGATCAAAGGTACCCTGAATGAAAGGCAGGTAAACGGAGAAAAACTCCAGCACCTGGCCGGGCAAATTCACTCCCATGATCAACAGCGCAACGGTAATCGCAATACCAGCGCCGTACACCAGCCGGCCCAAAATCCAGAAGAGTTGTTTGCGCTGTGCGGATTGCAAGGCCGGATCAACAAGTAGCGTCAACGGCATCACTGCCAGATACAGTGCCGCTTCGGCACGGAACAGGGTGGCCAGCAACAGGCTGGTGATAAAGCGCATGGCGCTGCGACTATCGGGCGCTTCGCGAAAGCGCATGAATTGCAACAGACCAAACAGGCTGAATGCCCAGAATCCGATGTCACGAATAACGTAGTGGCGGAATTCATTGAGTTCCGGGTACAGCAAGACAGTCAGCGCCGCAAACTGAGCGATACGCGGATCATCACTGAGCTTCATGGCCAGCGATACAAAGGTGTAAACCAGCAGTGCAAACAGGGCGGCGTTTATCAGATAGGCAGCAGAAAACAGCGGGATGCCAAGCTGACTTACCATGCCGATGAGAATGGAATAACCAGCCCAACCATAGTGAGCGAAGGCAGCGGCGGCACCTTCATCGAGGAAGATCTGCGCCGTACGCACGTAGACATAAGCATCGTCATTGGGAAGTTCGACAAAGAACAAGGTAAATCCGGAGATCACCAGACTCGTCATTACTGCCAGCAGACGTATGTCGATTCGTTGCCAGACTGCGCTCATTTCTTGTACGGATCCCTGTCGGTGCCCGGAGGCGGAGTCTTGAATCGTTTGTGCAGCCACAAGTATTGATCAGGTCGATAGCGAATAGCGTCCTCGACGATCTTGCTGATTATTCTGCCATCTTCTTCGTCATTGCCGCTCGGGTAGTTACTGACCGGTGGCGTAAAATGTAATTCATAACCGCTGTTGTCCGGCTTGCGGTAATAATGGAAGCACAGGACCACGGAATCATTGAATGCGGCAAATCGACTACCGGCGGTGATGGTTGCTGCCAGATTACCAAAGAACGGTACAAACACCGAATGTTGGGCACCGTAGTCCTGATCGGGCGCATACCACAGCGCCCGATTCTGTTTCAGGCAGCGCATGGCACCACGAATATCTTTGCGCTCGTACACGCCTTGATAGTACTGACGGCGGCCATTGAACATGATGGCATCGAACAGCGGATTCTTGTCGTTGGCCCGATAGGTGACATTGATTTCACCAAACTGGCTAAACAGGGCGCCGGCCATCTCGAAGCAGGTCAGATGTGCACCGAGTAGCAGGACCCCCTTGCCTTGCTGCAAGGCGGTGTCCAGATGCTCGCGGCCATGAATCTCTACCCGGTGTTTATAGCGCTCCATATTGGCAAACCAGGCAATGGCTATTTCCACGAAGCCGATACCGTTGGCGGCAAATGTTTGCCTGACTAGCCTGTGGCGTTCGGCATCGCTTAAATCCGGAAAACACATCTGCAGATTAATCTCGCAGACATGCCGTCGCCCGGCGGCCAGATGATAAGACAGCCAGCCAATAAACTTGCCGATCTGAATTTGCAGAGTGTAAGGCAGCTGTGCCACCAGCCACATACAACCAATGCCAATCCAGGTTGGCCAGTAGCGGGGAGCCTTGAACGGGCTTAGAGGTTTGTAGTCAGATTTGGAAGTCACGAAATTACTGGCTTGGGGCGCTGTGGATCGCTGTTGTTTTGGATGCCTTGTTGAGTGGGCCATTATAGGGGCTTCAGCCGGAAATCGCTTGCTTTGCCAGCATCTACACCTCAGGTCGCCTATGGTATGATCTTGCGCCATTATCACGCGGTCGCCGCTACTGCGTTCCACGGAGACACGAATGAAGCTTGAAATACCCCCATTCCATGATGCCCGCCTGCTGGTTGTGGGTGACATCATGCTGGATCGCTATTGGCACGGTGCGGCCAGTCGTATATCGCCAGAAGCCCCGGTTCCCGTCGTCCGTGTCGGCAATGAGGAAGACCGACCCGGTGGCGCCGGTAACGTCGCCCTCAACATTGCCGCCCTTGGCAGTGCCACCAGGCTCATTGGTGTGGTGGGCGATGATGCTACCGGCGACGGCCTGCGCTCGCGCCTGACGGCAGCCGGCGTATTCTGTGATTTTCTTGTCTCCCCCGATAAGCCAACCATCACCAAATTGCGCGTCATCAGTCAGCACCAGCAATTGATTCGCGTCGACTTTGAAGAGCCGTTTGACGCTGACGACGTGAAAGATCTGGCGAGCAAGACGAACGAACTGCTGGCAGACGTACAGGCGCTGGTCCTGTCGGACTACGCCAAAGGTGCTTTGCAGGATGTCCAACAACTGATCCAGCTGGCCCGACAACGGCAGATTCCCATCGTCGTTGATCCCAAGGGAACGGATTTCGAACGCTATCGTGGTGCCACGCTGATCACGCCGAACCTGTCCGAGCTGGAAGCTGTAGTCGGGCCCTGTCCCAATGAAGATATTCTGGTGGCGAAAGGATCAACGCTGGTGGAGCAATTACAGCTTGAGGCGTTACTGGTTACCCGCGGCGAACACGGCATGACCCTGATTCGCCCGGGCGCGCCGGAGTTGCACTTGCCGGCCAAGGCACAGGAAGTGTTCGATGTAACCGGAGCCGGCGATACTGTCGTCTCGGTGCTGGCGGCGTCATTGGCTTCCGGTTACGGTCTGGCCGATGCGACGGCGCTGGCTAATCTGGCGGCCGGGCTCGTCGTTGGCAAGCTGGGTACGGCTGCCATTTCCGGACCGGAGCTGCGCCGGGCAGTGCTCGCCGAACAAGGCACCGGTCGCGGCGCCATGACCATTGAGCAACTGGAAATCGCTGTGCAGGATGCCCGGGAGCATGGCGAAAAAATCGTCTTCACTAACGGCTGTTTCGACATCATCCATGCCGGCCATGTTGGTTATCTGGCAGAAGCACGCAAGCTCGGCGATCGCCTGATCGTTGCTATCAATGATGATGAGAGCGTGCGCCGACTAAAAGGGCCGGGTCGCCCAATTAATCCGGTTGAACGGCGCATGGCCGTGCTGGCGGGCCTCGAGGCAGTAGACTGGGTAGTGAACTTCAGTGAAGATACGCCGGAAGTGCTGCTGGAAAAACTGAAGCCGGAGATTCTGGTGAAAGGCGGCGACTACACTCTCGACAAAGTTGTCGGTGGCGCCTTCGTGCAATCCTATGGCGGCGAAGTCAAAGCGCTGGAATTTCTCGACAACTGTTCCACCTCGGCGATCGTCGAGAAGATGAAGCAGGTCAAAGACTAGCAGAGATCGCAGTACCGGGCGCGTAATGTGCGCTTAATCCGCTGTTGCCGCCTTGACGTTGGCCAGCAGGTGCTCGCTGCTCAGCGTACCGACAATCACACTGCTGACACCATCCTTGTGAACAGCAAACTGCAGGCTCTTGGCACTGTCGCGCAAGTGTCCGCTGCCCAATGCTTTCTTGATCAGGACGCCTTTCTGCAACGCCGCCGCGCGAACAATAACTGACTCTTCATCGGTTTCTTGCGTGTTGTAGGTGACCATCACTACATCAGTGAGCTCGGCCGCACGCAGACCGCCCTCGACTGTCTTGGTCGACATACCAACCGCGCGGATCAGCCCTTTGTCCTTTAGCTTTAATAACGTCTCCAGGCAGCTGGTAGATTCGAGGATGCCGAGATCATTACCGTCCGAGTGAATCAACACCAGGTCGAGATAATCAGTATCGAGATTGCGCAGGCTGCGCTCGACACTGAACTGGGTGTGCTCACCGCTAAAATTGAATTCTGACTCACCGTTCACGAATTCCTCACCTACTTTCGTGGTGATAATCCATTGCTCACGTTCGCGCAGTAACTGACCGAGGCGCTTCTCGCTATTGCCGTAAGCCGGCGCAGTGTCCAGCAGATTGATACCCAATTCCTGTGCCTGCTCCAGCAGTTGCAGAATCTTTGTGTCTTTTGGCAGGGTGAAATCGCGCGGGTACTTGACGCTCTCGTTGCGACCGAACTTGACCGTGCCCAAGCCGAGGCATGATACCTCCAGGCCGGTAGTCCCCAGCGGACGGCGTGACAACCTCATACGTTTGCCTCCCAGCGAGATTGGCCAAGTTCTGGCAGCGGCAGTATCTGCCGAAGGTCAGCCAGCACAGTGTTGTCGACCGCGGGCTGCACACCCGCGGCCTGTAGTTGCGCCAGTACTTTGTCTGCCAGTACCGGCGCGAGTGTCAATTTGGTGGGCCAGGTAGCAATCAGATTGTGTTTTACCAGCATGGAGGCATCGTCGGGTCTGTTGTTATTGTCATAAGCTATTTCGGCACGATTGATCGGAAAACAACCCCATTGTGCGGATTGCAGATCAATCCACGGAAACAACTTCTTCATTGTTTCTCTGGCCGCCTGAATTTGCTCGTCTGCACTGCGACCGACGCCGGTCTCTGCCAGATCACCACCCAGATACCAGGTCATCATGCCGTGGTCGTCCGGATGCGAAGTCACCGTCAGTGCCGGCTTCATGCTGAAATCGGCGCCTATGCAATGAACATAGGCAGCGGGCAGGTCCCGCTGCTTCACGTAGACCATGTGCAGGGGGCGTGTTTGCGTCCTGGCAGTGTCGACGCCCGCAGCCGTCAGCAGATCTGCGTTGCCTTCTCCGGCTGCCAGTACAAATTGTCGGGCCGCCAGTTCGAGGGTGGTATCACCTGCTTGCAGGGTGAGCTGTTGCAAACGGCCATCGGGTTCGCTGGTAAATTGCGGGGTCGGCCCGTTATAGGCGAACAGATGATCTGCGTGGGGATTGGCGAGCTGTTGCAACAGCGACGGAGTATCCACCACAAAGTCGGGCAGGCGGTAGAGATTGCCGGCGACGCTCGCAGCTTTGAACAGGACTGGATAGTCTGCAGGAGACACGGCTTCGATGCGGCCGCGCAGGCTCTTGCTACCGAAGAACGTCTTCAGTTTGGAGGCGACGCCGGCATTGGACCACATATAATAGTTGTCACTGAGTACCCGCACAGCAGTCAGATCGATCTCGCCGTCGCCCTTCAACGCCGCGCGCCAACGGGCCGGCATATCGGCAATGGCTTGCGAGGCACCGGTCAAGGCGCCACTGAGGGCGTATTTGAGGCCACCATGGATAATCCCTTGTGATGCCAGCGTCTGGCCGCCACCCAGTGACTCGCGCTCCAGCAAGATCGCCTGATAGCCAGACTGTCGCAGCCGGTTCAGTAGCCACAAACCGGCGACCCCACCGCCGAAGATGACGATGTCAGTTGAATAGCGCAATGTCATTGGTTACCTTTGCTGGGTTGCTGGCGAGGGCTGCGCCGGCATTGATCGTCATGGCGAGATTTCGATTTGGCGAATTTTCTGTCGAATTATAAAGTGACAAGCGAGTATAGCGACATCAAGCTTATTTTCCCATTGGCCGGCAGCGTCGTTGCTCTGCGACCAGTCCTGACATGACCCGGCTGCTTTACAGCATACTGCTCACACTGGCCTTGCCTTTCCTGTTGCTACGATTGTTGTGGCGCTCTCCTGCCTATCGACAACGAATCCCTGAACGTCTCGGGCGCAAGCGCTGGCCGGATGACTTCGATCCCCGGCAACTGACTATCTGGATTCACGCCGTCTCTGTCGGTGAAACGGTGGCGGCAGCACCCTTGCTGCAGGCGATTCGGCAGCGCTGGCCGCAGGCGCAAATAGTTTTCACCACCATGACGCCCACCGGTTCGGAGCGGGTCGCCGCCTTGTTTAGCGACGTGTTCCATTGCTATCTGCCTTACGACTTGCCCTACCTGCTCAAGCCGCTGCTGACTCGAACCAAACCGGATGTGCTGATTGTCATGGAGACGGAATTATGGCCGAACCTGTTGCACTGCTGTCAGCAGCAACAGGTCAAAGTCATGCTGGCCAATGCCAGACTGTCGGCACGTTCCGCCAGGGGCTATGGTCGCATCGCCGGCCTGACCCGACGCATGCTGGGACAGCTCGACATTATCGCCGCGCAAGCAGATGGCGATGCCGGTCGATTGCTTGCGTTGGGTGCAGAGTCAGAGCGCGTTCATGTCACAGGCAGTCTGAAATTCAATGTAGCGGCGGCAACGCATGACGTGCCCGAAGACAGTTTGTTCAAATCATTGCAGGACGCGCAACGTCCAATCTGGATTGCCGCCAGCACACGCGAGAAAGACAAACAGCGAGAAGAGACGCAAGTCTTCCAGGCTTTTCAGCAAGCGTTGCAGCAGCGACCCGATCTGTTGCTGTTACTGATTCCCCGACATCCGGAACGCTTTGACGCGGTGGCGGCAGAGGCTCAGAGTCTCGGCTTTAACGTTCAGCGCCGCAGCGAGGCGACGTCGTTGCTCCCGGAGACCCAGGTACTCATTGGCGATTCCATGGGGGAAATGGCAAGTTATTATCAGTGCGCTGATCTGGCCTTTGTTGGTGGCAGTCTCGTGGACACTGGTTGCCAGAACGTGCTGGAGCCTGCCGCGCTGGGCATGCCGATTCTTGTCGGGCCTTCGCAATACAATTTCGCCGCTATCTGTACGGCATTGGAAAGCGCCGGGGCATTGCAGACAGTTGCTAATGCGACGGCGCTGGCCCAGGCAGTGGTGCGATTACTGGCAGACCCTGATCGCATGGCGGCCATGGGACAGGCGGGCAAGGAACTGGTGGCGGCGAATCAACAAGCCTTGCCAAAGCAAATGGTCTTGTTGGAAAAACTGCTTGGCAACTAGTACGTTATCTGCAGACGCGCGCTAACTGTGCAGGGTGATGATATCGGCGTTGGTAACGGGCCCGCGTGTCAGGTTTTCAAACCCGTCGGCAGTCACCCGCACATTGTCTTCGATGCGAATACCTCCAAAACGGTACAAGCGATCCACCAGCGACCAGTTAATAAGTGACTTGCGCGTGCCTGTTCGTTCCGGTTCCAGCAACAGCGGAATGAAATAGCAGCCGGGCTCGATCGTGAAGACCATGTTTTCGACCAGCGTTCTTGTCGTGCGCAGCATGGGTGAGTGTGCAGGTGGAGGTAGATTTTCCCCGGACAAAGAAGCCTGATGGCCGCCAACATCGTGCACCTGTACACCGAGCAGGTGACCTACACCGTGCGGCATGAACAATTGCGGAACCGACTCGCTCATGAGTTCATTCACGCTGCCATAGCAAATCTCCAGGTGTCGCAGCAGTCGTGCAACTCCCTCCAATGCCTGCAGATGAATATCCGTATACACCATGCCCGGTTTGACGCTGGCAACGAGATCCAGCTCCAGGTTCACCATGCCGTCCAGCAGTTGTTGAAACAACGGGTCGATGCCGCGTCTGGTTAAGGTGCGGGTGATATCGGAGCCATAGTTGTTAACGCGGGAGCCGGCATCAATCAGTAAGACCTGACTCTTATCTGCCAACTCACGACGCTTGTATTGATAATGCAGTATGGCCGCCTTGTCATCGAGCGCGACAATATTGGTATAGGGACTGTCTTCTTCGATCATCTCGCAGGCTTGCAGGAATGCCATGTGAATCTGATACTCGCTGCCACCAGCCATGAATTCCTGACGCGCTGCATCGTGTCCCTTCAAAGCGACCTTGTTGGCCATCCGCAACTGGGCAATCTCGTACTCGGTTTTGACCGCGCGCTGAAAATCCAGATGATGGCCGAGCGCGGCGGGATTGATGAGCGCCTCGTCGATTCCCAGCGCCTGTGCCATTGCCGGATTACCACCAAGGTAGGCTACCTGTCCGTGCGGCAATTCAGGGGCGATCGCATCAACACTGGCAACAGTTGTGATAGCGAATTCATCGGCCCACCATGACTCCAGGGCGATGCTCTGATCATGCCAAAAATCGCTGGGGACAACCTGCAGGTAGACCGGTCGCTTCGCCGGCTGGATCAGTACAAACTGGTCCGGTCGGTTAATGGGCAACCAGTGGCAGAAATGGCCGAACGCCTGAAAGGGAACTGAGCGATCGTCACCGAAGTAAGCCTGCTCACTACCACTGTGGATCAATACCGCATCGACCTGGGCCGCTGCCATAGCTTCAGCATAGTTCTGCTGCAACTGCTTGATATGTAGTGAGAATTTATCCGTGCCGAGCTGAATGTTCATGGCAAATTGGGGTTCGCTGTGGGCTGCCACCGGCAATGCTGGAGGGTTGGCAAACTCAGGTGAGTGATTTTCGTACCGTGCAGGAATTATACTGTGAAACAGGCTCTGTGCAGAACAGTCGAGGAGAATACACCGTGCTTTATCCACTATTTGCCATGGTAGTACTGACGTTCGTAGTGATGCTCATCACTGTCAGAGTACGTTTCAAGTCTGTGCGACGCGGCGATGTGCCGTTATCCTACTTCGCCTTGATGCAGGGCGAAAAAATTCCCAGCATGGTCACCAAGACCAGCCGTCATTTCAGTAACCTGTTCGAAGTGCCGGTATTGTTCTATGCGGCGGGTGCTGTCTACCTCGCCCTTGATCTGGAACAACCGTTCGCCGTGCAAGTTGCCTGGGCCTTCGTGCTATCACGTTGCGTACATACGGTTATTCATCTGGGATACAATAACGTGATCCATCGCTTGCTGGCCTTTGGTCTCAGCATAGTGTGCGTTCTGGCACTTTGGATTTCGATACTGCTTGCTGCATCATAGTGGCCGGTACAATCTGCACAGACTATCGATATGAACCCTGCGGAGTCTCAACGCATGCGCAAACTCAGTCACACCAGCGATATTATGACTCTCATTGCAGACAGTCATGGCCAGACAGGGATCATTCTCACCGAGCAGGACGTCGATGCCAAACTGTTTGATCTGAGATCTGGTTTGGCTGGCGAGCTGTTCCAGAAGATGGTCAATTACAACAAACGGCTGGCACTGGTCGTGCAAGATACGGCAGCCTACAGTCCGCGTTTTCAGGAGCTTGTCTACGAGCATGCTACGCATCCCTATATTCGCTTCTTTACCAGCCGGGCTGATGCGGAGCTCTGGCTTGGCGAAGGCAGTGACAGGAAGTAAGACTCGTGGGCACCGCGAACGCGGAGAAAAAATAACATTCATCGATAACAAGGAAGCAAGCAAGTGATCAGAACTACTACAAGCACCCTGCAGGGCAGGGAAATCCTCGAATACAAAGGCGTTGTTGTTGGTGAGGCCATACTGGGTGCCAACATATTCAAAGACATCTTTGGCGCCGTCAGGGACATTGTCGGTGGGCGTGCTGGCGCGTACGAGGAAGAACTGGGCCGGGCCCGCGATATTGCCTTTCAGGAATTGGAGGAAGAAGCGCGCGCCATGGGTGCCAATGGCATTATTGGCATTGATATCGACTACGAAGTAGTTGGTGCCCAGGGCGGCATGATGATGGTCAGTGTGAGTGGTACTGCCGTTCTGGTGAAGTAGCGGACGTTCCCGGCTCGCCATTCATTGGCACGAATTGATCGCCGCGACTACACTGCAGTGAGTCATCCCGCTGTGCGGGGCAATCCACATTGCTGTCAGGTTAAGGATAACACTCAGCGATGCAGCATCGGTTCTCATTTTCGCTTGCGTCGCCATCAAGGTGGCGCTGGCTTACGGGTTTCGCCGCCAGTTGGCGTCAGCTGGCAACGGCAGTAATTGTCCGTTTTCAAGCGTGGCGACGACTACACGGTTCACCAGTGGAAGAGCAATCCCTGTCGTTATGTCTGCGCGAGCCATGCACACGTGTGCGCCAGCAGCGACACGATCATATCCGCTTTCAGCGCGCCGTTGAGCGCATCCGCCATCTGCCACAATCCACAGCGTTCTTGCACCAATACGGTAGCAAGTGGCATTTTCCCCAGCGTCAGGCCTTTGACGAGCTGCTACGCAGCGATCGCCGCCCACGCATCATCGCCACCTTTCACTTCGGCGACTTTACCTACGGCATACATTATCTGATGTCAGGAATGGCGGCGCAGCGACCGCGCTATTTTCTGACTTTGGCGCCGTGTTTGCCTGCGACCTACAGCAACGTCAGGCATGCCTTTGGTGACTCAGTCGCCGCGGTAGACAGTGAACTGCTACTGGGAGAGCACAGCCTGCGCTCACTGTCGGCAAAGCTGCGCGTAGCTGGCGGCAATCTTGTGTTGTTCTGCGATTTGCCGCCACAGTTTGGCGAACGCATTGAGGTGGATTTTCTGCAGCGGCCAGCATCTTTTCCCCGCGGTCCGGCAACACTGTCGATCGTCAACCGTGTCCCCATCTTGCCGGTACTTTGTTGCTACGGCCCAGAGGGACCCACGGTCATTTGTGGTCAACAGATCGAACCTCGACACAATCCTCCACGCGACCGGGAAGCCAGCGTGCGCCTGATCACCCAGCAACTGGTGGATTTCTTTGCGCCACATTTTAGTCAGAACCCGGCGCAATGGCGCTATCTGGAATGTCTGCCGGATTACTTTTTGGCAGCGCGCAACGCATGACCGGCAATAATTCATGAGCAAGCAAGCAACTAACCAGATCACACCGAGCCAATCAGCAGTCAAGGACCGACGATGATGAGCAAGAGCAATAACAAACCAATCACCACACACAGGCGAACCGTCGAGGACACCGTACTGGCGATTCTTCAGTCGTACCTGCCAGAGCACAGTCAGCGAACCACGCTCAATCGACACAGTAAATTGGATGATGTGGCACTGGACTCACTCGATCTCATTGAGTCTGTTTTCGAGTTGGAGCAGGCCTTTGATGTCATTCTGGACAGTGCCACTCTCGAAGCCCTGCAAACGGTGGCGGATCTGATCGACGCGGTGAACAGACAATGTGCCGCAGCTGGTGTCAGCAAGGAACCGGTCGCGCATGTCTGAGCAACCCCTGTTTCGGCCACAGGCCCAGAACCAGAACAATAGAACCAGCACGGTGCTGTCACCACTGATCCAGACGAGCCCGCTTGCTGCTCGTCTTGGCGCGCTGTTGGCACTGTTGTTTGTTGCCTTGCTGTCGTTATTACTGCTGCTTAAATACCGCGAGACAGCGGCGGCGCGGGGTGTCATCGAAGACCGCGGCGGTACCGTCGATGTGGTGTCGCCAGAAGCGGCTCGACTGACCCGTATTCTGGTTAGCCCGGGAGACACCGTCAGCGCCGGACAGATTCTGGCTATTCTCGACAAGTCCCGCTTCAGCACCGCCGGTCAGCCGTTGACCAAGGTGGAAGGCACGCACCTGCGTACACAGTTAGCCTTGCAGCAGGAACAGCTGCAATTACTGCATCGACAACAAGCGCAAAGGGCAGACAGGCTGCAGCGAAGACTGGCGGCGCAACAATACAAACTCGAACTCATTGAGAGTGAAGCGCAACTGTTGCGCAAACAACTGCAACTCAATGCCGGCAATCTGCAGGCCGTTGAGCAAGTGGCCGCTGCCAACGGCATCGCCAAAGCACAACTGGCGCGCGAGCAATTCGCCCATCTCGAATTGCAACGCAGTCAACAACTCTTGCAGCGCGACAAACAGGAAATCGTTGCGGTGATTACCGATCTGCAGCAGCAATTGACGAGTCAGAGTCTCGAATTTCAAAGTAATCAATTGTTAGCGCGACAAAGAATCTCCGAGTTGGAGTACCGTCTGCAAAGCACCGAGGAGGAGGACCACAGGGCCGTCGTTGCCGATCGTGATGGCATAGTTGCCAGTGTCGCGCTTACGGCGGGTGATGCGGTGCATATTAATCAGCCGATACTGACGCTGCGTTCGGCTGGCTCGGCACTGCAGGGTACCGTTTATGTGCCTTCGCGAATCGCCGACCGACTTGAGCAGGGGCAAGCCGTCTTGTTGCGCTTCGACGGTTACGACTATCGTTACCATGGTCGCTTCCCGGCGACAGTCGCACAACTGAGTAATGCGCCACTGGACCCTCGCCAGACACCACTGCCTGTACCCGGGATACAGGAACCTGTATACAAAGTCGTCGTCACGATCGACCCGGCAATGGCATTTAGCACAGCAGAATCTGTTGCTACGGGCAGGTATCCCACACCGCGTCTGCAAAATGGCTCGGCGTTCAGTGCTGACTTTGTGCTTGCTGAGAAACGCCTGATCAGCTTCATCTTCGAACCGCTTCTGGCCTTGCGAGGTAAATTGTCATGAAGCGATTGTTCAGGCGGCAGCAACAACTTTCCATGGTGTATCAGTCAGAGATCAACGAATGTGGTCTCGCCTGTCTTACCATGGTCAGCAACTACCACGGCAACATGGTCGAGTTGAGCGCGCTGCGCACGCGCATGGGTCAGTCGCTCGGTGGTGCTTCCATACGACTGCTTGCTCATTGTGCGAAGCAACTGCAACTGCACAGTCGCGCGTTACAGCTGGAGCTGGACGAGTTACGTCAATTGGAGCGACCGGCGATTCTGCATTGGGACATGGATCACTTTGTTGTCTTGCAACAGGTCGCGCGCAACTACATACAGATTCATGATCCTGCGGTAGGTGTACGACGCTACAGTTGGTCGGAACTCGACCGGCACTTCAGCGGCGTCGCGCTGGAGTTGCAACCAGAGAAGGATTTTCAACCGACACTGGCAGCGCCGAGATTGCACTTGCGCGAGTTACTGCGCCCCGGCCAGGGACTGACCCGGGCGGTACTGCAGATTGCCGGCATGTCACTGCTTGTCCAGCTGCTGGCTTTGGTCTCGCCCTTGTACCTGCAGCTGGTGATTGATCAGGGCATTGGTAAAGGCGACATGCAACTGGTGTTCGGGCTGGCACTCATCTTTGTGTTGTTAGTCGGGATACGCATTCTTATTGCCTACGCTCGCGCCTTGCTGACCATGGGTTGCACCAACAAGCTGGGCTTTCAGTTGGTGAGCGACACGTTTCACTACTTGCTGCGTTTGCCGCTGAGCTTCTTCGAGAAGCGTGAATTGGGAGATATTACCTCGCGCTTTGGCGCGCTGGAGAACATCAAGCAGATTGTCACCCAGGAGATGGTGACGGGCGTGATCGATGGCTTGTTTTCTCTGGTGACGCTGGCGCTACTGTTTCTCTACAGTCCCGCGATGGCGGGTCTGGTTCTGATCGCTGTGCTGTTCTTCGTCGGAGTACGTTTGCTGACTCTGGCGACGGAAAGAGACCGGCGTCAAGAGGTCGTGGTATTGGGTGCCGGTCAGCAGTCACGATTCATGGAAAACGTCCGCAGTATACGCACGATCAAGATCAACAATATTGAAAGCGATCGCATGGCGGACTGGGAACAACGTTATGCCAATTATGTGAACGCAGGATTTCATCTTGGTCGTTTCCAGCAGCAAGTCGCCACCTGGCAGAGCCTGATTGTCGGCCTGGAAAACATCGCCGTGATCTATATGGGTTCGATGCTGGTGTTCCAGAATCAACTCACGCTCGGACAGTTCATGAGCTTCATCCTGTTGAAGCAACATTTCATTTCGTCAGTGTCAGCCCTGATGCCGAAGTTCAGCGAGATTCGCCTCATGCAACTGGAGTTGGATCGCGTCGCTGATATTCGCCAGCAGCGGGTGGCTGACGATGTGTCGGCGCACGCACTGTGGCAGCCGTCACTGCGCTCGCCGCTGGTAATCACCGACCTGTGTTTTCGTTACACAGCGGCGCAGGCACCTCTCATTGCGGATCTTTCGCTGACCGTTGCCCCAGGCAGTCTTTGCGTCGTTACCGGGCCATCAGGTTGCGGCAAGACTACCTTGTTGAAAATTCTCTTGGGTCTTGAATCTGCAAGTGGCGGCAAGATCAGACTCGGTGAGCAGGAATTTCTGGCCGGGGAGCAGCAGGCCTTGCGCGGAGCTTACAGTGCAGTGCTGCATGATGAAGGATTGCTATCAGGGGATCTGGCCTACAACGTCAACCTGGGTATAGAGCCCAACGACAGTGAGCGCTTGCAGTCAGCTTGTGAACAGGCCGGACTCGACGCCATTGTCGCTGCATTACCCATGGGCTTTGCCACGCGCATCGGTGAGCTTGGCAACAGACTCTCGGCGGGTCAGGTCAAACGCGTATTGCTGGCGCGTGCGTTTTACCGACAGCCTGAACTACTCCTGCTCGATGAAACCTTGACTCATCTTGCCAGCGACGACGTGCAACGGGTGCTGACTGTGATACGTGAGGCCGGGATTACAGCGATTATTACATCCCACGATCGGGCAGTTATAGAAAGAGCAGATCAGGTAGTCACGTTAGATCATCATTGAAGGAATAGCGAATCTGTATGTTCACTACAGCTGTGGACAAGGAGAGTTCAAAATGGCCAACATGTCAATGCGGCAATCGCCGCGCCTGCCGCTGAAAAGCACTTGCCACGTTCGGCGCAAATCGAATTCGCGATCGCATAGCGCCGCAGAGCGAATGCTGATACCCGGGCAAACCTATGCCGTGAGCATCCACAGCGTGCTCTGTAGCGACTGTTTTTACGACGCCGCCTGTTATGAATATTATCAGACGCGATTACTCAATCGACTGCGGTCGTTTCACTGTGAGCTGCATGCTTTTTGTTTGCAGCCGGCAGCGGTATACCTGCTACTGACTCCGAGAACGCCTTCGGGACTACAACGACTCCTCAGCTCTCTCAATGACAGCTATTCTGAGTACTACAATTTGCGGTTCAACCGTGGCAGCGGGGTGTTTGCCACGCAACCCTTGTTGCTCACCATGCCAGATAACGCGACTTGTCTGGAGGTGCAGAAGTACATTGAGCGATTGCCACTGGATACAGGACAGCATACACATGCCGGTACACACTTCTGGTCAAGTTATCGTCGGCATGCCTTTTCCCGAGCAGACAAGTATTTGACACCGCACCGACATTTCCTGCGGTTCTTGCGCCTTGGGCCGCAGCCCCGCAAACGCTATCGTGATTATGTCGCCAGTGACTTCAATTCACAGTACTGGCAATGGTTGAACAGCTCTCTGCAACCACGTCAGATAGTGTCGCAGACTGCGTTTGCTTGATCACGACTGACTCGGAACCTCCAATCTGCGAGTCTGAGCAGAATTTCAATTTTGCAATCAGCGCCGAAATTGACCGATTACTGCAATAAGAGGTGCCTCGAGTCTGCTATTTACGGCTTTTCCTGCCCCGGAATCTGACGATTTCAAAAATATCGGTAAACTAACACCTTAAAACTGACGATAAATCATTTATTCAGTACCATTATCATCAAGCAGTACCGGCTATAAAGACGTAGCAATTCACGATATCAGGAATGTTGGGCAAGGATGTTCAACGGGCAGGCAAGATGAGAAAGCAAACCCGATTCTACCCCTTCTTCGATCCCTATAGAGGCGGCGACTTTCTGACCCTGCGTGGCAAGATCGCGCTGTCAGTCGGGATTGGTCTGGTGTATGGGCTCGTGCTGTATCTCGTCATGGATGACAAGATGGCCTATCTGGAGCAGGGTTGCTGGGTATTGTCGCTCGTCATCACAACCTGCGTGCTGGCAATCTATCTGGCGACCGAAATTTTTCGCCAGAGCCTGGTCGTCATGAATGATGTGCTTGGCAATAATGACCTCAGCTCTTCAGTAGTCGAGCACTGGCTCACTGACAGGGCCTATGTGATCGCCGGTTCAATCTTTGCTATCACTAACGCCGCTAATGCGCACCTGCTTGGTATACCACCCGAGTTTCATGCCAGCCTCATCGCTGATTTTTGGCTCAATCTGGGTTACGTTATTTCCGGCTTCGCCGCCGGCATGGGGCTGTGGGCCATCTTCGCAGTGATTGTGCTCTATCTGAAGTTCGCACCGACTTTGCAGCATTCACTCGATCCCAACAATCCGGATGGTCTGGGTGGTATCAAAAGACTGGGTGATTCGCTGTGGTATTTTGCAGCGTTAACAGCGGCCGTAGGGCTGATGGTCGCCACCTATATGTTCTCCGTCGACTGGACCAACATGGCATTGAGTTACGTGCGAGCGGCTTTTCTGTTCTGGCTGTCATTGCCGTTCATCATGGCGATCAGCATCGTCTTGATTCCGGGATTGGCGGTAAGACGGCAAGTGGGCCTGTACAAGGATTATCGTGAAGCGCAGTTGTTGCAAGAACGCGCCCAGCTGTATTCCTCATTCAAGAAATTCAAACTGGGCGCAGATGACGAGATTATCGCCGCCAAGAAAGAGCTGGACGACCGCATGCAAAACGTTCAGGAGCAGCTCAAGGCAATCCGCGGCATGCGCACTTCACATCTCGATACCGGCAAGTCGTAGTAACTCGCGGCCTAATCCTCGTAGGCTTCAATCGCCGGACAGGCACAGAACAAATTACGGTCGCCGTAGACGTTGTCGATGCGGTTTACGCTCGGCCATACCTTGCTCTGGATTGCCATACCACCCGGGTAAGCGGCATCAGTTTTCGAGTAGGGCCGATCCCAGCTGTCATCCAGCATGTCGGCGATTGTGTGTGGGGCATTGCGCAGCGGGTTGTTTTCCGCATCAATCTCGCCGGCTTCCACCTGGGCAATTTCCTTGCGAATCTGGATCATGGCATCAATGAAGCGATCCAGTTCCTGCTTGGCTTCACTCTCGGTCGGTTCGATCATCAGCGTTCCAGCCACCGGGAACGACATGGTGGGCGCATGGAAACCAAAGTCCATCAGGCGCTTGGCCACATCTTCCTCGCTAATACCGGAAGAGTGCTTTAAAGGTCGCATGTCGATAATACATTCATGGGCGACGCGATCATTACGACCGGTATAGAGCACCGGGTAATAAGGGCTCAGTTTCTTGGCGATGTAGTTAGCGTTGAGGATTGCCACTTGCGTCGCTTTCAGCAAGCCGGACCCGCCCATCATGGCAATGTACATCCAGGAAATCGGCAGAATGCCACAAGAGCCCCAGGGCGCCGCTGACACCGCCGAGTTATCCGCATTCGGGCCCACCAGTTTTACCACACTGTGATTGGCCAGATAGGGCGCCAGGTGTGCCTTCACGCCGATGGGGCCCATGCCAGGTCCACCACCACCGTGCGGAATACAGAATGTCTTGTGCAAGTTAACGTGCGAGACGTCGGCGCCGATTTCGGCCGGCTGGGCAACACCTACCTGGGCATTCAGGTTGGCGCCGTCCATGTAGACCTGACCGCCGTTATCATGCACGATCTGGCAAATTTCGCGCACGGCTTCTTCGTAAACACCGTGGGTGGAAGGATAGGTAATCATCAATGCGGCGAGAGAATCCTTGTTGGCTTCGGCCTTGCTGCGTAAATCCTCGACGTCAATATTGCCATTGTCGTCGCAAGCAACCAGAACGACCTTCATGCCGATCATCTGGGCACTGGCCGGGTTGGTGCCGTGAGCTGACGTCGGTATCAGGCAGACATTGCGCGCTTCACCGCCTTCGCTATCAAGATACTTGCGAATGGCCAGCAAGCCGGCGTACTCACCCTGGGCACCGGAATTGGGTTGCATGCTCACCGCATCAAAACCGGTGATTTCAGCCAGCATGTCTTCCAGCTCGCGAATCATTTGCTGGTAACCAGTCATCTGGTCTACCGGCGTGAATGGATGCGGTTTGGCAAACTCGGGCCAGCTCACCGGAATCATTTCCGCTGCTGCGTTGAGCTTCATGGTGCAAGAGCCCAGAGGGATCATCGCATGGGTCAGCGAGATGTCTTTGTTCTCGAGGCGCTTGAGATAGCGCATCATTTCCGTCTCACTGTGGAAGCTGTTGAATACAGGATGCTGCAGATACTTGCTCTGACGACGCAGACTTTCTGGGATAACTGGCGCTATTTCACCACGGGCGATATCGGAGTCGATGCTGTCTACATTCAGTGTGACTGCTTTATCACCGGCGAAGATTCGCCACAAGGTAGCCACTTCCTGTTCGTCCACACACTCGTCCAGACTGATACCGATAGTGCCCTGTGCTGACATAGTGCCGCTACGCAGATTGATACCGGCTTCTTTGGCGCGCGCCAGAATGTCCGCTTCATCACTGCTGTCGACAGTCACAGTAATCGTGTCGAAGTAATTGTCATTGCTGATGGTGAAACCGGCACGTTCCAGTCCGGTTGCCAGAATAGTGGTCAGGCGGTGAATGCGCTGGGCGATTCGGCGTATGCCTTCGGGACCATGGTACATGCCGTACAATGCCGCGATATTGGCCAGCAACACCTGTGCCGTACAGATATTACTGTTGGCTTTCTCGCGACGGATATGCTGCTCGCGGGTTTGCAGTGCCATGCGATAGGCCTGCTTGTTGCGGGAATCAACAGACACACCAATGATGCGGCCCGGAACAGCCCGCTTGTATTCGTCCTTGGTGGCAAAGTAGGCGGCGTGTGGGCCGCCGTAGCCCATTGGCACACCAAAGCGCTGGGTATTGCCCAGTACCACATCGGCGCCCATCTCGCCCGGTGGCTTCAATAGCGCCAGACTCATCAGATCGGCAGCGACAATACCGATGGCATTGTGCTCGTGCAGGGTAGCCATCAATTCATCCAGCTCGCGGGCATCGCCACGTCGATCCGGGTATTGGAAAATCGCCCCGAAGACCTTGTCGGCCTCCAGCTCACTCGGGTCCTCAATAATCAGGTCAAAGCCAAAACTGGCAGCCCGCGTCTTGATCACGTCGATGGTTTGCGGGAAGCAGTGCTTGTCGACAAAGAAGGCATTGGCAGAGCGATTCTTGCTCACGCGCTTGGCCAGGGACATGGCTTCAGCCGCCGCCGTGCCTTCATCGAGAAGAGAGGCATTAGCCAGATCCATCGCCGTCAGATCAAGCACCATTTGCTGGAAGTTGATCAGGCACTCGAGACGACCTTGGGAAATCTCCGGCTGATAAGGCGTGTAGGCTGTGTACCAGCCCGGATTTTCCAATACATTGCGCAGAATGACATTCGGTATGCGGGTATCGTAATAACCCAGACCGATAAAGGAGCGGGTAGGCTGATTCTTTGCTGCCATGGACTTGAGGCGGGCCAATGCGGCAGCCTCGGTCATGGGCTCTCCAAGATTCAGGGCATTCTGCAGGGCGATCGCCTGCGGCACTGTCTGTGTGATCAACTCGTCGAGCGAGCTTATACCCAGATCGGCAAGCATGGTGGCGATTTGCTCACTGTTCGGTCCAATATGGCGATCAACGAACTCACTGTCGTATTGCAGCGTTGCCAGAGTCGGGGCTGAATCATTCTCGGCAGCCCCTGTAGTGCCGATTGAAGATTGCAATGGAGTAGCCATTAAGCGTATTACTTCCTGTTTAGAATCAATGTGTGCCGGACACTGCGTGTCCGGCTTCGAGAGGGCGGTGGTGCCGGCCCTGTCGAGCCAACACTTATATTATTGAGTACAGCGACTGGCGCAAGGATTGTTTGTCGCCAGAGGGTGGAGCGTGTCAGTGCCCATCAGTGAGACAGGCTGACGGCAACGGTCTGTCTAGTCGTCACAATGCTCGGTATAGGCTTCCGCGTCCATGAGTTCTGCCAGTTCGGCTTCGTCACTCAGCTGGATTTTGAAAAACCAACCATTGTCATAAGGGCTGGAATTCACAGTCTCGGGTGTATCCAGCAATGCCTCGTTGACTTCAAGAATCTCACCAGACACCGGTGCGTAGATATCGGAAGCTGCTTTCACGGATTCAACCACGGCCACTTCATCACGGGCGTTGACGGTTGTACCGGGTTCCGGCAACTCGACAAAGACGATGTCACCCAATGCATCCTGAGCATGGTCACTGATACCGACCGTGGCCACGCCATCGTCATCCACTTTGACCCATTCATGTGAACTGGCATATTTTAAATCGTCAGGAATATTGCTCACGGCGTGACCCTCTGGAAATAATAAAGGCAACCGCTCCGGTTGCCTGAAGTAAATTATCTATTAATACCCGCGCGACGGGGGTTACTCGAATACCTTCTTACCAAAACGGACAAAATTCGGTTTGACGATTCTGACTGGTGTCAGCTTGCCGCGGATATCGACCTGGCAGGATTCGCTGTTAACGGGAATTCTAGCTAATGCGATTGAATGCTTCAATGTAGGAGAGAAGCTACCGCTGGTGATAATGCCTTCACCCTTGTTCGTAGAGACGGTCTGGCCGGCACGCAGGACGCCACGATCCTCCAGTACTAACCCGACTAATTGTGGGAAATCACCGGCTGCCTGTTGTGCCCGATGGCCCTCAATCGCCTTGCGACCGATAAAATCACGGTCTGCGGGTTCCCAGGCGATGGAGAAGTTCATATTGGCAGCCAGGGGTGAAATATTCTCATCCATGTCCTGGCCATAGAGATTCATGCCGGCTTCCAGACGCAGCGTGTCGCGCGCCCCGAGACCAACCGGCTTGACGCCAATGGCCAGTAACTCGTCCCACAGGGCCGGGGCCTGATCTTGCGGGAAAATCACTTCCAATCCTTTCTCGCCGGTATAACCGGTGCGTGCTACAAAGCGATCGCCCAACTCGATACCACGGAAATTGCCGAGGGCGCGAATGGCGTCCGCATCATCCGCCATGATCTCACAGACCTTGTCGATGGACTCGGGACCGTGTACCGCGAGGATCGCCATGGTCGCTTGTTCATTAATGTCGACACTGAAACCGTCGGCACAACGTGCCATCCAATCCAGGTCTTTCTGTCGCGTGGCACAGTTCACTACGACCCGATAACCAAAACTCATGCGATAGACAATGAGGTCATCGATAACGCCGCCACTTTCATTCAGCATGGCGCTGTAGAGCGCCCGGCCGGTTTCATCGAGGCGCGCGACATCATTGGCCAACAGCTTGCGCAGGTAAGCTTCGGCATCAGCACCGGTGACATCTACCACGGTCATGTGAGAAACGTCGAAAACGCCGGCAGCGGTTCGAACTTGCTGGTGCTCCTCGATCTGCGAGCCGTAATTGATGGGCATGTCCCAACCGGCAAAATCGACGATCTTGGCACCGGCTTCGAGATGTTTGGAGTAGAGCGCTGTCTGTTGACCCACGGGAGATGAACTACCTTGTTAATGTGAATGAAGAATCTTCGGGATTCTACCCACACTACAAGCTATTGAACAGGGTGGTACTGACAGCAGATTGACAGTAATTGGGAATACGGACAGCGAGGCAGGCGGGCCGCTTGTGTGTTGCTTGTGGTTCGCTTGAGAAAGTGCACCAATGACAGGCCAGTGAGCCATTGGTGCGCTTGTCTGTGCACTAAAGACGTGCCAGTTCTCACAGTACAGCGGGGAAGTCCGGCTGCAACTATTGCGCTTCTGCGTCGTTCAGGCGCTGCTCGAGAATCTGCAGCATGGCCTCGGTAGCAGCCGGATACTCGTCCAGTTGCCGCAAGCCCCGTACCGCCTGACGCTTTACGTTGTCATCATTGCTGGTATTGTACAGATCCAGCAATATTGGAATGGCCGATTCCTGCTCGCTGTCACCGAGGGCACGGGCCGCCGCAGCCACCAACTGCGGATCACTCTGGTTACTGATCAGCTGTGAGAGTACTTCTACCGACTGTGCCGTTTCGGCGTCCCCCAGGCCATTGATCGCCGCCAACTGTCTGGACGCACTGTTGGTGGACAGCAATACATGCTCCAGAGCCGCTACGCCAATATTGTCTTCGCGGTCACTGATTTGTTCGATAGCCATGGTGGCCAACTCATCGTCGCCCGCATTGAGAGCAAGGTCAGTCAGTAAATTCATGATGGCGGGTGATTCAACTGATCCCATCTCTGACAATAGCAGGTACTGCCTTTCCAGATTGTCGGTGCTGTTAAACGCCTGCACCAGCAGTTCAATAGAAGCGTCTGTCTCCATATCGGCCAGCGTGTCGGCTACTTCGCGAACAAGTGCCGGTTCGGATTCGTTGTCGAGGAGTTCCTCTAGAATAGGCAGAGCCACCGCTTCATCGAAGCGATCCAGATCGTCGATAATCTCGGCGCGCAGTGGTGCCGGGTAGTCAGTGTCACGTACTGCGGCCAACAGCATGTCGTTAGCAATTGGATCGCGCCGGTCGAGCAGGACGATAATCGCATTGCTGCGCACGTCCTCAGATTCATCGTCTGCGGCAATACGCATTAGCTCGCGGGTAATGTCTTCGCCACGGACGTCTTCAAGCAACAGCACAATACGGGCACGTAGCTGCGGATCGTCGCTGCTTTCCATTCGTTGCAACAGGATCTCGGAAGCACGGTCATCGTCGCGCAGGGCAGCAAGAATGGTGAGCAACTCATCATCAGCTGACGAGCGAGGGGATCGAGAGGAACGGGAGTTGCGATTAACGATCTCCCGGTGGCGTTCCATGCTGTCCTGAATCTCACGTACAAGAATGCGCACTCGCGCCGGATCCATATTCTCCGCATCAGCCAGTTCCGGCATGGGCGGTAAGGGCGGCAAGGAAATAAAGGCACGTGACTCACGTACTCGTTGCAGTTCGAGCTGCGCCCGTTGCAAGGCCATCTCTACAGTTTGTTCGAGTTCTTCGGCATCGAAATCGAAATCAAAGTCGAAATCCACGTCGACATCTTCCTCGCCGAATTCGATGCTCTCCAATAGCGCCGGATTGCCTCTGGAGGCTTGCGTCGTGCCGATGACCAGCAGTTTGGAACGAGCGTCGGCGGCCCAGCTGCTTTCCGGGTGCTGATTGATCAGCGACTGATAGCAATTGAAGGTGTCGACACTGGCGCCATTCATTTGCTCACCGGCATAGCAACGCCAGAAAGCCGCGTCATCAACCCAGGCACTGTCAGCCCAGTCCGCCTGAAAGCGGTCAAAATAGTCTCTGGCACCCTGCCAGTCCTGTTCGAGGATCAGGTTATAACCTTCGCGATAGGCGTTGTTGTCTGCCGCTGCCGAGAACACCTGGGCAGCCGGGAACAGCAGGGAAGCGATAGAAATAGTCAGTATTTTGCGATTCATAGGATTACCTCATTGGCTGGAGCAGGCTGCAACAGTTGATTCTGGTTGCGCACTTCCAGTAAGCGAATCTTGAAGAAGACACTGTTGTCTTCGATGTATTGCTGCAACAGGCGCACACCATCCGCCATGTTGCTCTCATCCAGATTGGCAATCTGCATGAGCATGAATTCAATATCCTTGAGCAGTCGAGCCTGACCTGAACTGATCGAATCATCGATTCCGGTGGTCAGGTAACTGGCTTCCTGTGCCATCTGTCTTGCGGTTGTTTGTCTAATTGGGACAACTGACACGTTATCCGACTCGGCATTGGCAACGAGAAGCAGCATGGTTTCGGCCTTGGTCAGGTATTCCATAAGAGCAGGGCTGATTGCCTGTGCTGGCACTGGTGTCTGTTGTGCAACTTGCTGCTCGGGCGCGCCGGTCTCGATACTCAGATCAAACACAAACAAAAACAGCACCAGAGAGGCAGCCATGGCCAGTGCGCCAGAGACATAGGGCAGCCATTGCCTGCCGGGACGTTGCTGCTGACGTTGTTGATCGATGGCATCGAGTTCGGGTTGCAGACGGTCCCAGAGCAACTCCAGATCCGCGCGCTCGGGAATGTCATCGAGAGACGGGCGGGTCAGGCCTGCTCGTTGCAGCACGTCAATATCGCCGCTGAGTTGTTGCCAGCGCGCCTGACATTCACTGCAGTTTTGCAGATGTGCTTGCAGCCGCTGGCCATCGCTGTTTTCCAGCCCGTCATAGAGCGCGTCGACCATGAGATTCTCGTAAGCTTCACAGTTCAACATCTTTCGATCTCCTGTAAGGCAAATTCACAGTCCGCCAACTGTTCGCGTAATTTGCGAATGGCGCGGAACAGAATGTTCTTCACCGTGCCTTCCGAGCGGTCGACAACATCGGCAACCTCTCGCAATTTGAAATTCTGCAGGTGGCGCAAGGTGAAGATTGTTTGTTCAAAGGGGCTCAGGCTTTGCAGGGCCGCCTGAATTTGATTGTTCAGCTCATGCAACTCTATTGCCTGATGGGAACTGGTCGGTGCACGGCCTGCCAGTTCCATGGTACCGGCGGCGGCAACTTGCTCGGCGGCATCCGCCAGTTGTTGCTGTCGCTGCAGTTGTCGCTGATGGTCAATAGCCGTCAGATAGGTGATGCGATAGAGCCACGTCGACAGATTGGCATCGCCACGGAAATCAGGCAGTGCCCGGTAGGCCTTGATAAAGGCTTCCTGAACGACGTCTTCAGCCAGATGCAGATTACCCAGCACACCGCGAGCAACACTGAACATACGCTGCTTGTTCTGCGCGACGATCTCCTGAAACGCCTGTCTGTCACCGGCGACAGCGCGTTTAACCAGTAACTGTTCGTTCTGGCGATCGGTTGCTGCGGTTACGTTGCTGTTGCTGATGGAATGGATGGTTGCGGTCCCCATAAACCCGTTTCCCCTTCATTATGTTAGTGAGACGAAGGGAAACGGCAAAGGTTTGCAAGCAGGTGGAAAAAATCAGCCTGAGACTGACTCCGGGTAAAACGGCCGCGGTTAAAACCGCGGCAAGCCGTCTGATTCAGGGCAGCCAGGCGTAGCTGAACTTGGCGAAAACCGCGCGATCGGTTGTTTCGATGGAGTTGAAGCTGTCGTTCTGAAAGCCGCCATCGGAATAGCCGACAAAGAAGCGGGTCACCGCATTGACCTTGTAACTGTAGAGTAGCTGATTGGTTAGCTGCTTGTTTACACGTTGCACCGGATTCAGGTACAGCGCCGGGTTGCGCTCGTTGTCGGTATATTGCGCGGTGTAGCGCAGGAAACTGCGATTGTTGAACTGGTAAGTCACCTCGGCATCAATCAGCTCGGCGGTGAAGAGGCGCCCGCCATCTACATCGAACTGCTGCTGCAGATATTCCAGATCAATCTCCAGATGGCGACCGAAGCGATAATTGACTTCGGGGCCGAAGCGGAACGAACGCCCGAGCCGGGTGTTGGCAAAATCGACGATATCCTCTACCCGCAGTTGCAAGCCCAACTCGAGGCCCGGACTGGGAGAGAAGTTGAAGAATATCTGGTTGAACTGCTCATCGAAGTACTGGCCATTCCAATAGGTTTTGCTGCCACCAAACAGGCCGTTTACTTGTGACTGCATGGGGCCGTCGATGTTGATAAACACCTCGAACTCCTCTTCCAGATTAAAGCCGGACTGGTCATCGGTCTTGTCATAGTCCAGTGCGATGCGGAAGCGATTGAGGAAGTTGTCACCATCCCAGCGCCAGGTATGGCCGACGCGAGTGACGAAGAATTTGTAGTCGGCCCGGTTGATGAATCCCAGGTCAGCACGGAAATCAGTACCGACGTCGGAGTAGGCCACCCAGATGTCCCAGTTGCGATCGTTGTGACGGTACTCGAGAAACTGAAAGTCGTCGCTCATCGTGGCAGCCTGGTTATAGCTATTCTGGATCTGTAATGGATAGTCGCTGCTGGAGTGCATGCTCTGCAGTGTGAAGGTGTCCTGATCCGTGGGTCGCAACACGGCATCGAGACTGGTCACTGTATTCTGATAGCCTTCGGCCCGACGGTCGGTTACCAGAGCACCAACGCTGGAATTGCTGAAAATATCGTAGCGATAGCGGCCGATGTTCACTTCCGAGTTGACCTGACCCAGCGTCGCCACGCGGGAGCGCAGAGCTTCGGGAATCATGAAGCTGGTGGACTCATCGTTGGCATTTAACAGACCGAAGGTATGGCCACCGGTTTTGCCGGTTATCTTGGCACCGTATTCCGGGTCGGAGATATTGCGCGTATGCACCAGGTTCTGGCTGGTATTGAAGTAGTCAGCCCCGTCGAGGAAAAAGGTGCGTCGCTCCGGAAAGAACAGGCTGAAGGTATTGTTGATGTCCAGTTGCGCGCTGTCTGCTTCGACCTGGGAAAAGTCCGGATTGATGGTCGCGTTGAGATAGATGTCCTGGGTAATTCCCCAACGCACATCGACACCGGTATCGGCATCGAAACCGTCGCCTTCCCAGTCACCGTCGGTATAGGGGTCACGACTTTCGACGACTGAACTGGTGAGAAAAGGCACAATCTCCAGATTGCGACTGCGATCGAGGTTGGCAAAGCCTTCGGCCTTGCTGATCTGGCACAGGTAGCAGGAAATATCGCGGTCTCGTGGTGCCATGGAAATGCGGTTACGGCGATCACGAGGGTGATGCCGGACCACGTCGATGCCCCAGACCTGCTCGCCGGGCATCGGTGTAAAGCGCAGCTGTTGCAACGGGATTGCCATCTCCACCTCATAGCCACTGGCAGTAATGCGACCGGCACTGTCCCAGATGGCATTCCAGGAATCGTCATCGGAATTGTTGATGTCATCCTGAATGGAGTCCGCCTGGACACCTAAAGGATTAACCAGGAACTGATAGGCACGGCGCTCGTCATTGAAGGTGTCCAGTACGATACCCATCCAGTCATCGTCCCAGAGCGAATCGCGGTCGGTATAAAAAGCACGGATCAATTCCGGCTCAGGGTCTTCGGCGATGAACGCCACAAACAGCGTTTCGCCATCTTCCATCACCAGTGCTTCCGCCGATACCTCGGCGGCAATGGCATCGCCGGGTTCGAACTCGATGGCTACGGGAATGCGGGTGGCGCTGGCCCACTCGCTGGCCACTACCTCGCCATCAATGTCCGGTGCACTGGCGGTGCGGGGGATGGAAAAAGGGGCTGCATCCTGTGCCGTAGCGGACTGGCTGACAGCGAACAGCAGAGTCAGTGCAATGCCAACGAGCCGCAGGGAAACGCCGTTGATAAAGCGACTATACAGGGAGCGAGACCGGGAACAGACGACGCCACTGCGCCGGAACAATGCTTTCATAGACTGCCGCATCTTTATTGTTAGTGGGGGACTACCAAATAGCGCAGCCCAAATTTATTAGCAGCACCAGACTGCGTACACTTTCAGTTATTTGACGACACGCAGTGCGCGAAGGTTGCATGAAAACCTTGCAGCAAGCTGTCCTGGCAGAGGGGGCCGGACAGTCAGCAGCGTTCGGTGAGGCGCATTCTAGCAGGAGAGAAAGCAAAACAGGAGGCGAGCCTCCTGTTCAGCGGGTTGCAGCGGTCTATGCAGTGTGCATTTTGCCAGCGTTACTGACCAGCCATGGCGGCCGCCGCTTCGAGTACTTCAGCAAAGTCCGGGCGATCGCGGTAACTGGCTTCAGCAAACTTGTACTGAATGATGCCATCCGGACTGACCAGAAAAATACCCGGATACGGTACGCCGTAGGCACGTTCGCCCGGTTCATAGTCCGTATCGTTGAGCACACCAAACCGGTTAACGTGGGTGATGTCCTCGTCATGGAGCAGGGTAAAGCTTACGCCCCGATCCAGTTCTGTATCTTTAAGCACCTCGACCTCATCGTAGGTCATGGCAGCGATACTGATTCCTAATGCTTCAAACTGGTCTGCTATCTCTGTCAGCTGCACGAGCTGGGAAACACAGAAAGGTCACCAGTCAAACGAGCGGCTAAGCATAAATAGCAGCCCGTTCTCTCCCACCAGATCATCGAAGTCGCGTACGGTGCCATCCTGATCCGGAGCCGATATCTCGGCCAGTTCACTGCCCACCGGGAAATCCGGCGCCCAGACAAAATCCTGGGCTGACAGGGTGGTGAACGGTGTAAACAGGATCAGAGCGAACAGCCAGCGCGGCAACAACCCGGGGGTCTGTTGTCGGTTTCTAGACATAAAAACTCCTGATAGTCGACGTTTAGCAGGGACCGTCATCTTCTACTATACCGGAGTTGGTGGCGTTTTATTGCAGTGATGCGAGTTTTTTCGTCGCCGCTGGCTATTCGATATTGGCGAGAAAGCGGTCGCCGCGGGGCAAATAGTTGTTGTGGCTGTCCAGGGAGAAGATCACTGAACTCGAACGACCAATCAGCTCCTCGCGGGGGATGAAACTGTAGACGCGACTGTCGGCGCTGTTATCGCGGTTGTCGCCGAGGACGAAGTATTGGTCGTCGGGCACTACGGTAGGTCCGTAGGAACGGGTAGAACGGTTAACGAAACCGCGGGAGACCTGCGCCTGATGGGCGGCATCGGGCAACTCCTCGAGGATGATAATGGCATCACCTTCGCGTTCCAGCACTTCGTAGCCGGCGGCCTCACCGTTGATCACGAGGGCATTGTTCTGCATGTAGATGGTGTCGCCGGGGATACCGACAATGCGTTTCACCAGACGTTTGTCAGCGCGCTTGGAGTCGATAATCACCACATCACCGCGTCCCGGGTCGGCCACTTCCGCCAGTGATATTTCAGTAAAGGGGATCTTGATGTCATAGGCCAGCTTGTTGACCCACACCTTGTCGCCATCAAGTAGGGTTGGCTGCATGGACGCCCCCGAGATGGAGCTGAGATCGGCGATGGCGCTCTTGAAAAAGACAATGCACAGCAACAGCAGCGTGAACTGCCGGTTGTCTTTCCAGATCTGGGCCAGGGAGTTACGCAGGCGTACTGCGAAGGGAGGTTTCTGCAAGTCCATCATCGTTGGTAATCACGACACTACTACTGCTTGTTGGTCTTTAACGTTAGCCCCGCTTGTCAGCCTTGTCAATTCCGCGCAGGCCCACTGTGACCGGCTTCGCGACAATAAGCTCGCCGTGGCGGGATGCCCGGACTTGCAAGTTATTCGGCCCTTGCATAACCTGTACACCTGTACAGTATTTTGGACGTTTCCGTCATGTCGCTGGCCGCTTTTCACCCTGCCTGCCGCAACTGGTTTGGCGACCGTTTCGGTAAGCCTACCCCTGCCCAGGCGCAGGCGTGGCCGGCTATTCAGGCGGGTCGACATACGCTGATATCAGCGCCGACTGGCAGTGGTAAGACACTGGCGGCATTCTACGCGGCCATTGATCAGCTGGTGCAGAAGAGTGTCAATCAGCAGCTGGATGACGGTGTGCACATACTCTATGTGTCACCCCTCAAGGCTTTGAGTAATGACATCCAGAAGAATCTCGAAGTGCCGCTGGACGGCATAGCCGAGCATCTGCATCTGGCAGCCATGGCGCCGGTGGATATCCGCATGGCCGTACGCACCGGCGACACCCCGGCCAATGAGCGGCAAAAAATGGCGCGCAACCCGCCGCATATTCTGGTGACGACGCCGGAATCTCTCTATCTGCTGCTGACCAGCGTCAGCGGCCGCAAAATGCTGGCGACAGTCAGTACGCTGATCGTCGACGAGATCCATGCCATGCTCGGCGACAAGCGGGGCGCGCATCTGGCCCTGTCTATGGAGCGCCTCGATCATCTGGTGCGCAGTAGTAGCGGTCAGATGCTGCAGCGCATTGGCCTGTCGGCAACGCAGAAGCCTATCGCCATGGTGGCGCGCTATCTGGTGGGTAACCGGCATTGTCAGGCGCAGTCAGTGGATTGCGAAATAGTTGATGCCGGCTTTCAGCGGCCTCTGGACATTCGCCTCGAAGTCCCGGGCTCGCCGCTCAGCGCCCTCATGAGCAATGAAGTCTGGGACGAGTTATACGAACGCCTCGTGACACTGGTTAACAGTCACGAGACGACGCTGGTGTTCGTCAATAC
>CAZQFA010000004.1:50968-56804 GCA_964592245.1 uncultured Pseudohongiella sp. | reverse complement strand
GACATTCTGGCGCAGCAGATTGTCGCCGAGATTTCATCGCCACCGGTCGGCGAAGCAGAAGCCGATGGCTGGTCGCTGGATGCACTCTACGATCTCTTCGGTAATGCCTACTCCTATCGCGATCTGTCGCGCGAAGAATTCGACGCCACCATCAAGATGCTCGCCGAAGGCTATTCCACCAGACGTGGACGACGTGGCACTCATGTACATTTTGACGCCATCAACAACAAAGTACGGGCTCGTCGCGGTGCCAACCTGACTTCCCTGACCAACGGCGGCGCAATCCCGGATATGTTCGATTATCAGGTAGTGCTGGATCCGGAAGACACAGTAGTTGGTACCCTGAACGAAGATTTTGCCCTGGAAGCCTTGCCGGGCGATGTATTTACGCTGGGTACCCATAGCTGGCAACTGTTACGCGTCGATGGCCTCAAGGTGCGGGTGCGGGATGCACAAGGCATGCAGCCAACTATTCCTTTCTGGTTCGGTGAGGGGCCAGGGCGCACACAAGAGCTATCACAAGCCGTCTCGAACTTGCGCCAGACCATAGCCGATTTGCTGATCTATGATTCAGCGAATGCAGCAGTGCAATGGGTGGTCGATCAGGTGGACTTGCCGAGGTCAGCTGCAACACAATTGGTTGAATACCTGCAAAGCGGCATGCAGGCGCTAGGGGTTATGCCAACGCGGGAGACGCTGGTGATGGAGCGTTTCTTCGATGACGTCGGCGATATGCATGTGGTGATTCACTCACCCTTTGGCAGTCGCCTGAATCGCGCCTGGGGTCTGGCTCTGCGCAAGCGTTTCTGTCGTTCGTTCAATTTCGAACTGCAGGCGGCGGCCAACGAAGACAGTATTGTTATATCACTGGGCTCGGTACACAGCTTTGTCCTCGACGAGGTATATCGCTATTTGCAGAAAGCAACTGTCCGTGATGTATTGATACAGGCGATGCTGGATGCGCCAATGTTTGAAGTACGCTGGCGCTGGAATGCCACGCGTTCGCTTGCCATCCAGCGCAATCGCAATGGCAAGCGCGTACCACCGCAATTCCAGCGTATGGATGCCGAAGACCTGGTTGCCCATGTGTTTCCGGATCAGATAGCCTGTCAGGAGAACATCACTGGCAAGCGGGAAGTGCCGGACCATCCGCTGGTTAACCAGACCGTTCACGATTGCCTCACCGAGGCCATGGACATCAATGAGCTGGAAGAATTGATCGGCAGAATAGAAACGGGCCAGCTCACACTGATTGCCAAGGATCTGCGTGAGCCCTCACCCTTTGCTCAGGAAATCATCAATGCCAGACCCTACGCCTTTTTGGATGATGCGCCATTCGAAGAGCGTCGTACCAACGCGATCCGCAATCGCAGCTGGGCTGATCCGGGCGAAGCCAGAGATTTCTCGCAGCTGGACCTGGCTGCTATCGAGCGTGTCAGAGAAGAGGCCTGGCCGTTTATCAGTAATGCGGAAGAGTTGCACGATGCGGTGCTCAGCGTTGGGTATTTCACTGAGCAGGAAATGCAGGCGCCTCTCTGCCAACGTTATCAGGCAGAACTGCTTGAGCAGGGCCGGATACAGGGTATCCATAATGGCGAGCAGACCTTATGGGTAGCAAGTGAGCGCTTGCCAGCCTGTAAGCTTGTTTATCCGGATATCGAGCTACCAGTGCAGCTGCCAGCCAGTCTGCGCCAGCAAAACTGGACGCGTGAAGATGCAATTCGTGAACTGGTGCGCGGGCGGCTGGAGGCCTTGGGTCCACTCATTGCCAGCAGACTGGAACAGGAAATGGCGCTTGCCAAGGCGGACATTCAGGCCGCCCTTGTCGCTCTGGAAGTAGAAGGCTTCGCCTTTCAGGGGCAATTCACGCCTGGCCAGCCGCTCGCCGAAGTCGAATGGTGCGAGCGTCGTCTGTTGCAGCGCATCCACCGCTACACCATCGATGCGCATCGCAAAAGCATCAAACCGGTGTCACTGGAAGTATTCACCGAGTTCCTGTTCGCCCGGCATCAACTTCAGGACCTGTCTCCGAGTCAGCAAGCAGAGCCCAGGCTTGATGGCCAGACACAGTTGCAGAGCAGTGTGCAATTGCTGGATGGTTATGCTGCTCCTGCCGCTGCCTGGGAAGGTGATGTCTATCCAGCCCGCATCAGTGACTATGACCCCAATTGGCTCGACGTGCTTTGTATTAGCGGGCGTGTGAGCTGGGGACGTTTCAATTTGCCAGTAAGCGGCAAGCGGGCGCTTACTGCCAAGGCGAAAGCCGGACCTGTACGCAGCACGCCAGTGATCATCGCCCAGCGGCAGAATCTTGATATCTGGCAAGCGTTGGCGCGCGAGAACAATGGTGACATACCGACAACAGCGCCGGCAGGCGCCGGCAGTCGTATTGTCGATGACCTGGGTAAGTACGGCGCCAGTTTTTTTGATGAGATTCAGTCCCGTACCGGCTTGTTGAAGTCGCAGCTGGAAGAGGGGCTTGCTGAACTGGTGAGTCAGGGCCGAGTCAACAGTGATAGCTTCACCGGCCTGCGTGCACTGCTTACTCCCAATCACAAAAAGCCCAGCAATCATCGACGCCGGGGACGCAAAGCGCTGTTTGGTGTTGCAGACGCCGGTCGCTGGAGCCTGTTGCAGACCTTTGCCGCGGAGCAAGTGCCCCCCACGGTAAGCAGACACTGGGACGTCCTGGATGAAGAACAGTGTGAACGATTGGCGGCAATTTACCTGCAGCGATGGGGTGTGGTAGCGCGTGCATTTGTTGATCGCGAGTCACTGGCGCCACCCTGGCGTGTCTTGTTGGCAACGCTGCGTAAAATGGAGCTACGTGGCACTGTACGTGGTGGGCGCTTCATTGCCGGTGTCGGTGGCGAGCAGTTTGCCTACGCGGAGACTGTCGATGCCTTGCGTAAATTCAAACGAGAAACCGAGCAAAGCAGTCATGAGTCTTATTACTGCCTCTCTGCCTGTGACCCGATCAATCTGGTTAACCTCATTCAACCCAATCGCAAACTGGCGCGACTGGTTGCCAACCGTGTGTTGTACGCAGGCGGAATTCCGGTAGCTCTTCTGGAATCAGGGAAAGTGCATTTCCTGCGCGAGGCGGAACCGGAACAACAATGGCAGTGGCAGCAGATGTTACAGAAACGGCAATTTCCAGCACGCTTGCGCGCCTATCTTGGGACTACCCGCTAAAGCCGCGGTGCCGGGCTATTGACGGGCAATGCTCTGAACAACGGCACACACTGGCATTACGCGCGGTGTTGATAGCTTGCAACGAGCCGGAAACAAAAAACCTCGCTACCTGATTCCTGACTAGCAGGTCTCAGACAGCGAGGTCTTCTACGGATGGGAGCCTGGAAACCCGCGATGCGGCCTTTCCTCTCCAGTTACCTGTTGTCAATTACTGACCCGGATTGCAATAACCCGGACCATCGCCACGAACTCCGCAAGAAACTCTTACGCAGTTTACGTAAATTACGTAAATCGGTGGCAAACCAGTAAGAACAGTCGTAAGACTGCCAATACCGGGTAATCTCAGCCCAAATAACCGGAGGCTCCCTTAATAGATTGACTATTGATGGGATCACCTCCTTTGCGTGTCAGGGTAGCAATGGATGCTAGGAGGTTCCCCCTGTTAGAACCACTAACAATCGTCACCCTCAGTTATATCCCACCCTGTACGAGGAGTAAAGCAGCGCCTCAAATGCCTGATTTGTGTAATTTTTGCGCAGACCGTCACATTAATTTCGCAAGGAATTCGTACCCTACACTCTTGGTAATACGGTCACATAGTGTAGACTGCCAGTCGCTGACCGAAAGACCCGGTTTATGGAGGGTCACGTGGCACCATTTTCGGGAACCCTATTGAGAACTCTTTGTTTTCTGTACGCAGATGAGTAGTAGATGATAGAGCGTAGACAACATCGCCGAATAAACGTGAACTGCTGGGCCAGCATGAAACATCCGTTGCTTGGTACGATCACTGCTGAAGTTGAAGACATTTCCTTCAGCGGCTTGTCTGTGCGTCTCGATGAAACCATGAACCTGTTCGTCATGATGGAACTGAATCTGCGACTGCACGGGGACGAATGGGATGAAGCCATGCCCGATCTGCCTGTTCAGGTTGTGCGCGTTGACGAGCGCCATGTGGCACTCAAATTCTGTCAGGAGTTTGACCGCTACTGGATTGCCCCCATTACCAGTGACAAGAAAGTAGAAAATTTAGAGCCGGAAACTGCGACTGCTGATCCACAGGATGTGCTGGATGACCAGCCGGTAAAAAAGCCTGATCTGGTTGCGGCCCGCGCACCAGTGACTCGGACGGATTCTGATTCCAGTACAGCTTCTAGAAAGACAAGAAGAAGCGTAGTGACAGAAACAATACTGCGGCGACTAGTCCCACATAGCCAATAAACTTCATCGGATCTTCAATGAAGCTATGCCAGAGTGTTCTGGCCTCGCCACGCTGACGTTGGCGATCGTACTCTTCCCTGACACGTAACGCGCGTGATACCTGATAGTCTTGCAGCAGCTTTCTTGCTTCTTCGTAGTACTGTTCCTGCGTGATCCAGATGGCCGGCAGGGAAATACCCCAGTTACCGGCAGATGTTTCGTAAAAGTCTATACTGTGGTCGACCAACAACTGCCTGACCTCTTCCGCTTCGTCTTCAGGAACACCACGTAATCGAAACAATAATTTGGCCATGGAAATGGTCTTTTCAGTAGGTTGTCAGCAGTTTGTCAGCAATGGATGTAGGACTGTCGGTGCCGTGAGACACTGTCTAGGCAGGCATTGGGAGCCATGCTACCTTTATCAAAAATCACTGTAAATCAGGTACGGCAAATCATGTTGCAAGCAATGAAATCGCGATTGAAAAATCTCGTCTGGTGGTCGGGGCTGAGCATCGCTGTACTGATTGGCGGCACGCACCTGGCGAGTGCCCAGACTTCTGTCTGGCGTGCCACAGATGGTAACAACACGGTGTATCTTGGCGGCACCGTGCACCTGCTTCGCCCCGCCGACTACCCGCTGCCGGCAGCCTTTGATGAGGCCTACAATCAGGCGGATGAGTTGTACTTTGAAACCGATCTTGCCGCCATGGGTGATCTCTCCACGCAAGCTCAGATGTTGCAACAACTCACTTACAGTGACGAGCGCACATTACAGTCAGTGCTCAATGAAGAAGCTTACACAGCCTTGCAGGAACACGCTGCCCGAGTCGGCATGCCGATTGGTCTGATGCAGAAATTCAAGCCTGGCATGGTGGTCAGCACGCTGCAGGTACTGGAATTTCAAAGCATGGGATTCACCCCCGAGGGCGTCGATGCACATTTCAACAGTCGTGCACTGAGCGACGGCAAGCCGGTGAACGGTCTGGAGACACTCCAGGAACAGATTGGTTTTCTGGCGGCCATGGGTGAGGGTAACGAGAGTGAATTTATCTTGCTGTCGCTAGAGGATCTGGAAGAAACCGACACAGTAATGGAAGACATGATTACGGCATGGCGCAGCGGCGACAGCGAGCAGTTGGCAACGTTGTTTGTAGACGACATGCGCAATGAAGCGCCGGAGATCTATGAGTCACTTTTAAGTGGGCGCAACCGCAACTGGTTGCCAGTACTGGAGATGATGTTCGGCGACAGCGATACGGAATTCGTGCTGGTGGGGGCCGCTCATTTGGTGGGTAGCGATGGTCTCGTCAGTTTGCTGCAAGCGCGTGGCTACACCGTCGAGCAGCTGTAATCGCCAGGCCGGCGGCGGCGAGTGTGGAGCTGCAAATACAGCGGGTACAGCAAATACAGCGCGCGTGGCGGGTAAAGGTGGCCGGTAAAG
>CAZQFA010000004.1:43928-50868 GCA_964592245.1 uncultured Pseudohongiella sp. | reverse complement strand
GGTAAAGGTGGCCGGTAAAGAAAGTACAGCAAACAGAGACAGCAAAGTGAGGAAATTATAGAAAGTAGAGTGGGGGAGTGATGGAGTGGTGATGGAGCAGTGATTAAGGGTGCTAACACAAAAACAGAGAAGCCCCTGTTGAGACTTCTCTGTTTTGGCGTCGTTAACTTATGAGCTGGTTTTGTGGCTCAGGACGATCTGACGCGGGCCACTGGTTGAAGTCTGGCCACTGACGCCAGAAGGGATCTGCTGAACTTTGCCGCCTGCTTTCAAAAAGGCTTCAACGTGTTCTTCCAGATCATCACGGCTGCTCACGGCCGCTTCTTTTTTAGCTTTGTTCGCCATAACTACTCTTTCCGCTAAGTCAAAAGCCCACCATTATACACCAAGCGGTGTTTTACGGCCAATTGCACCAAATGGTGGGTTTTTGTCAGTAACTGCTGCGTATTACTCGGAGTCTGCGCCCATACGCTTGCGTGGACGCACGAAATACTCAGAGTAATAGTCTTCAGGCAAGTCGCCAATCAGCTCATCCAGCGAAGTTTTGTAAATCACTTTCATCTTCGCCAGGAGTTCCAGATCCAGATGGCAGCCGTAGTTACGAATAGTTTCTACGTCTTCCAGTTGCTTTCGGGAGATACCCAGCAGGCGCGCTCCCTCATTCATGGAATAGCCGGCATTCAAACGCAGCTGCCGGATGTTCTTTTTTACAGTCACTGTGATGGGTGAGAACTTGGTAAATTGTGGATGGCTCATGACTTTTCTATACCGGTCGGTTGGGATGACAGACCAGTTGACTTCCTCTCGATAAGATTAATGAACATTGGTGATGTCAAGTACTGCACACGGCACCGAATGACATAATTTACGGTAACACAGGCTCACGAGATTGGTAATTTATTCTTGAGATTGCCGGGAAACACTTCGCATTTAAAAACTTCAGTGCTTGAGAGTTGGAAATTTCAGAAACGAAATTTCGCCTAAGCGCCTAAATTTGCGATGAAACGCCGCACAGCCGCTTTTGGAAATTTCTCCGTTTTACTTTCCTTTTTGAAATCAAAATAACTGCGGGCAGCGGACAGAAACGGCCGCGTGTGGGTGCGCATGGATGGCACAGCACCAGACTGACTGATTTCGAGCAGCGACTTTTTGTAATCCGTCAGAATCAATTCGTCGAGAAAGTGGTATCCCGTTTTGCTTTCGGCACCCCTGTCGCAATTCGCTACTGCGTGACTGTTGACGCATGTACCGAGAGGATATCCAGGACTTCTGGAACCTTGAGGTTTTCCCGACGTGCTACCTGCACGCTCTGTTGCCATAACGCTTCAAATAGCGGGAACTGGTGCCGCTAATTTTGGGTAAGAATTACTGTCATAGTCCGCAGATCGTTTGCCAGTGCGTTGCTCTCGTCTCGAGTGAGGTGCAGCATCGGCCATTTTGGCAAAAATTCACACTGGCGACAGAGGCATGGCAAACCAGTGGGCGGTTTCGAGACTGGATCCGAGTAACTTGTGTTAAAAAAGCGGTCGCTGTTGGCTGATCGAAGTGCCGAGGGAGCTAGGGTAACGGCGAGTCAAAGCGCATTAAAGCGAGTAAAAATCATTAAAAGTCAGTAAAAGTACTTAGCTCGCGACCATAGTGGTGAGTGCCCTTGCAGATCGCTTCGGAAATGAAAGTGGCACCGACAGGATCCGGTGTAATCGAGTAAGTAGAGAACTTCACTTTCTGCAGGAAGCGGGGACAAGAGTGACGATGCTGTAGTACTGCCAGCACTGACCGTCTATTTAGAAACAGAAGACAGAGAGTTTGTCAGCGTCGTCACACACTGGTATTGATCATGTCTGCGCCGAGGGTGTCATGCGTGACTGGCCGATCTTTTCGAGAATGAGAGAGAGCACCTTTCGATTCACAACGACTTCAAAATAGCTTTCATCACTATCCGGGTCGTCAATGATTTGACCGTCCTGCCAAAGCCCAACTTTGCCTTCACGGATGACCAGCTCTTTCTTTCGCCCTTTGGCGTCCGGGTACTGGCCGTAATGGAACAGGTAATCATTGCCATTGAGCTTGACGCGTAATGTGCGCATGGACATCTCTTCTCTCAGTTTGGCAAAAGCTACATCATCGAGATTGATGCCGTTAACGTTGTAGCGCATATAGTGCTGTCCCTTCTCACCCTTGCCTTGCTCGCCCTCGGCATAGCGCAAGACATTGACATTGAACAGGCCTTTCTCCATCGCCGCGCGCAGATTCCAGGAACAGCCTGAGAGTCTATCCGCCAGGCCAATAGCGCCCGAGATCATGATCGGGTGGTCGCCATCGTAGAGAAAGCGTGGTGCTTCATTGGAATAGCAAATGCCCACGCCCAGTTCCAACAGTGGCAACCCCATTTGCGTGGAATAGCGATTATTGGAGGCAACGATTTTGAGCATGTCCCGGGCATAGCCGCAGGCGCGGGATGTGGCATACCACTGCTGCGGTGAGTTCTCGTGTTCGAGGAAGCTGAGAATAATGGCATCGCCCTCAATAAACACCTTGTTGGCACCGTAGGTTTCGAGAATTTTGTTAATGGGGTTGAAAAAGCGCGTACTGAAATACGAGGCCGGATTCAGACCCTTGGCCTGCAACTCATCAGTAACAGTTGTTGAGCCGCGTACATCAGCTTTCATGATGGCGTGATGACAAATGCGCGCATCGTCGTCTTCAATTTCATTGGAGGTCGGTATCTTGTACAGGGTACCGGCCGAGTCGGACAATTTAATATCGTCTTTACTGCTGAGCAGGTTCAAACGATTAAACGCGCGATGGGCAAAACGGTAATACTTGAGTTGTTCACGATAACGGCTGATCTCGGTAAGTAGTTTCACCAGATCGCTGTCGTCAATATCGTTCAGATGTTCGGTAATGTCTGCCTGCAGTGCTTCCAGTGACTTCAATTGCTCGCGATTCAGTTTGTAACCACTGGCGGCACTTTCCTCGACTTTGTTGATGCCAATTTGCCCACACAGGAACTGGCACACGGCCTTGAGGTCGACCCGGTCGAGAATACTGCTACTAACCGAACGCCGCACATACTGGCTGGTAATCAGCTGCACCAGAATTTTGTCATTGCGTAGCTGCTTGGCGAAGGCTTTGAGAAACTTGTCGAGTTGCTTGATTTCCTTGGCCGCTTTCCAACCGGCTTTCATGCCGTGTTGCTTTTTGGTATCGGCTACGTATTGCTCGTTGTCACGGGGATTGAAAATCCGCGGTATGTTTTCGGGGATTTCGAACCAGTTGAATGTCTCGGTAATAGTTGCCTTGGTATCGGAAGCGACGCCGAGAAACGGTTGCGTGCGGAACAGGCCACCGAGATCGTCATGAATCTCCGATGCCGTCGTTTCCCTGCCGCCGTCAGAATGGAGAGGCGTCACTAGCATGAACGGGAAGTACTCATTGATCAATGTTTCGAGTTTGCTGTTGAGGGCGATGAAGTCAGCGTCCTCGGCAACGGAACTCCAGAGACAAAACTCGTTAATCAACAGTGGTAGCGAGCTGAGCTCGGAAGTCAGATGCATGGGTGTGGTGAGGGCAGTATTGATCAGGCGATAGTCGTCGCCCAGATACTGCCGTCGCACGGGTGCCAGCTGGCGATCCTCGGCTTTCTGCAACTCCCGAAAGAGGTGCTTGCTGACCTGATAAAGGATGCGATCGTAATTCTTCTTTAACCAGAACAGTCTGGCTTGTGTGGCGAGTGCTTCGGTAGAGCCGCGGCTACGTAAATCCGCCAGTCGCGAGCTGACTACCCGCACTTCATCATCCAGCTGCAAGCGGATGTAGTGGATGACGTATTTGATCGGTGCAAATTGCAGAAGCGCAATGTGGTCGGCATCGAGATCGGTTTTGACACGGTGAATCAGCACCGTTATCAGGTCACGGTACTTGTCCCGCAGTTTGTCGAAAACCTCGGTGCCCTCCCACGCTTCCGGTGTCGGGTTGGAATAAACGGAGACGAGGGTGCGGACTATTTTGCGGACATCGGCAGTGAAGCGATTACTCAGGCGGACATCATAACGGTAGTTATCGATACCACGGGACAGCGTCTCAAATGAGATCTGAATGCTGCGCTGGTTCTCGAGTCGCTCCAGCAGGAACTCGGGTGTTTCCGTTGTCATCAGTAGTCTACTTCACCAGCCTGGCTGGGCCAGGGCGCAAGCAGCAAAAACGCTACTGGCATCACAATCCATCGAAGATAGCAGAGTTGATCAAGCACAATGTGAAGCCCCACACATTACACGGAAAATACTTGAAAATCAGCTAGTTGAGTAAAAATAGCCGGGCTGGCCGCAAATGCTATTTCTAGTGGTTATTCTACCTACTCGACACTACATATAGTAATTCAGCGCTGACTGGCTAGCTATTCAGCAAGTCGTTGAAAAGTCGTTTATAGCGACCAAAACCGCGCTTTTGCTCCATGGCGCTGTGCAGTGGTGCCAGCAGGGCATGCAGACCAGCAAACTCGAACTCCATGGAGAAGCTCAGTTTACAGTACTGCGGGTCTGGCAATGGCTCCAGGCGATAACAAAAACCCAGTCGCTTGCCGGGTGTGATGATTAGGAAATCGATGCGGCGGCCTTCCTCATAGTGGCTGATTGTCCACACGGTTTTGCGCTCCGACAGTGTTTCCAGCTGGCTGCCACGCCCGAGTTCACCACTATCGAGCCGCTGCACCGAACGGTACTCGGTCAGCCACTTGGGCCAGTCGGCAAAATCCACGAGGCGCGACCACACCAGCTGCTGGCAATTCTCTTTCGGGCCTAACGTCGCCGTCACCGGCTCCAGCACGATGCGCTGTCCGCTGCGTTCCTTGACTGTTGAGGTATCCGTACCGTTGACCATGTCTATTCGCGTATCCGTGAATCCGGTGTTGCTGTCACAGGCGCCACTATAGGCCTTTGCCGGGAGGAGTTGAACCGCTTTTCACGGTCTTGATTGACCGTGGGTGCTCGCCGGATGACTGTGGTATTGTTGCCTGACAGATAATCAATAACGAGACCGTCTCACCGAGGCGGCACAACATTACAGAGAGTACATCATGAATCCCGAAGATAATGGTCGACGCAAAGTTTTGAAAGGGGCTCTGGGGGGCGGTGTTCTGGCGGCGGGTGCTGCCACCTTGCCAGGGTTTGTTCTGCCAGCATTGGCGCAAGGCGAACGTCTGGTGCCATTTACTGACGTGCCCGAAACTTTTCAGGTGCGTGAAGTTCGGCCTAACTCGACTCATTATCAGGATACCCGCCTCATCGACAGTTTCATCACCGACAATGATGATTTTTACCTCGTGCAGCATTATGGCCAGCCAGAGATCGACAATGCCAGTTGGCGCCTGCGAGTCACCGGGATGGTGGACAACGAGCTGGAATTTTCTCTCCAGGATTTGCTGGGCCGGGCCGCGGTCGAGGAAGTTATCGGTTTTGAATGTGGGGGCAATGGCAATCGCCTCTTCCACGGTTTGATAGGCAATGCCTCCTGGCGTGGTACTGCACTGCGCAGCATCCTCGAGGAAGCTGGCATTCAGGATGGTGCCAAGGAGGTCGTCTTCTTTGGCGGCGATCAGGCGACTGAAGAAATACGCGGCCGTGAAGTGGAAAAATATTTCGCCCGCAGTCTGTCTATCCCCGACGCCATGCGTCCGGAGAACATGCTGGCCTACCAAATGAACGGCGAGCCCTTGCCGCATTATCACGGCAAGCCGGTACGACTTATTGTTCCGGGCTGGTATGGCGTGGCCAACGTGAAGTGGCTGACGCAGATTCATGTTCAGGATACCCGTTACATGGGGCGCTTTATGGGCCGCGACTATGTGACTCTGAAGCGTGAGAACGTCGGTGGTGTGGAACGCTGGGTTGAAAACTCGGTTACAACCATGAACCTGAAGTCGATCATCGTGAGGGTGACAGAGACCGGTGGCAATTATCGCATCATGGGTTTTGCTCTCAGCGACGGCACACCACTGCGTTCAGTGGAAATCCAGATCGATGGTGGCCCCTGGTTGCAGGCGGACATGCATGAGGATAACAGTCGCTATTCCTGGAAACTGTTTAGCATGGACTGGCCAAATCCAGGTTCCGGCGAGCACACCATTGTCTCCCGTGTTACTGACATCAATGGTAATGTGCAGGCGGCGGCAGAAGACTTGCCGGAGCGCGTGAGCTACTGGGAAGAATTCGGTCGCTTCCCGCGCACACTGCGCATTGGTTAGCAGACTTGCGTGGGCATAATCGTGCGGTGAGGTCCCTCGCCGCACAATGACCACAGCAGTAACTCGAGACACAGACTGCAGCGCTTTTATTCTCACGCGCCAGTGGCAGGAGACCGATGCCGGTCTGGAGCTGACTTTCTGGCTGGCATCGGATCACGGCCCCTTGCGCTGGCGCATCGGGCGCCAGGAAGCAGTGTGCTTTGTTCCCCAGACTGACAGCAAGCAGGTCGCGTCCCTGATGCGGCGTGGTAACCTCTGGCGCCAAAAACCAACCGAACTGAAGGACTTTTCCGGCCAATCTGTACTGGCCTGCTATTGCAAGAGCCAGCGTGCGCTGTTCGAGGCGCGTGACAAGCTTGCCGGCGCCGGCGTCTATCTGCTTGAAGCCGACATCAAACCAACCGATCGCTTCCTGATGGAGCGCTTCATTACCGGCAGCCTCAGCCTGACAGGCAGTCTGCAGGCAGCAAGCGGCTTCCATGATATCCAGCCAGCCGCTCTTTCCTCGCAGGAATACCGGCCAAAACTGAGAGCGATTTCTGTCGACATCGAAACGGATTACCAGGCGGACAGACTCTATTCCATCGGCGTCTATGGCGAAGACATCGCGCTGGTCATGATGGTCGCCAGCGGAGAACGCAGTGGCAATCTCGATGCCGGCAGCGACAACGACGAGTTGACGCTGCAGTTCTATGACGA
>CAZQFA010000004.1:0-43828 GCA_964592245.1 uncultured Pseudohongiella sp. | reverse complement strand
GCAATCTCGATGCCGGCAGCGACAACGACGAGTTGACGCTGCAGTTCTATGACGACGAAAAGGCGTTGCTGGAAGCGTTCGTGCAGTTGTGTGCCGAACTCGACCCCGATGTCATGATTGGCTGGAATGTCGTCAACTTTGACCTTTTTTGTCTGCAGGAGTTTGCCGACCGCGCCGGTGTCCAGCTCGCTCTGGGACGGGACCGACAGTCAATAAGCTGGCGCCAGGCCCGCGATAACGCCAATCGCCGCTATGCCCTCGTACCGGGCCGACTGGTGCTGGACGGTATTGAGCTGATGCGTACCGCCACCTACAGCTTTGAGAACTTCTCACTGGAATTTGTGGCCCAGCAGTTATTGCAGCGTGGCAAACTCATTGATGATGTGGATCAGCGCGGTGCTGAAATAACTGAGCTGTTTCTGCATGATCAACGGGCACTGGCGCGCTACAACCTGGAAGACTGCCGTCTGGTCTGGGATATTTTTCAGCAGGAGAACCTGCTCGACTTCGCAGTGGAGCGCAGTCTGCTCACCGGTCTGGAAGCCGATCGTTATGGTGGCTCGGTAGCGGCGTTTGATTTTCTCTATCTGCCGCGATTACATCGCGAGGGCTACGTGGCTCCCGCATTGGAGCAGCTTGGCGACAGCGGCCTGTCACCAGGCGGCTATGTCATGGATTCGGTTCCCGGACTCCATGACAACGTCATCGTACTCGACTTCAAAAGCCTGTATCCCAGTATTATTCGTACTTTTCATGTGGATCCGCTGGGACTGGTCAGAGGCCTGAATGAAGAAGACAGCATCAGCGGTTTCGATGGCGGGCGTTTTTCCCGTGAACATCATATCCTGCCGCAGCTTATCGAGCGGCTATGGCGGGCCCGGGACAAAGCGAAGCGGGACAACAATGCAGAATTATCGCAGGCGATCAAGATCATCATGAATTCCTTTTACGGTGTTCTCGGCACCAGCGCCTGTCGCTTCTTCGATACCCGGCTGGTCAGTTCTATTACCCGGCGTGGTCATGACATTATCATCCAGAGCAAGAGTTATATTGAGGAGCAGGGTTATTCGGTGATCTATGGGGATACCGATTCGGTATTTGTGCTACTTGGCTCCTCAGTAGCGGGCTCGGTCAACGAGATCGGCACGCGACTGGCTGGCAGTCTGAACGACTGGTGGCGGGATAAATTGTCTGCCGACTATCAATTGCTCAGCCATCTGGAGATTGAATTCGAGACACACTTCGAACGCTTCCTGATGCCGCGTATTCGCGGATCGGAGGCGGGCAGCAAGAAGCGCTATGCCGGCCTCGTGGCAGGCAACAAACTGGTGTTCAAGGGATTGGAGTCAGTGCGGAGTGACTGGTCACCACTGGCGCGTGAGTTTCAGCAAGAGCTCTATCGGCGCATATTCAACGACGAACCTTATGAGGATTATGTAAAATCGGTCGTAGCGCGATTGCAACAGGGTGAATTCGAGCAGGAACTGGTGCTGCGCAAACGCTTGCGCCGGCAACTTGCTGACTATGTCAAGAATGTCCCGCCCCATGTACAAGCGGCACGCAAGGCAGAAGCCATTCGTGAACAACGGGGCTTGCCGAGTTTGTATGATTACGGCGGCTGGGTAGAATACGTAATGACCACCGCCGGGCCGGAGCCGCGCCAATACCGGCAATCACCCGTGGATGTCGACTTTTATCTGGAGCGCCAACTGGCGCCCATTGCCGACTCGATTTTAGGATTCAAGTCCTCATCATTGGACGCGATAGTGAATCAACAGATTGGCTTGTTCTGAATGGGCTGGCGGCAGCGCTGGCCAGCCAACACAACGACACAGGAAATGAGGTTTAGTATGACGACGTATCTGGTGCTTACCGTGATTGCCGATGACCAGCCCGGTCTGGTTGGGTCAATCTCGAAGACAGTGGCTGAGTTCGGTGGCAACTGGTTGGAAAGCAGTATGTCGCAACTGGCAGGCAAGTTCGCCGGGATTCTGCGTGTCGGTGTTAGCGATGACAAGGCCGATGATCTGATTGCGGCACTCAAGGCCCAGGAAGGCAAGCTCAAGTTACTCATCGAGCGCGTGCCGGGTGATTCGCTGTTAGAAGCGCCGCAAACCATCAAGCTGACCCTGGTGGGGAATGATCGCCCCGGGATCGTGCGCGAGATCTCCCATTGCCTGGCAGAACTGGCGGTGAACGTCGAACAGCTCAATACCGAGTGTGCGCCAGCGCCCATGAGTGCCGTCGACTTGTTCAAGGCCAAAGCAACACTGCGCGTACCAGCGACACTGGATCTGGAGCAGCTGCAAGCCGAGCTGGAGAAACTGGCCGATGACCTGATTGTCGAAGTGCACGCCGACTAGTCTGCGGCCTGCAATTGGTCCTGCGCCTGTTGCAGGTGATCAATCATGTTATTCAGCAGATTGATGCAAGCGACAATTTCAAACTCGTTGGCGATACGTTCCTCGGAAGTGGCCGGCGGTGTGATACGCGTATAGAGCAGCACCAGACACTCCTTGCTGGCATCAAAATTCTGGTAGAAGAATTCGCCAAAGTCTGGCGTCAGGTTCACCAGCAATTCATCCAGTGACACCCCTCCGGTTGACTGCAGCCCGAGCAATAATTGCTCGATACTTCCCAATTGCGCGACAATGGCATTTTGTGTGGCACCGCTAAACGGCGATTGCATGGCCTGGGTGAAATTGCCGTTCAGCATCGGATAGAGAGAGCGCACCAGTATCTCATCGCTCAACAAAGCCAGCAGGCTGTCCGTGAGCAAGTACACCAATTGACCGCTGTGATACTCGGGCAGGGATGCGGTGAGGTTCGACAATGCCAGCGTCACCGTATCATTGGTGGTTGCAAAGTCGGCCAACAGGACCTCGGTGACTGTGTTCAGCAACGCCCGACGGCGATTGTTGGGTAGCGCATTCAGTGCATAACCGGCTATTTCCTGCGTCTGTGTCAGTTGGGTAACGGCGCGCAAATCACTCACCGGCCGCAATCCGGTCAATGGCTGGTTCTCACCCCACAGCAAGAACTCGAGCACATGAAAGCCGGTGGCGGCTTCAGTCAATTCAAATTGCCCATGCAATTCGCGCAGTGATGACGGAGTGATAGCTACAGTCGGATCGAACACCAGCCCGCTCTCGCCGAACCCGGAAACTGCATCGAGATAACCCGGCAGAATCGGCCATTGATTGATTCGGTATTCCAGCTCGAGCAAGCTCAGCGCCGCGCTGTCGGTGCCGAGCGATTCAACAAAGCGCCGATGCAATGTGGTGATTTCGTAGCTGACGTGCGCTTGTAACCAGGCCGAACGAGCCGCCGATAAAGTCATTTGCGAGGGCGCATCGAGCAGGCTGGCAATGCGATCGGCAAGTGTGTCCAGGCGCCGCTGCGCAACAGCAAAGTCGCTCTCTATCTGTCGCAGATACAGTTGTGTCAGTTCGCGTACCGGGTCATCCAGCTCGGCCGGCAGGACCGTGCGGCTGATCGCAGGCATGTCCACTTCGGCGGCGGTCTCCAGCACCGTCGGACCGCCCGCATCGCCGCAAGCGATCAAGCCCGACACAATCAGACAGGCAATGACGTGCCGCCACAAGCAGCGCCATGGCAGTCTGTGTGACCGATGCATCAGGATTTGAACAGATCCAGTCGTTGCCATTGTCGTTGCTCGGCGATCTGTGCCAGTTTGTCGTCGGGATTCACCACGACCGGTTGCGTACTCCACTCCAACAAGGGCAGATCATTGGCGGAATCCGAATAGAAAATGCTGTGCTCCTGGCCGATACCTTCACGCGGGCCGGCTTCGCTCAGCCATCGTTGCAGCTTCTCCACCTTGCCCTGTTGAAAGCAGGGTATGCCACTGATATTGCCGGTGAGCTTGCCGTCAGTCATTTCCAGATCGGTAGCCAGCAAGGTATCGACTCCGAAGGCCTCGGCCAGAGGAGTGGTGAGCAGCGAGTTGGTTGCCGTGATGATGGTGCAGTAATCACCGGCCTGTTGATGGGAGCGCACCAGTTCCAGCGCTTCGTCTTTTACCATCTGCGCGATGACACCACTGGCGTAGTCAGCGATCAACGCCTGCAGTTCGGCTGGCTCCAGCCTCAGAACCGGTGTCAGGGTAAAGCGGACATAGTCATGAATATTCAGTGTGCGCTGCTGATACTGCTGATAGAACCGGTCATTGGCGGCGCGATGTGCCGCCGCGTCCACCAGCCCCCTGGCGATAAGGTATTCACCAAAGGCGTGATCGCTATCGCCGTGTAACAGGGTGTTGTCGAGGTCGAACAGGGCGAGACGGCGAGGCATGCGGGGCTCCGGAAAAAGCCCGATTATAACTGCAAGGCCCGGGTGCTAGCAGCCAGATCATTGGCCCGCGCGCCATTCATTCAGGCCGACCTCGGCTAAGTCTTTGATATTTATAGATAAGAGGCAAGCTCTGATGTGGGCCGAATGCGACAAGTGAGCGGCGACTGGGAAACCAATATGCGCTATATTTGTCTAAGGAATGACATCTATGATCGATTCAGAAGGTTATCGCGCCAATGTCGGTATCGTCATCTGCAATCCGCAGGGCGAGTTGCTGTGGGCGAAGCGCATTGGGCAGCAGGCCTGGCAGTTTCCCCAGGGCGGCATCAATGACAATGAATCGCTGGAAGAGGCGCTTTATCGCGAGTTGGACGAAGAGGTAGGCCTGGCAGCAACCGATGTAGAGATCCTGCATCAGACCAGCGAATGGCTGCGTTACCGGCTACCGAAAAATTTTATTCGTTATCATCGTGATCCGCTGTGCATAGGTCAGAAACAAAAATGGTTTCTGCTAAGACTGACAAGTGATGACAGCAAAGTGGCATTACACAAGTCTGGCGAACCCGAGTTTGACGATTGGCGTTGGGTCAGTTACTGGTACCCGCTGAATCAGGTTATTGAATTCAAACGCAATGTCTATCGTCAGGCACTGAAGGAACTGGTACATCCGCTAAATAGTTACTTAAAACAAAAATAAAACAGTCCTGGCGCCTTGCGTCGGTCAATCACCGTTCTCGTTTAACCTCACAATGCAGCTCGACGGGTCAGCTGAGAGTAATCGTTGTGGGCTGACGGTGGCCAAAGGAATCACAGGGATATAAGTAGTATGCTTGAAGAACTTCGGGCAATAGTTCAGGAAGTCAATGCTGTCAGGGATTTGCGGGCAGCGCTGAATATTATTGTGCATCGGGTTCGCGAAGTGTTGGGCACGCAAGTATGCTCTGTATTCCTGCTCGACAAAGACATTAACCGGCACGTGCTCATGGCGTCCGAAGGTTTGCGCAAGGAAGCCGTCGGTCAGGTCTCTCTGGCGGTAGGCGAGGGCCTCGTCGGTCTGGTCGCCAAGCATGCCGAACCAATCAATTTGCAAGATGCGTCCCTGCATCCCAGCTTCCACTATTTGCAGGAAACCGGAGAGGAAGAATTCCACTCGTTCCTCGGTGTACCAATCATCCACCACCGTTCGGTGCTTGGTGTATTAATCGTACAGCACAAAGAGAAGCGCCGCTTCGACGAGGGTGAAGAAGCTTTTCTCGTCACTCTGTCGGCGCAGCTGGCCGGCGTCATCGCTCACGCCGAAGCTACTGGTGCCATTCAGGGTGTCAGTCCCTCAGGTCACAAGACTTCAGACACGGTTTTCTCCGGTGTTTCCGGCTCCTCCGGCGTTGCCATGGGTACAGTGGCAGTGGTGTTTCCGCATGCCGACCTGAATCAGATTCCGGATCGTCCGGCGAAGGACATCGATGCGGAAATCGAGTTCTTCAACAGTTGTTTGCAAGCGGTACGCGATGACATGCGTGTGCTGCATGACCGTATTGCCGGTCGGGTGGCAGAAGAAGAAAGACAATTATTCGACGCCTACCTGCATATGCTGGATGACAATGCCCTGGGCAAGGAAGTTGTCGACCGAATCAAGGAGGGCAACTGGGCGCAAGGCGCACTGGCTGACGTGGCTCGCGAACACGTGAGAAATTTCGAGTTGATGAACGATTCCTATCTCAGTGAGCGCGCGGTTGATATCAAGGAGCTGTGCAGCCGGGTGTTGTTCTACTTGCAGGACAAAGACCGGATTCAAACCGACTATCCGGACGATACCATTCTGGTCAGTGAAGAATTGACTGCAGCAATGCTCGCTGAAGTGCCGAAAGAAAAACTCAAGGGACTGGCCTCTGTTAAGGGGTCAGGTAACTCACATGTAGCTATTCTCGCGCGCACAATGGGTATCCCAACAGTGATGGGTGCGGTTGACCTGCCTTACAGTCAACTCGATGGCAAGGAAGTGGTAATCGATGGCTATAAGGGCGAGGTAATCAGTAATCCATCCGAGGCTGTACGCAAGCGCATCGTCAATACACTCAAAGAGCAAGAGCAATTAATTGCCGGTCTGGAAGGCTTGAAGGATGAGCCATGTGAAACAGCCGACCATCACCGAGTGCACTTGTGGGTGAATACCGGCTTGATGTCGGATGTCATGCATTCTCTGGATCAGGGTGCTGAGGGCATTGGCCTGTTCCGTACGGAAGTGCCGTTTTTGATCAGCGAACGCTTTCCCTCTGAGCAGGAACAAACAGAAATCTATCGCGAGCAGTTGCAGGCCTTCGCGCCGAAGATCGTCACCATGCGTACGCTCGATGTGGGCGGTGACAAGTCACTGCCCTATTTCCCGATCGAGGAAGCCAACCCGTTCCTTGGCTGGCGCGGTATTCGTGTCACGCTGGATCACCCGGAAATCTTTACTGCACAGGTGAGGGCTATGCTGCGCGCCAGTATCGGTCTGGAAAATCTGCAGATCATGCTGCCCATGGTGAGCAATGTGCAGGAAGTCAGCTCGGCTATTCAGCTGATCAAGAAGGCACATCGCGAATTGATACAGGAGGGTCTGGAGGTCAAGTATCCGCCCGTTGGAGTCATGATCGAATTGCCAGCCGCGGTCTATCAAACCCGCGCACTGGCGCGAATGGTTGATTTTGTATCGGTGGGCAGTAACGATTTGACCCAGTATCTGTTGGCAGTGGATCGCAACAATCCGCGCGTGGCACATCTTTACAGCGCCTTCCATCCGGCCGTGCTCAGCGCCTTGTATCAGGTTGTTACCCAGGCGCAGCAAGAAGGCAAACCGGTGAGTATTTGTGGCGAGATGGCCGGCGACCCCGGCGCCGCGGTACTGTTGGTGGCTATGGGCTTCGATGTCTTGTCGATGAATGCCATGACGCTGTTAAAAGTGAAATCGGTCATTCGCAGCATCAGTCTGGATGCGGCACAGGATCTGCTTGATCAGGTCATGCAAATGGATGACGCACAGACGATTCGCAGTGCGGTAGACCTGACCCTGTACAATGCCGGTGTTGATCGACTGTTGCGTTCCTCACGCACCAATTGACGTTGCTTCCCGGTATTCTTGCTGTGTAATTTTATAGAGCACATGCTCACAGAGCGGACTGTCGCGATCTACTTTCGGATGCATGAAATTTCGCTCGCAGTCACGCATGCCAATCTTTGTCATCACCCGCATGGAAGAGAAATTACGCAAGGTCGTGTATGCGACTACTTCGGGAAGTTGCAGGCTTTCAAAGGCATAGGCCAGACAATGTCGTGCAGCTTCCGGGGCATAACCCTGACCCCAGTGTGCCCGTGCCAATCGCCAGCCTATTTCCACCGAGTCCGGGAAATGCGTATCCAGAGCAGGAGACAGCCCGGTAAAGCCGATCAATGAACCACAGTGTTGCAACTCCACCGCCCAGAAGCCCCAGCCGCGTTCAGCGATGCCGGCGGCGAGGCGGTCGAGCAGGGCATTGGCCTCGCTAGTGGTCAGTGGGGCGGGGAAGTGGCGCATGACTTCCGGATCGGCCGTCAGTGCGGCAAAAGGGGCTCGGTCAGACTCTTGCCATTGCCGCAATCGAAGTCGCGGTGTGACCAGTCCCTGCTCAGCGCTAGCCGTCATTGACGCCTGCCTCAGTTGTCGTCAAAGAACTCGATGACACCCGATTCCAGATTGTATTCAGCACCAACGATCAACAACCCGTCGTTCTGAATCAGGTCTTCGAGGATGGCAGAACCGTGGCGCAGCTTTTCTACCGAGGCGTTGATGTTGGCGCGTACGGCGCAATCCATAAGCTTGTCCGCTGCAATCGAGTCATCCTGACTCAGATGTTCAATGCCGGGCATGATGCGGCTGACGATGGAATGCAGATTGGCAGAACGGGATTCGCCCGGGTTCTTGAGTTGCTCGAGTGTGGCCGAAACGGCACCGCAGGAGCTGTGGCCGAGCACGACAACCAGGCGCGTTCCAAACTGTTCTGCGGCGAACTCGATGCTGCCTATCTGTGAGGGCGCGACAATATTGCCGGCGATACGAATAACGAACAGATCACCGAGTCCTTGTGCGAAGATGATCTCCGCCGGTACACGGGAATCCGAACAGCCGAGAATAATGGCGAAGGGTTTCTGTTCATTCACCAACTCGCTGCGTTTGTCAGCATTGATTTCGATGTGCGCACGATCGTGAGCGAGAAAATTGGCGTTACCTTTCTTCAGGCGGGCGAGTGCTTCCTGGGCATTAATCATAATTGATCCAATCTCAACGCTACCCAGATGTGTCTTATTGGTGGGGTAGTCTGCAGTAGCGGCTGGTCTTACTCACACTGGCAATCACTGTCGGTCGCCAGTGCGAGTGAAGTGATCAGCATAGTTCTCTATCAGTCGTGGTCGTGACCACCATGACCTATCGGTTTGTCGGTGAATAACCAGTCCTTGAGTTCCTTGTCGAGGTAGCCATCGCGACGGCGAATCCATTCCAGCACCATAGCGGCGTGTTCTTTTTCTTCATCACGATTGTGAATCAGAATGTTACGTAACTCTTCGTCCTTACAGGCATCGACTCGCTGGTTATACCAGTCGACGGCTTCCAGCTCTTCCATCAGTGAGGATATGGCGCGATGCATATCGCGTGTTTCGTCACTCAGTTCTTCGATGGGTTCATGATAGCCTTCATTTGCCATGGTGCTCTCCAATTGGTTACTGCTTTAAATGATGATTCATTCTATGCCAAACCGCCCATCCAGCTCAAAACTGATGACACTGCCATCAGAGCGCATTCATGACAAAGTAGTGACGCGAGCCGCTAATTCCTCCGGCAGAGAAATTCTGTTCGCTAAAGCGGGTGTTGCCTTCCCTGTCGATGATCAGGGCTGTCGAACACACTGTGCCATACAGTCGTTCGGGATTGACGATGAAAGCGGAAGAAAGGCTGCGTTCAAGAGCTTTCGGAATGCCTGTGTCGGGCAACTCGTCATCAGCGGCCGGTTGGCGATCCGCCATGAGCTGCAGCAAGGAATCAGTGGAGATCGCTTCGGGGTCAGCCAGTAACTGCTGCAGCCGGGCCTTGCCACGCCTGATCTTGGGCCAGTCGCTGTTCAGCTCACCGTTGGACAGGCCATAGATACCGGGGGGTAGCTTGTCGACGCGGCCGAGGAAATTATTCACATAGAACAGTTGCTGACGATCACCGATCAGCAGATTAAAACCGGCAAACTCGTCTAAGTGCTCTTGCAAGTCCAGACAATATTGCTCGGGATCGTCATTGCCAAGCAGATAGTTACGCGTTAATTCACCACGTGATCGTGGTTTCAACTCCGGCTGCGAGGGATCGCGAATATTGGTTACTGCCGCAAAACGACCGTTGCGGGTGATGCCCAGCCAGGTGCCACCGGCAAGCAAATCACGACCCGCTAACAAGCGCGCAGGACCAGTGCTGTCTGGCCACAGGGCAGCTTGCTCGGTGGGTCTGGTATAAAACTCGTCGCGATTGGCGCTGACTATCAGCGGTGTGGCGGCAGCGACCTGATGGGCGAATATGATCAAACACATTGCGGCAATGGTAGCCGCTTGTGCCCAATCAGAGAAGCGATGAATCCGGCTATCAGTATTGCCGTAATTCGGCGACAAGTCTTTCGTACTCTGTGACCCGGGCTTGCTATAATCTGCGGCCATGTTGACCTACCCTGACATTGACCCGATTGCCATTTCTCTGGGACCGCTGGATATCCACTGGTACGGCCTGATGTACATCGTCGCCTTTGGCGGTGCCTGGGCCCTGGCAACCTATCGCGCCAAGCATGGTCCACAGCAGTGGAGTGCCGAGCAAATCTCTGATCTGGTGTTCTATGGCGCCATGGGTGCGGTGATTGGCGGGCGCTTCGGAGCGGTGTTCTTCTATAACTTTGATCGCTTTGCTGCCGATCCGCTGTGGCTATTCCGGGTGTGGGAAGGCGGTATGTCATTCCATGGCGGTTTCCTCGGGGTCATGCTGGCTCTGTGGTGGTATTGCCGGCGCATCGACCGCGACTACTTCGCCACGCTGGACTTTATTGCTCCCTTTGCCCCGTTCGGACTGGGTGCCGGGCGCCTCGGCAATTTTATCGGCGGTGAGTTATGGGGCCGTCCGACAGACGTACCGTGGGGCATGGTCTTTCCTCATGTCGACCAGCAGGCGCGGCACCCGTCGCAACTTTATGAATTTGCGCTGGAAGGCGTCGTGCTGTTCATTGTGGTCTGGCTATTTTCTGCCAAACCGCGACCGCGCCTGGCCGTGAGTGGACTGTTTGCCGTCGGCTATGGCAGTTTCCGTTTCTTTATCGAATTCTTCCGACAACCGGATGAGCAGCTGGGCTTTATTGCCTTCGACTGGCTGACAATGGGACAATTGCTGTCCTTGCCAATGATAATCGCCGGCGCAGTTTTCCTGCTGTTGGCCTACCGCAATCAGGGGCGATTTTCTTTTCGCTAGGAAGTCACCAACGCCAGCCGTAATTCACACTCGCAATTCAGGAAACCAATAGCGCATGCAACAATATCTCGCCCTCTGCCAACGCATCATTGACGAAGGCGTGTGGGTGGAAAATGAGCGCACAGGTAAACGCTGTCTTACCGTTATTAATGCCGATCTGCAATACGATGTCGCTGGCAACCAGTTCCCGATAATCACCACCCGCAAGAGCTATTGGAAAGCGGCCATCGCCGAGTTGCTAGGCTATCTGCGTGGCTATGACAATGCGGCCGATTTCCGCAATCTGGGCACCAAATCCTGGGATGCCAATGCTAACGACAATGCTGCATGGCTCGCCAATCCTGCTCGCCGCGGCGAAGACGATATGGGCCGCGTGTACGGTGTGCAGGGTAGAAGCTGGCAAAAGCCTGATGGCGGCACAGTGGACCAACTGGCGAAGATTATCGACAACCTGAACAAGGGGGTGGATGATCGCGGCGAAATTCTCTCATTCTATAATCCCGGCGAATTTCATCTGGGCTGCCTGCGACCCTGCATGCACACGCACAATTTCTCCTTGCTGGGCGATACGCTGCATCTCACCAGTTACCAGCGCTCCTGTGACGTACCACTGGGGCTGAATTTCAATCAGATACAGGTGTTTACCCTTCTGGCTCTGGTGGCACAGATTACCGGACTCAAGGCAGGGCAGGCGTATCACAAGATCGTTAACGCGCATATTTACGAAGACCAATTGGAGTTGATGCGCGACGTGCAATTAAAGCGCAAACCCTATCCGGCACCGACACTGCATATCAATCCGGAAATCAAATCGCTCAAGGATCTTGAAACCTGGGTAACCATGGATGATTTCCGTGTTGACGGCTATCAACATCACGAACCGATCGCTTACCCGTTCTCGGTTTAACAAGTAAACACGCGCTCCGGTCGAACCACACGCTGTAGCTCAACACGCAGGAACTGACTAGTGAAACTCTCTCTCATCTGCGCAATGGCCGAGAATCGCGTCATCGGCCGCAATAACAGTTTGCCCTGGCACCTTTCCGAGGATCTGAGATATTTCAAGCGCACGACTATGGGTTGCAGCATCATTATGGGCCGCAAGACTTACGAGTCCATTGGTCGCCCCTTGCCGGGCCGTACCAATATTGTGGTTACACGAAACCCAGACTATCAGGCGGAAGGCGTGCGCGTTGTCGACTCTCTGGAAGCCGCGCTGAAGCTGGCGGAAAGTATTGCTTATATCGACGGCTCAGAAGAGGCGTTCGTTATTGGCGGTGCTGAACTGTATAAAAATGCCTTCGACATGGCAGACCGATTACATCTGACAAGGGTTCACGCCGAGGTGGAGGGCGATACCTATTTCGTGGATTTCGATGAAAGTCAGTGGGATGAAGTCTGGCGCGAAGAGTTCACGCACAATGAAACCAACCCGTATGATTACAGCATCTGCCTGCTGGAGCGCATCTAGCAGGCACGACAGAACCACTCAGGCAAGCGACTTACACAACACTTTGGAGTTGCGCTGATAGTTATAAAGCTTCTGCCGTGTCTCCGGCAGTGCCTCCGGTGAGCTCTCGACAAAACCGTGCTCAATGAACCAGTGTGCGGTAACTGTTGTCAAAACAAAAAGAGACTTGACCCCATTGCCACGCGCTTCTGCCTCCAGACTTTGTAGCAGTCTGGAACCCAGTTTCTGCTTCTGATAGCCCGGATGAATGGCGATGCAGGCAAGCTCGGCACTGTCATCACTGATGGGGTACAAGGCCGCGCAGGCAATGATGGAACCTTCCAGCTCGATCAGTTTGAAATTACCAATCTCGTTCTCCAGTCTTTCCCGTGATCGTTCCACCAGTGTGCCATTCACTTCCAGCGGCTTGATGAGATTCAAAATGCCGGGCACGTCTGCTACCTGCGCGTTACGCAGTAGATCGAAGCTGTCGCTGCTGAGCAGGCTACCGTTGCCTTCGCGGGTGAAAAGTTCCTGTAGCAGGGCGCCATTGTCACTGAAGCTGATCAGGTGAGTACGATGCACACCATGGCGGTAGGCGTGCAAGCCGGCGCTGAGCGCCTGGGCGATACAGGTGGATTGTTCATCACCCAATGCCTGCAGCCGTTCCATATTGCTGACCGCGTCCTGCTCATTGAGTGATGGCAATTGCTTGCCATCGCTGTCCAGTACTCCGGCTGTTGGTAACAGAAGAATCAATTTTTCGGCATTGAGCGCAATGGCCGCTTCGGTGGCTATCTCCTCGGCGGACAGGTTGAACACCTCACCGGTGAGCGAGTAACCGAGATTGGACAGCAGTACCAGATTACCGGCATCCAGTTGCTTCTGGATGGTCTGGGCATGAATTTTTCGCACCTTGCCGGTGTAGTGATAATCGATGCCGTCATGAATACCTACCGGTTTGGCGGTGACAAAGTTGCCGCGTATCAGGCGCAGCTGTGCACCGTGCATGGGGGAGTTGGCAGTGCCCATGGATAGCAGGCCATCGAGCCAGTAACTGAGGTCGCCAACAGTTTGTCGTACCGTCGCCATGCAATCAGTTTCCGTGATGCGCAAGTTGCGGTGGTAGCGCGACTGCTTGCCAGTCTTCGCCAGTGCCGCCGAGATCTGTGGCCGTGCGCCGTGCACCAGTACCAGTCTGACGCCAAGACTGTGTAGCAGGCTCAGGTCATAGATGATGTTGCCGAGATTCTCATCCTGCAATGCCTCGCCGCTTAGCAGGACAACGAAGACCTTGCCGCGGTGCGCATTGATGTAGGAGGTGGAGGCGCGAAACCAGTCAATGAGTGTGTTGTTGTCAGCCATATTATTTTTGTTCCACACAGTGCGCGATGATCAGTTGTCGCAACATGTCGATGCACGGTTTGATCATGTGCTGGTCCAGATACTCATCGGGCTGGTGCGCCTGATCGATATTGCCAGGTCCAAGCACAATGGTATCCATTCCCAGTTCTTGTAAATAGGGGCCCTCAGTGCCGAAAGCGACACTGATGCCGGCGTGACCGGTGAGCTTCTCCGCCATTGCCAACAGTTCGCTGTTCTCATCAGCGAAGAATGCCGGCACGCCGGAGAACAGGGTTTCCATCTTGAAGCCCATGTTATGCGGCGCGGTGATGCGGGCGATGCGTTGTTTGATTTCGGCGCGCACATCGTCCATGTGCATGCCGGGCATGAGCCGGACATCGAATTCCAGTTCGCAGTGTCCACAGATACGATTGGGATTGTCGCCGCCGTGAATACTGCCGAGATTCAGGGTCGGGTAGGGGATGGCAAAAACCGGTGACTGGTAACGGGATTTAAGTTCCTGGCGATAGGCCATCAAATCGCCGATGACTTCATGCATGACATCCAGCGCATTGTTGCCCAATCCCGGATCGGACGAGTGACCGCTTTTGCCGTCCAGTCGGATGCGATCCATCATGATGCCCTTGTGAGCGCGGACCGGTTGCAAGCCGGTAGGTTCGCCAATCACTGCAGCGCGTGCCTTGGGCTGGCCCATCTCGGCGAGCTTCTTGGCACCGTTCATGGACGTTTCTTCATCAGCTGTCGCCAATATGATGAGCGGTTCGGTGAACGTTTCGCCCAATAAGGGCTCAACGGCAGCCATCACAATTGGAAAGAAACCTTTCATGTCAGTCACACCAAGACCGAAGAAGCGGTTGTCCCGCTCCGATAACGTGAAGGGATCGACAGTCCACAATTCGCTATTCATGGGAACGGTGTCGGTGTGGCCGGCCAATACCAGTCCGCCGGGACCGGAACCAAGCGTGGCAATCAGATTCGCCTTGCCATCGCCGCAAGGCATGACTTCGCATTGGAAACCCATGGCTGACAGTTCGTTCGCCAGGTAGTCAACCACCGGCTTGTTGCTCATATCGAGTTCAGGCAGGGTCGAGCTGATGCTGGGAATCTTGATAACGTCGCTGAGTCGCTGCAGCAGTTTGCTTTCGGATGCCGCCATGGAAAAGGCTCTATTGGATGAAGGCCAGAATGATTGGCGCGTTGATATCGGGACGATTCAGGACTTGCCGGATTGCTGCATGGCCATCTTGGCAATGACGTCTGTCTTCGCCGCCATGATGAAGTCGTTCACATGCAGACCGTTAATCTTGTGTGTCCACCAGTATACAGTGACTTTACCCCACTCCGTAAGAATAGCCGGGTGGTGCTGTTCGCGTTCAGCGAGACTGGCAATTTTATAAGAGAAGTCGAAGGCATCCTTGAACTCCATAAAATGGAATTCGCGACTGAGTTTATCGACGCCTTCATGAAAATGACGTCGCCACGACGGGATGTTGAGAATCAGTTCGTTGGCCTGATCTTCCGTGACCACCGGCGCACCCAGCTTGCACGCCTCGCAATGTTGTTTGTGTAATTCCGTCATGTCAGAAACTCCTCCAATACACTGTTCAGCAGCTGATAGCCGCGATCAGTCGTGGCCAGCGTGCTTTCACTGAGGTCCATTAATTCCTTGTGCTGCAAACATTCTACCTGCTTTGCAATGGTGCTAAAAGCAAGCCCCGTACGCGCCGTGAACAGTGATCTTGCTACCCCCTGCCGCAAGCGCAGGGCATTGAGAAGGAATTCGAATGCCCGGTTTTCCGGGGCAATGAATTCGCGCAGCGCCAGACGGTCGACGTCGCTGCGCAGATAGTGTGCGGGTTGCTTGCGTTTGCGCAAGCGCATAATGCTGTTGCTTTCCGGGTCAGTCAGTTTGCCATGGGCGCCGGCACCGATACCGAGATAATCACCGAACTGCCAGTAGTTCATGTTGTGCATCGACGCTCTACCTGTTTGTGCATAGGCGGATACCTCGTACTGCGTATAGCCGGCTGTGGCGAGCAGTTCTGCCCCGCGACCCTGAATAGCGCCCAATTCGTCATCGTCCGGCAGCGGCGGAGGCTTGCTGTAGAACACGGTATTGGGTTCGATAGTCAGTTGATACCAGGACAGATGGGCCGGTTGTAACTCTAAGGCCTGTTCAATGTCAGCCATCGCTTCTACCGAGGTCTGTGCAGGCAGCCCATGCATCAGGTCGATATTGAAATTGTCGAAGCCGGCATCACGGGCCATTGTAATCGCGCGTCTGGCCTGGGTGGCATCATGAATGCGCCCCAGCGTTTGCAGGTGACGATCGTCAAAGCTCTGCACGCCAATGGAAAGGCGATTGACGCCAGCGCGACGAAAGCCGGCGAAGCGCGCTGCCTCGGCGGTACCGGGATTGGCTTCAAGAGTGATTTCACAATCAGCGGCAAAGGGTATGAGAGCCTGAATTCCTTGCAGTAATTCCGCCATGGCTTCGGCACTGAGCAAGCTGGGCGTGCCGCCACCAAAGAAAATCGATTGCAGTGATCTGCCCTTAACGAGAGGTAAATCTGCTTGCAAGTCGGTCAGCAGCGCAGCGACGTACTCCCTTTCCGGGATATCGCCGGCGTGCTCGTGGGAATTGAAATCACAATAGGGGCATTTGCGCACACACCAGGGTATGTGGACGTAAAGGCTTAGAGGTGGGAGTTCCAGCATGCCTTCAACTGCTGTAGTGCCTGCCCACGATGGCTGATCTGATTCTTCTGTGCCGGATCCAGTTGCGCCGACGAGCATTCATACTGCGGCACATAAAACAGCGGGTCGTAGCCGAAGCCATTGTCTCCGCTTGGCGCGAACAGAATGCGACCTTCCCAGGTACCCTGGCAGATGAGCGGCATCGGATCGCGAGCAAAACGCAGGTAGACGATGACGCATTGAAAGCGTGCTGTACGCTGTTCTTCGGGCACTTGCTCCATTTCACTCAATAACTTGAGATTGTTCTCGTAGTCCGTATCGGGGCCATGCTGTCCCGAGTAGCGGGCCGAATAGATACCGGGTTCACCTTGCAAGGCATCGACCTCTATGCCGGAATCATCGGCGATCGCCGGCAGACCTGTGGCCTCACAGGCATGGCGCGCCTTGATGATGGCGTTCTCCACAAAACTCAGGCCGGTCTCGTCTGCGTCACTGACGTTGAATCGGGATTGCGGCAGCAACTCGGTATTGTCACTGGCAAGAATAGCCTGCAGTTCTTTCAGCTTGCCGGCATTGCCACTGGCGAGGACTACCTGTTTTGGTTTCATGATCACTCGCCCAGGGTCAGATGGTAGATGGCAATCTCGCCAAGAAAGTTCGGCCAGAAACGTATCGCCCAGTTTCCCTGATGCTCGGAGTCCACCACCGTGCGGGCCAGCACGCGAATGTTTTTCTCCCGACACAGAACATCAAAATCGCGCACGGTACAAAAGTGAATATTGGGGGTGTCATACCATTCATGGGGCATGAATTTGGACACCGGCATGCGACCGCGGGTCAACAGGTGCACGCGGCTCTTCCAGTTACCAAAATTCGGGAAAGTCACAATGCCCTTCTTGCCGATGCGCAACATGTCATCCAGCAGTTGTTCCGGTTTGCTCAGGGCCTGAATGGTTTGTGCCAGCAGGACGGTATCAAAGCTGCCGCTCTGAAAATTTGCCAGTCCGGTGTCGAGATTCTGTTCGATGACACTGACCCCGTTATCAATGCAAGCTTCTATATTGGATTCATCAATTTCCAAACCGATACCAGTCACGCCCTTCTCACTTTGCAGATAGTGGAGCAGCGATCCATCACCGCAGCCGAGGTCGAGAACCTTGCTTTCTGGTTCAATCATGCGCGCAATAATTTCCAGATCAGGCCGCATTGCTCAACTCCCGGTGTACACGATTCATGTAGCGACTGAACGCCGACACGTAGCGTGGGATTGGCAACAGGAAAGCATCATGACCAGAGTCGGATTCGATCTCCAGATAAGTAACTTGCTTGCCTGCCTTCAACAGGTCGTTGACGATCTCGCGTGAGCGCTCTGGCGGGAAACGCCAGTCGGTACTGAACGACATTAACAGGAAATTGCAGTTGCAGTCTGCAAAGGCGCGACTCAGATAACCCTCGTAATCCACCGACGGATCAAAATAATCCAGTGCCTTGGTCATCAGCAGGTAGGTGTTGGCATCGAAGTTTTCCGAGAAGCGTTCACCCTGATAGCGCAAGTAACTCTCCACCTGGAAATCCACATTGAAACCGAAACTCAGTTTGCCAGTACGCAGTTCGCGGCCGAAGTTGGCGCCGCCGAACTCGGGCAGCGATTTGCCAAACTTGGCGCGCATAGCGCTGTCAGACAGGTAGGTTATATGTCCGACCATGCGGGCTAGTGTCAGTCCCTGCTTGGGTGATGTGCCGTGTTCCAAATAGTAGCCGCTATGAAAGTTGGGGTCGCTGATAATGGAATGGCGAGCGACCTCATTAAAGGCAATGTTCTGCGCTGACAGCTTGGGCGCGGAGGCGATACAGACCGCATGCTCCAGTCGTTCGGGATAGCTGATCGCCCAGCGCAGTACCTGCATGCCACCAAGGCTGCCGCCCACCACGGCGGCCCATTTCGCAATACCCAGTCGATCGGCCAGCATGACCTGACTCTTCACCCAGTCACGTACAGTGACGACGGGGAAGTCGGGACCGAAGTGTTTTCCGGTTTCGGGGTTGATGGAAACCGGACCGGTACTGCCGGCGCAACCACCAAGATTGTTGAGAGCAACGACAAAAAATTTGTTGGTGTCTATGGCTTTGCCTGGACCGATACAGGAGTCCCACCAGCCAGGCTTTTTGTCACTGGCCTTGTGGTAACCGGCGGCATGATGATCGCCGCTCAGGGCGTGGCAGATCAGCACAGCATTACTTCTGGCAGCATTAAGCTCACCATAGGTTTCCACCATCAGGTCGAAGCTGGGCAATATCTTGCCGCTGCGCAATTGCAGCGGTTCGTCGAAATGATAAGACTTTGGCGTGACGATGCCGACCGAGTCCTTGGGCAGTTCCGTACTCATTGTTCTGATAACGTATTCAATCCTGTTGTTCATGAAGGTGTGCAGGCAATTTGTCGATGCCCTGGCACACCAGCAGTTTGCGTCGTGACCCAGCGCCGCTGGCGATGACTATGTCCCGGGCCTTGATGCCCAGACTGTCTGCCAACAGCGTGCGTAACGCGTCATTGGCTTTACCATCGGTCGGTGCTGCGCGTAGCTTGATCTTTAATGCTTCGCCTTGCCAGCCGACGATCTTGTCCTCGCTGGATTTGGGTACAACCAGGCAACTCAGGCGAAGTGATTTGGCTGCCTCGGCCATCAACCGGCTACACGCCCAGTATGATAGGGGCGTACTGCTGGATTCCAAAGAGGGAATCGAGGAAATTCTGGATTATGCCAATGGCGATAAAAATAAAGATTGGCGAGAAATCCAGGCCACCCATTGGCGGTATGATGCGTCGTACCGGCGCCATGACCGGCTCTGTCAATTGCCAGATCAGACGCAAGATTGGGTGCGGATTCATATTGCCGGAGAACATCATGACAAACGACATGATGATGGAAGCGATAAGTGCGAAATAATAAATCTGAATAATGAAATACAGAATGCCGATGAAGCCCCAGGTAATCGCTGGACCGAATGGTGGCACGGTACCCGTGTACAGATAGGCAAGAATAAAGATGGAGAAGATCTCGATAACCAGAGCGAGAATCAGACTCGAAAAATCGATGCCACGATAGCCAGGAATGAAAGAGCGAAACAGCCGAACCGCCGGATCAGTAATTCTGACAACCGCTTGCGATACCGGATTATAAAAATCCGCACGTGCCAGTTGTAACAAAAAGCGTAGCAAGACCGCCAGCAGGAACAAACCTGCCAGAGCGTTAAACAATAATGCGGCTGAACTACCCAATGCTCCCATAACACCAATCTCTCAATGTGATTCCTGCGAATGTGGATTGCCTGTCACTTTCTGTTCAGGCAATTCCGCTATCTCTTGGCAGTACCACTTAATCGTTGTCTGATTCCTGTGCCAGTTCTATTGAACGGTCGCGTGCGGCATGCAGCGCCGTCTCCACCAGCTGGCGCAAACGGCCGGCTTCAAATGTGTTGATTGCCCGCTCCGTGGTGCCACCGGGAGATGTCACTCGCCGTCGTAACTCAGGCAGGTCTACATCACTCTGCTTCGCCAGTTCACTGGCGCCGGCAGCTGTTTGCAGCACCAGCTCACGAGCCAGCTCGGCCGACAAGCCCATTTCCTGGGCCGTGTGCTGCATGGCTTCCATGAACAGAAAAAAGTAAGCGGGGCCACTGCCGGACACTGCAGTCACCAGATCCAGATCAGCTTCACTGTCCACCCAGGCGCTCATGCCAACCGCCGCCAGCAACTGCTGCGCGACATCTCGCTGAGCAGCACTGACCTGATCGTTGGCAAACAAACCGCTGGCGCCCAGTCCCACCAGAGCAGGAGTGTTGGGCATACAGCGCACTATAGCAGATGAGCCGGCCAGCCACTTGCGCAGCTGCGCCAGTGTAATGCCCGCCGCGACAGAGACTACCAGTGGATTCTGCGAACCGAGGGTGAGCCCACGGCAAACCGACTCCATGACCTGTGGTTTGACTGCCAGCACGATCACTTCGCACTGCGCCGCGATCTGTTCATTGCTGGCAGGCTGGATGCCACACTCGCTGGCCAGATCGTTCAACTTGTCCGTGTCGATATCGGCGACATGAATGGCTGTTGCCGGCGTGCCTTTGGCGATCAAGCCTCGCACCAGGCTACCGGCCATGTTGCCTGCACCGATAAAGCCAATGCTGTTTGCTTGCAAAGCGACTCCTTGTCTGTTCATCCGTAAATTAAGGGCGTTATTCTAGCGCAATCACAGTCGTCAAGATAATCACAATTACGCCGGGCGGTTGCGGCCAGCTCAGTCGCGAGCGCCGAATAGGGCGGTACCGATGCGGATCATGGTGGACCCTTCGGCAATGGCCGCCTCGAAATCGCCGCTCATGCCCATGGACAGGGTGTCGAAGCCGGGATATTGCGCCCGCAGGCGTGCAAAGGTCTGGGTCAGGGGGTGGAAGCAGGCGCGCTGTGCCGCCAGCTCCGTTAATGGCGCCGGAATGGCCATCAGGCCGCGCAGCCGAATCCGCGGTAGCGTCGCGACCTCGGCGCACAACTGTTCGCACTCCGCCAGTGAGGTCCCTGACTTGCTGGCTTCGGCGGAGAGATTGACCTGTACGCACACATTGAGATCTGGCAGGGATGCGGGACGTTGCTCACTCAGTCGTCTTGCGATCTTGCTGCGTTCCACACTGTGGACCCAGGCAAAGTGTTCGGCAATATTGCGTGTCTTGTTGCTCTGGACAGGGCCAATGAAATGCCAGACGCAGTCCAGATCTGCCAGCTGCTGCATCTTGTCGAGCGCCTCCTGCACATAGTTCTCGCCGAAGTCGCGCTGGCCAGCGGCAAAAGCATCACGCAACTTTTCTGCGGGCTGTTTCTTGCTGACAGCCAGCAATTGCACACTCCCGGTGTCGCGAGCATAGCACTGCTCAAACGTTTGAATTTGTTGACGAATCAGCTGGAGATTTTTTGCTACGCTGGTCACGCTCTGAACCTAGTTTGCGCTGGGATATTAAAGACAGGACGGGTACTATAGGAAAGCTCCGGGCCTATGACCAGCGCCAATTCCTGGCACCGGAAGCGAATGATCATTCATCACTGCTGTTGTGAGCAAGCGAAAAGGTAGCGCAGATGGACATTACAGAACTGCTTGGATTCAGTGTTAAACAGGGAGCCTCCGACTTACATATCACGGCGGGAATGCCCCCACTGATTCGTGTTGACGGCGATATTCGCCGCATCAATGTGCCGGAAATGGATCATAAGGAAGTGCATGCACTGATTTATGAAATCATGAACGACAAGCAGCGTAAGGATTACGAGGAGTTCCTCGAGACTGACTTCTCCTTCGAGGTGCCAGGTCTGGCGCGTTTCCGTGTTAACGCATTTATACAGAATCGCGGCGCTGCTGCAGTGTTTCGAACCATTCCCTCCAAGGTGCTGTCCATGGAGCAACTGGGCATGGGCGATATCTTCAAGAAGATATCGGAAAACCCGCGCGGATTGGTTGCGGTAACTGGTCCAACCGGTTCCGGTAAGAGTACGACGCTGGCGGCGATGATCGATTACATCAACGACACCAAGTACGAACACATTCTGACCATTGAAGACCCGATCGAATTTGTGCACCAGAGTAAAAAATGTCTGGTAAACCAGCGTGAGGTGCATCGCGATACACACGGCTTTAACGAAGCGTTGCGATCAGCCTTGCGTGAAGACCCGGACATCATCCTCGTTGGTGAACTCCGTGACCTGGAAACGATTCGTCTGGCGCTGACGGCAGCGGAAACCGGTCACCTTGTGTTTGGTACTCTGCACACCACCTCGGCCGCCAAGACCATCGACCGTGTCATCGACGTTTTCCCCGCCGCCGAGAAAGACATGGTGCGTTCCATGTTATCCGAATCTTTGCAGGCGGTGATTTCACAGACACTGTTGAAAAAGCCTGGCGGTGGTCGTGTCGCTGCACACGAGATCATGATCGGCACGCCGGCCATTCGTAACCTGATTCGCGAGGACAAGGTGGCGCAAATGTACTCGGCTATTCAGACTGGTGCGGGTGTGGGCATGCAGACGCTTGATCAGTGTCTGAAAGAATTGCTGTCGAAAGGTCTTGTTACCCGCGAAGACGCACGTCTTAAAGCGAAGATGCCAGAGAATTTCTAATCAGTGTCAACTGGCACTGTTTGATTCGCCAGTTCGGCAAACCAGTTTTCCAGAATAATCTGTGCCGCGATATGATCTATCGCGGTTTCCTTGTTGCCGTTCTGGGCGGCCAGCTGCGCTATCGCCTCTTGTGACGACAATCGCTCATCCATTCCAAACGCCGGCAGATGAAAGCGGCCATTCAGGCGATTGGCAAATTTGACAGCCCGTGCCATCAGCTCGCTGTCACTGCCGTCCATGTTGTAGGGCAGGCCGACGACAAAGACATTGGGCTGCCACTGCTCAATCAGCTTTTGTAACTGCTCCCAGTCAGGAATACCGTCTCTTGCTTTCAGTACACAGACTGGCTGTGCGCTGCCGCTTAGACTCTGGCCGAAGGCGACACCGATGCGCTGCGTGCCATAGTCAAATCCCAGCGCCTTGAGCACTTTGTCGTGCTTGGCCGGGAACAGGGGAAGAGGAGGCTGGGGCATGGAATCAGGGTGCAAGTGCCGGCTCAGGAGTGTCCGGCCTCGGGCGAGATCTGTTGCAGATCGATGCCGAGCAACTGCGCTGCCGCACTGGCCTTGCTGGCGTAATCAGTCGAAAACAACAGCTCGTGATCGGCCGGTGCCGTGAGCCAGGCATTCTCGCTGATTTCCCGCTCCAGCTGTCCGGCATCCCAGCCGGCGCAACCCAGTGCCACCAGATAATTCTTCGGGCCTTTGCCCTCGGCGATATCCTGCAAGATGGTGCGCGACGTGCAGACGCTGATGTCCGGGGTAACGGCAATCGATGATTCCCAGTCGGTGCTGGAATCATGAATGATGAAGCCCTTGTCCCGCTCTACCGGCCCTCCGGCCAGCACATGCTGGCTGCGAAACAGACCCTGACCGATGGCGCAGACGATGTCGAGCTCATCAAAGATATCGGCGACACAGGCTTGCAGGGGTTTGTTGACGATGATGCCCAGGGCACCTTCGGCGTTGTGTTTCCACAGATAGGTGACGGTATTGGCGAAATAGGAATCCGTTAACTGCGGCATCGCAATTAGGAACTGGTCTTCCAGATAACCGTTGCTGGCGTGCGTACTCATGAGACGTGCCTGACCTGGCGGTCTAGTAACTGGTAAGGGAGTTGCCCTCATGGAATCGCCAGGTGCGAATAATCTCCAGTATATCAGCTTCTGCGCGCATTGCCTCGGGGAAAGGATCGAAGGGTGCGGCCATGTTGACGATCTCTATAGCCGCCTGATCCAGCACACTCTCACCGGAAGATTGCAGGATTTCTATTGTTTCTACAGTGCCATCGGGACGAATGGCAACGAGCATGCGCAGACTGCCGTAGATGCGATTGCGCCGCGCCTGCTCCGGATAGTTGACGTTGCCTACCGCTTCAATGCGCCGCCGCCAGCTATCCAGATAAAAGGCGTCCTGACTCTTCCGCGTCGAAGCAGAGGAAATGGTGTAGCGGCGCGGGCGCTTGGCGTACTCTTCGCGACGACGGTCCAGCTGTGCCTGCAGGCTGGCAATGGCCAGGCTGAGATCTTCCACGCTCGACTCTTCGTTGAGCGGCAGCTCCTGATCGGTTTCGACTTCTTCGAGTTGCTGACTAATCTCGTCACCATCGGTGAACGTGGAAAGTACCTCGGTATTGCGAATTTCCGCTTGGTCGACTACCCGGGGTGCTTGTGGCACCGGTAAAACTTCTTCGATGCTGTCGGCGCTGAAGTCGGACTCGAAGGGCGTGCTCGGAGCGCTCGCCTCATCCAGTACGCCGCTACCGAGCTGATTCTCCTGCGCCAGAAAGTCAGCCTCGTCCGGTTCCAGTTCACTGCGGTACTGCGCCAGCGTGATCTCCATGGCGGGTTCACTGCTGAGTTCTTCAAGATAGGTGAAGCCGACACCAAGAATCAGGATCGCATGCACACACGCCGACAAGAACACGGTAAACCCGAAACGTTCGTTGGACAGATCCTGATCTTCTGTGGCCATAACCTGGTAGCCTGACGTGTTAGCGCTGTTGTAGTTTCCCGGCAATGCATTTCATCAGGTCACCGGCGATATCCAGACCCTGGTCGCGGTCGATCTCGCGCACACAGGTGGGGCTGGTGACGTTGATTTCCGTCAGGTAGTCACCGATAACATCCACACCGACAAAGAGTAAACCTTTCTCGCGCAAGCTGGGGCCCACCTGTTCACAAATCCAGCGATCACGGTCGGTCAGTGGCTGTGTGACACCACGTCCACCGGCTGCCAGATTGCCACGGCTCTCGCCCTGCAGGGGAATGCGCGCCAGTGCGAAGGGGACCGGCTCGCCATCGACCATGAGAATGCGCTTGTCGCCGTCAACGATTTCCGGGATATAGCGCTGCGCCATGATCTGCCGCTGACCGCCCGCCGTAAGTGTCTCGATGATTACACTCAGGTTGGCGTCGCCGGGCTTGACCCGGAATATGGCGGAACCGCCCATGCCGTCCAATGGCTTATATATAACGTCTTCGTACTGTTTGTGGAAAGCCTTGAGCTTTTCTGCGTTGGCAGAGACCAGAAGCGGCGGGCAACACTGCGGAAACTGGGTAGCGAAGACCTTCTCATTGCAGTCGCGCAGGCTTTGCGGGCGGTTGACGATCAATACGCCCTCGCGTTCGGCCTGCTCCAGCAAGTAGGTGGCATAGATGTAATCCATGTTGAATGGCGGATCCTTGCGCATCAGCACGACATCGAGATCCGCCAGTGAACGGTCTTCGACAGCACCGAGCTCAAACCAGTTTTCGGGGTCATCGGCGACTTTGACCGGTCGCATCAGCGCCCGGCTTTTGCCCTGATCCAGATACAGGTCCGGTTGCTGCATGTAATACAACTGCCAATTTTGCGCCTGGGCGGCCAGCAGCATGGCCAGCGTGGTGTCCTTTTTAACGACGATGGACTCAATAGGGTCCATGACTACGCCAAGTTTGATACTCATGGGTGATATCCTGAAATAAAGGGGTGGGCAGCGGGGCCTGCGGTGACCGGGCGTTGTGAGTCGGTGCAGGCGGCGATAGTAGCCTATTTTGTGGGTGGAAGCGAAGTCACCGGTCGCAGACAGGCCCGACAGCGGCGGTCTGTTTTGGACGTTAATGTGTTTATAATAGCCGCGATTTTTTCAGCAGTAGAGACATCGTGAAATCAATTGGCCCAATTTGGGGAATCGGCGGCGTGCTGTTACTCCTCAGCTTCGCTATCTATCGACTGGCACCGCTGGCATTCAGCCTCACCGGCGTGACTCTCACCGCCTTGCAGTGGGGAGCACTGGTGTTCAGTGTGGTCTATATGGCCTACGCCGAAGGTTATCGAGGCTTTTATCTGGGCTTTGCGCCACGGGTAGTCTCGCGCGCCAATTATCTGCACCGGCATCCGCGCCCCCACCATGTCCTGCTGGCACCGCTGTTCTGCATGGGCTACTTCTATACCACGCGCAAGCGGCAACTCATGTCTATCGGCCTGACGCTGATGATTATCGTCTTTGTACTGGTTGCCCGCACTTTGCCGCAACCCTGGCGTGGTATTGTCGATGCCGGCGTGGTGACCGGGCTGGCGATCGGAATTGTTTCAATCTTTTATTTCGTCGTTGTCGCCAGTCGTGATCCACACGCCTTTACCGTGCCGGCAGAAACGCCAGTCTCGCGCGGCCATGAGCCAGTGCATGACTGATATTCGCGATCAGGCCTGTGCAATCGTGGTGACTTATCACCCGCAGCTAGACGAATTGCGGGAACTCCTCACACAGATCAACAGCGAGAGCGACTTTATTCTGGTCGACAATGGTTCACCGCAAATCGATGAGCTGGCTGATGCTATTCTGGAATATGATCGTTGCAAGCGTCTGATCAGTCTGGCACGCAATGAGGGACTGGCCCATGGTCTCAATATTGGCATCGAATGGGTGCGCAAGACCGGCCACGGTTTTGTTTTGCTGTTCGATCAGGACAGCAAGATAGGTGAGGGTTTCGTGCAGAAGATGCTGACGGCCTGGCGCGACATTAACGCAGTGGCAAGCAAGGGAGTAGCAGTGCTGGGGCCGCGTATTGTCAATCCACAATCAAAACGTCGCACACCGTTCAAAGTATTCAATCGATTGTTTGGCCGCAGCAACAGAAAATTTGCCAGTAAGCCGGGCTTTTTCGAAGCCGGCTTCCTGATTACATCCGGCAGTCTGATTCCCATGTCGGCCCTGAATGAAGTCGGTGGCATGAAAGATGATTTTTTCATCGATAATGTCGACCTTGAGTGGTGCTTCCGCGCCACGGCGATGGGCTATGATGTCGTCGGCACAGACGCCGCGCAGTTGTATCACTCCATCGGTGAAAGCAGTCGCAATCCGCTGGTGCAAGCCGGCATCATGGCGCAGCACAATCCTTCGCGAACCTATTACTCAAGCCGCAATCGCACTTATCTGTATTCTGTGGATTACGCACCAACGAGCTGGAAGATTCGCGACCGCATTCGCTTCTTTTGCAAGTCCTGCTGGTTGTTACTGGCCTCATCTGAACGGGCGGCCTATTGGGAAAACATTCGTAACGGCGTGCGCGACAGCGTGACTCTGGGCAAACCATGAACAGTCCGGACACAGCAATGACAGAACAGCAAGTGAATACGACGCCGCGGGTTGCAATTCTGCTGTCCACTTATAATGGCGCCCGATATGTTGAAGAGCAGCTGGAATCGGTTATTAATCAAACGTACCAAAACATTGTTATTGTCGTGCGAGATGATGGTTCCAGTGATAACACAGTCGAGCTTCTGCAACTTTTCCAATCCCGCTATCCCGACAAGATACATATCGCCACAGGGGAGTCGGCCAATCTGGGCGCCAGTGGCAGTTTTGCCTGGTTGATCGATTACACCTTGCAGAACACGGAAACGCTTGGACTGGCGCCGGCTTACATGATGTTTTGCGATCAGGACGACAGCTGGTACGCCGACAAGATCGCCAGCGAAATGGCCGTCATGCTGGAGACCGAAAAGTCGCAGGCCAATCTGCCAGTGCTGGTGCACAGCGACCTGCAGGTGGTTAGTGCTGACAAACAGGTGTTGGGCGAATCACTGATTCGTTATCAGGGGCTGGAGATCGAGCGTAATCGGTTTGCCAATCTGGTCATCAGCAATCTGATCACCGGCTGTACCGCGTTGATCAATGAGCCACTGGCACGCAAGGCCTTGCCGGTCCCTGCCGATGCCATCATGCACGACTGGTGGCTGGGGCTCGTGGCATCGGCCTTTGGCAAGGTGGTATTTATTGATCGTCCGCTGGTGCACTACCGGCAACATGGCGCCAATACCATCGGCGCCAAGGAACAGATCAAGGAAGAGTTTACTGACATCAGTTTGTGGCGGCGCGTGCTGACGCCGAAGATCAATACGCATCTCTTCGAAGTGTCACGTCAGGCGCGTTGTTTTAAACGCGCGTTTGGCAATGAACTGACAACACGACAGAAACTCGGACTCAGCTTCTGTGGCTGCATGCATGTCAAAGTGGGTTTGCTGCAGCGCTTTTTCTACCGGATAGCGCGTCAGTTCTAGGCAGCGTTCGGCATGAACAGGCTCGCCAGTGCCTGCTGAAATTGCTGCTCCGAACAATCACGAGTAATCGCCGCAAAGCCATCGGCCTGAATGGATCGCCAGAGTTGCTCGTCGTTGTGCAGGCGAATACAAGCTGCGGCAAATTCTTCTGCGGTATCGGCAACCAACAACTCCTTTTCATCCTGCCAACTCAATTGTTCAGCCAGCAATGGTTTGACTACTGAGGGTACGCCTTTGCCAGCGGCTTCATGAATCTTGTGCGGGATGCCGGCGGCAAAGCGGGTTGGGGCGATAAAGACACGTGCGGCATTGTAGTAGGGGTCAATGTCATCAATACGCCCGGTAAACACCACGCTGTCGAGATCGATAGCCGCCAGTGCAGTGGCAAAGTTGTCGCCGACAACGGTGAGCTGGATATCGGGAATCGCCGCGCGAATCTGCGGCAGTACATTGATGATAAACCACAGCAGTGAATCGACATTGGGTGAGCCGTCATCACGTAAAGCGCCGACAAACAGCAACCCACTGCGGCGCGAGAAGGGGGCCGGATCGGCGATCGGCGCGGCGATATGGCCAAGCACGGTAGTATCCGCAAATCCCTGCTCCCGGAACAAGCGCGCTTCGTTCTCCGATACGGCGACAATCTGCTGCGCCGGTCGGGCGATGGCCAGCTCGTCGCTGATCATCTGTTGCTCGGCCTCGGCAGATACCTGGGCACCGAACAGTCGGCGTCGATTGGCTTCCCGCGGTGCGACGACGGCCTCGGCATCATAAATAACGCGGACGCCGGCAAGTAGAGTCGGGTCCTTGCTGACCAGGCGATTAAAGACTTCCATATTGTGTACGCGCGACACCATGATGATCTGGTAGTAGCCGCGTCGTTCTTCGAGCAGTTGTCGCAGTTGCGCCTCGCCGCGGTTCAGCAACACCTCAATATTGCGCGACAGTGATTGATACACCTGTTGCCAGTTGTCGTTGGGATACAACAACGGGAAGAAGCTGACATTGAGCGGCATCTGCGCCAGCGAATTGAGGATATGACAACAGCGCGGGTAACCCGCCCCCAGACTCGGGTGCGGCACCCGATCATCGATAATCAGTACATTGGGATGGTCATTGGCGATGCGCGCGAACAGCACATTGTCCGGGTTGTTGTCGGCGCGTGCTTGCAAGTAGTCAGGGTGCTTTTCACATAGAATTTTTCGATGCTCTGCCTGCAGGGCGGAGGCGCCTTTAAGACCGCCAGAGCTGGCAAACTCGTAATGACTGATTTGCACAGTGGGATCATAGACGACGCGCAAGCCATTCTCGTGCAAGCGGACACAGAAGTCGGATTCTTCATAGTAGGCGGGGGCGTACGCCTCATCGAAACCGCTGAAGCGATTAAACACTTCACGACTGAACAGCAGAAATGCGCCGGAGCAATAATCCACGTCCCGTCTGAACATGTATTCCGGTGCCTGCGGATCCGCATTGCGGCCATAACCCAGACAGGCGCCATCATTCCAGATCAGGCTGCCGGCTTCCTGTAACTGGCCATCGAGTAGTTTGATCTTGCCCCCCACGGCGCCAATGCTGCTGTCACTGCGCAGTGTGTGCAGGGCATTGCTGAGGGCGTTTTCTTCCAGTACAGCATCGTTGTTCAGTAACAGTACCGACTCCGCAGTTGCTTTCTCGGCGCCCTGATTAACCGCGAGCACGAAGCCAAGATTGTCATCGTTGCGGATGATGGTGGCACCCTGAATGCGCTGCAGGAGTGTGTCAGTCTCATCGCTGGACTGATTGTCGACAAGGATGAGCTGGAACGGGACGTCGCCGTATTCCAGCAAGGAGCGCAAACAGAGCAGTGTCAGTGCGGCGCGGTTATAGAGCACCAGAATGATGGAAATTTCCGGGGCTTCACCCGGATCGAACTCCAATACCTCCTTGCCAGCGAGAAAGCGCTGTAGCTCTTCCTGCGCCTGGCGATCATAGCCTTGTTTGATGTCGCTCTCCGCCGGCTTGCCCGGGGCGGTTGTTGCATCTGCTGCTGAGCGGTCTGCGGATTCATCGCTGACCGCAGCGGTCCCTGTCAGTTTGTCACGCAATTTGCGCAGGGGTTCGGTCATACGCCAGAAGATCGATGTTTCGATCATCTCGTGTGCCCGCTCGACGCGCTCACTGTGCTGTTCCAGCTCCTGATAGCGCACTTCCAGGGATTGATACTGGTCGTGCCAGTAACTCTCGCCGGAATTGCCGCTGCCACTGGCAACGCGCCCGGCGCTGATCATCTTCTCGCTATAGCGACGCGGCTGGTAGAGGCCCTCACTGGCCGCCTGGATCGTTGCATCCAGCGTCTCGGCCGTGCCAGCCAGTGATTGCAGGTAAGCAAGGTTCTCGACGCTGTGTGTTTCACCGGCCAGCAAATGGCGCCAGCGAAATTGCATATAGCTGTGCTCCTGCAGGGCGCGCGTACGATTCTTCGGCAGCCGATCGCTGTGTCGCGATACCGACTCGTGATGCACCAGACATACGCCGGTGTGGAGCAGCACAGGCAGACCCTTGTCACGGATGCGCAAACACAAATCCACATCGTTGAATGAAATGGCCAGCTGTTCGGCGTCGAAGCCACCGAGCCGGGTAAACAGGGAGCGCCCCATAAGCAGACACGCCGCGGTGACGGCATCGACGCCAATCACCGTCGGCAGATTCAGCTGTTGCAGGTCCGCTACAGTGGCGAGATGGGCAATGTGACGGGCAATGGCAAACTCATCCAGCGCGATGCCGGCGTGTTGCAACCGCGCATCGGGGTATTGCAGCAAACAGCCGGTAGCACCCACATCGGCGCGAGTCGCAATTGCCAGCAGCTTTTCCAGCCAGTCGTCCTGGGTAATCTCAATGTCATTATTGAGAAAGCAGAGATACTCGCCATGACTTTCGTTAACAGCAAAATTATTGATAGCGGAAAAGTTAAAGCGCTCAGGGTAGCGCAGGACGCGGCAGCCAGGCCGTGTGCCGAGTTGCTGCAGGTAGTCCAGAGTGGCTTCGTCTTCACTGTTGTTGTCGACAACAATTACTTCGACCCCCTTGCCGGCACAGCTGGCCAGCACACCTTCAACGCAAGGCTTTAGATACTCAAGCTTGTCTTTGGTGGGAATAATGATGGAGCAGACGATTTCCTTGTCTGCCAGTGTGGCGTTGGCTTCCTGCGTCATTTCCTGGGCTCTTGATGGTCGGTCGTTGGGTCTTGCTCTGGTGATGTATTGCGCAGCAAGCGACTGGCACGGCGCAAGGGTCCTGTCAGCTTCCAGCTGGTAGAGTTGTACAACGCCTGCAGGCGCTGCTCCAGTGTGGCGATCTGTGCCTGCAGGCTGTCACGCGTATTCTGCAGCTCGGCGCGGGCCACATTGGCTTCGTGAGTCGCCGCTTCCAGCTGCGTGAGTAATTCAGCGATCTGCTCCTGATGAGCGAGATTGGCAGCGTGTTCCTTCGCTACATTCGCATCCAGTTCGGCAACCAGAGCTGACTGATCGAGCTGTCCCAGCAGGCTGTTGAACTGTTCACCGCTCATCCGCGGTAACCACTTGCTGAACAGATAGCTGCGCGCCTGTCCCAGCAGGTGATCATTGCGATAGCGCAAGTCGATCTCGTTAGTGGCGGTTTCAGAGTCACCGCCATCGCGATAGAACGCGGTTACCGCATCCACATGATGAAAACCGGTGTGCTGCTGAAGTTGTAGCCAGAAATCCCAATCTTCATAGATGTCCATCGCTTCGTCGAAGCGACAGCCAGCGGTGACCAGTTCTTTTGCAAACAACATGGCATGAATCGGGATGTAATTATCGCGCAGCAACAACACTGGATCGTAGTCTGTCGCAAAGACAAAGCCGGTAGGGTTACCTTCAACATCGGTTTTTTGCACGCTACTGTAAACGGCCTTGAGTTCGGGCTGTTGCTGCAGGTCATGGAACAGATCGGCCAAATGTTGCGGGGCAAGCCAGTCGTCATCGTCCAGAAATAGCAGGTAGTCGCCACTGGCTGCTGTCAGTCCGGCATTGGCGGCGGCAGCACGTGCCAGAGGTCTTTCTTTATTGACTACTGTCAGTTTGGCCGGGGAGCAATGTTCGGCAGTAATGTCTAAAGGTTCGCCTCCCGCGCAGACGAGGACCAGTTCAATATTGGGGTAGGATTGTTGCGCCACCGAAGCCACGGCGCTGTGTAATAGTGGCCGGCCGATGCTACGGCAGATCACCGATATCAGCGGGCTTTGCGCGGCGGCTTCAACATTGTTCATGGATGAATTTCTGCTTGCAAGTCAGCACGCCGCGCATGAGTTTGAAACCGCTCGATCAGGCAGAGGCTTGCTCGGAATTGTCGATCTGTTTGTCGAGAACGGCACCAACGACACGGCCAATGAAATCGAGGAACAGGGTATCCAGGTTGACGTTGAAATAGTTGTCTTCCTGATTACCGAATGCAAGTAATGCCAGCACTTCACTGTTACTGATGACCGGGCACAACGCCGTTGATCTGATGCTGCCCGCGTGGCCGGGAAACAGTTCATCAATCAATTGCTGCTCAATGGCGCCACAATGGGTACGCTTGAGGCGGAAGACATCGGCGAAGTCCTGACGCATGCGTGCCTGACTCTCGACGCGCACCGAATCCGACACTTGCAAGCCGGGAACTTCCAGCAGGATTATTTCGCAGGCATCGATATTGTTCTGATTGGAAAGCTGGTCCTGAGTGACGTTGGCGATCTCGGTAGCATCCTTGGCGCGAAGCAGCGCCAACACCAGATTGCGCGTGGTATCAAACAACTGATCGTTGTTGCGCGCATTCTCCAGCAAGTTGTTCAGTTTCTGCCGCGCTTCGATGCCACGCTCGCGCAGGATAGTGACCTGACGCTCGAGCAGGGAAATGGCTTTGCCACTCTCATGGGGCAATGACAGATCTGCCAGCAGGTCTTCCTGTGTCTGAAAGAATTCGGGATGCTGCCTGAGATACTCGGCTACCTGCTCAGCGCTCAGCTCGCCGGACAATTCACTGGCGACCTGTTTGGCTGTGTTGGCCTCATTGCTCATAATTCTATAGTCCCCTCGAAGACGGTGGCGGTCGGGCCTGTCATGGTGACAGAGGCGCCATCACCAGGCCATGAAATCTGCAATTGGCCGCCGGTCAGATTGACTTTGACCGTATCACTTAAGACTCCTTGCAGGCAACCGGAGACCACGGCGGCACAGGCGCCAGTGCCGCAAGCCAGGGTTTCTCCGGCACCGCGTTCAAACACTCGCAGTCTGATCTCGTCGCGGCTGAGAATCTGCATGAAACCCACGTTCACACCGGCAGGAAAGTCCGGGTGCGCGCCCAATGCGGCTCCTATCTTTGTGACGGCCGAGTTGTCCAGGTCTTCAACTTTCAATACGGCGTGCGGGTTACCCATGGACAACGCAGCAAAAGTCAGCTGCTGCGGCTGGCCATCGATTTCGACGGTGCGTGTGTACTGGTTCGCTTGCTGCTCCGCCTTGAAGGGGATCAGCGCCGGGTTGAACTCCGGACTGCCCATGTCGACACTGACTTCACCGTCGGCGCCCCGGTGCAGGGTAAGCACGCGATTGACGGTTTTCACCCGAATCGGGTTCTTGACGGTCAGTCCTTGTTCGAACACGAAATTGGCAAAGCAACGGGCTCCGTTGCCACAGTGCTCCACTTCTTCGCCATCGACATTGAAAATGCGGTAGTCAAAATCAACGCTCGGGTCGCTGGGCGGCTGGACGACAAGTACCTGATCGAAGCCGATGCCGAAATGGCGATCGCCCAGCTCGCTGATGCGCTCCGGGGTCAGGGTGGCTTCGTGGCTCACCAGATCGAGCATGACAAAGTCATTGCCCAGTCCGTGCATTTTGGTAAAAGGTATTTTCATCGTCAGCTAACAAACATTAATAAGAGGCTATTGCGGCAGGCAGGATTCCAACTGCAACAACTCATCCACGGTTTCACGGGCCCGAATCACGTGGCAAGTGTCACCATCGACCATGATTTCCGGGGCTCGTGGCCGGGTATTGTAATTGGAACTCATGACAAAGCCGTAGGCACCTGCCGAACGAACGGCTAACAGGTCATCCGCTGCGACTACCAGATCCCGGTCCTTGCCGAGAAAGTCACCGGATTCACACACCGGGCCGACGATGTCGTAACGGATAATCTCGCCGGCACGCTTGTGCACCGGCACGATCTCCTGCCAGGCACCGTAAAGAGCCGGACGAATCAAGTCGTTCATGGCGCCGTCGACTACGGCAAAATTCTTGTGGGCGCTGCGCTTGATGTATTCGACACGCGTCAGGAATATGCCGGCGTTGGCGGCGATCGAACGCCCCGGCTCCAGCATCAGCGTCATATTGCGATCAAGAAAGCGATCCTGTACGGCCGCAATCAACTCTGACGGGTGTGGTGGCTTTTCCTTTTCATAGGTCACGCCGAGACCACCGCCCATATCAAAGTGCTCAAGGGTGATGCCCTCGCTGGCGAGCTGGTCCACCATGGCCAGTAACTTGTCGATGGCATCAAGGAACGGGCCGACATTGGTCAGTTGTGAACCGATGTGACAATCAATGCCGGTGACCTTGATGCCGGGCATGGCCGCTGCCTGGCGGTAGACGTCCAGCGCCAGGTCACTGGAGATGCCAAACTTGTTTTCCTTCAAACCGGTGGAGATATAAGGGTGTGTACCCGCATCCACGTCCGGATTCACGCGCAGGGAAATGGGTGCCTGCACGCCGGCCGCCAGGGCGATGCTGTTGAGGCGCTCCAGTTCTGCCGTGGATTCCACATTAAAGCAGTGAATGCCGTAATCCAGCGCCATTTCGATCTCGGCCACGGATTTGCCCAGTCCGGAGAAAATGACTTTGCTCATGTCGCCGCCGGCTCGCTTGACCCGCTCCAGCTCACCGCCAGAGACGATATCGAATCCCGAACCCAGACGTGCCAGCAGGTTCAATACTGCCAGGTTGGAATTAGCCTTGACGGCATAACAAACCAGGCTGGGGATGTCTTTCAGCGCCTCGGCGTAGACACGGTAGTGCCGCTCAAAGGTCGCGCGCGAGTATACAAAGCAGGGCGTGCCGTACTGTGCGGCGATGTCCGCTAACGGTACGTCCTCCGCGAACAACACATCGTCTCGATAGTTGAAGTGATCCATGGTGTGTTTGTCGAACCTGACAGGCCAGGGTGAATAATCAGCGCACGCTGGTCGCGACGCTCGTCAAAGTGCTGGCTTCCGGGCGGGTAAGACCACCTTTTTGCCCACAGGCCAACAATCCGGCCATGAGCAGCGTGGTGATGATCAGGCGTGTAATCAGTTTCATCTTCGGCACACTCGTTTCAGCAGCCGGCGATTATAACGCTGGCGGCAGGATAAGCACAGGTTTGCCACTAAAAATCCAAGAAAATCCGGTATTTCCGTGCATTTTCGCGCGCTTGAAAATTACCGGTAACACCCCTATATTTCCAACTCATTTTTTCCTGGTGCGCTGTCGGTGGGCGTACAAGCAATGAATGCTGCTCACCTGATTTAACTGTTAACAGGGTAAACAGATCTATGATTGAGATAAGAAATCTGACCAAGAAATTTGACCAGTTTACTGCCGTTGATGACCTCAGTTTCAACGTCAAGGAAGGAGAGGTGCTCGGCTTTTTGGGGCCTAACGGTGCCGGCAAGTCGACGACCATGAAGATCATCACCGGTTTTCTGGCGCCAAGCACTGGCACTGTCACGGTAGACGGTCACGACATCACTCACGAGGCGATCGCCGCCAAACGTCTGATCGGCTACTTGCCGGAAGGCGCGCCGTCCTACGGCGATATGACGACCCGTGAATTCCTCAACTTCATTGCCCAGGTACGCGGTTTCAGTGGCGCAGAGCTGAAGCGCCGTGTTGATCGCGTTATCGGCGAGGTGGAATTGGCCTCGGTAGCTGACCAGACCATTGAAACCCTGTCCAAGGGCTTCAAGCGCCGGGTCGGCCTGGCGCAGGCCATCATGCATGACCCGAAGGTGTTGATTCTCGACGAGCCCACTGACGGTCTCGACCCGAACCAGAAGCATCACGTGCGCGAATTGATCAAGAATCTGGCACGCGACAAGATTGTCATTATCTCTACCCACATCCTCGAAGAGGTCACCGCCGTCTGTACGCGTGCCATTATTATTTCCAGTGGCCGCATTGTTGCCGACGGCACGCCGGCCGAACTGGAAGCCAAGTCTCGCTATCATCAGGCGGTGCGCGTAGCGCTCAATGAACAATATGATCTGCACGCCGATCTGGCCGGTGTTCCCGGCATTGCCGGTGTTGAAGCCGAAGTGGATACAGAACTGGCCTTTACCATTCTCGCCGACGGCAGCCAGCCTATCTTTACGGTGGTGTCTGAAGTCGCACAGGCCAGGCAATGGCCTATCGCCGAGTTTCATGTCCAGCGCGGACAACTGGAAGACGTGTTCCGGCATGTGACACAAAAAGGAGGTGACGCCGCATGAGCAGTCTGGGCATCATCTTCAAGCGCGAGCTATTCAGTTATTTCGCCACGCCGCTGGCGTACATCTTCATTGTCATCTTTCTGATCACCAATGGCATCTTCACTTTTGATCTGGGTGGTTTCTATGCCCGCGGGCAGGCCGATCTGTTGCCGTTCTTCAGCTTCCATCCCTGGTTGTATCTGTTCATGGTGCCAGCTATCGCCATGACCTTATGGGCGGATGAGAGAAAGACCGGCACGATAGAATTACTCCTGACCCTTCCGGTGCGATTGTCCGAAGCCGTGCTGGGCAAGTTCCTGGCAGCCTGGGTGCTAACCGGCATTGCCTTGCTGCTCACATTCCCTATATGGATAACAGTCAACTACCTCGGTGAACCGGACAACGGCGTGATCTTCGCTGCCTATCTCGGTAGCTGGTTCATGGCCGGCAGTTTTCTTGCCATTGGCTCCTGCATGTCGGCCTGTACCAAGAACTCGGTTATCGCCTTCATTCTGACCGTGGCTATCTGCTTCCTGTTCGTCATCATGGGTTCACCAATATTGCTCAATGCCTTCCCGGAATGGTTGCCGCAGATTGTTGTCGATGCGTTTTCGGCGCTGGGTTTTCTGACCCACTTCGATGCTATCGCCAAGGGCGTGCTGGATATCCGTGATGTGTTGTTCTTTACGGTGTTTATCGGGGCCTGGCTATTGGCCAGTGCCATTGTTATCGAAATGAAGAAAGCGAACTAGGAGGTCAGCGATGAATAAAAAATCACTATTTTCCGCCGTTGGCCTGTTGGGCATTGCCATTGCCCTGATCGTCAGCGTCGCTGTTATCAGTGCCTTGCCAGGCTGGCGCGTGGACTTGACCGAGGACGAGCTGTTCACGTTGTCCGACGGCACCCGCAATATTGTCAGCAGTCTGGATGAACCACTGGAGTTGCTGTTGTTCTATTCCGATAGCGCAACTGAAGATGCCCCGCAGATTCGCAGCTATGCGACTCGTGTGCAGGAGCTGTTACGGGAAATCGTTATTGCCAGTGGCGACGATTTGCGTCTGAAGGTGATCGACCCGGAGCCATTTTCCGAGGACGAGGATCTGGCCACACAATACGGCATCCAGGCGGTGCCAGTGACTCAGGGCGGCCCGGGTATCTATCTCGGCCTGGTAGTGCGCCGTGATGTCGATCCGGCGCAGAATCCGGTTGAAGCCGGCATCTTCGAAACCATGCCGCTGATCCGTCCGGATCAGGAGGAATTTCTCGAATACGAATTCATGAAACTGATTACCAAGGTGGAAGATCCCGAGTTGGATGTGGTGGGTCTGATTACCGAACTGGAAATCGATGGCGGCTTCGATCCGGTGGCCGGACAGGCAACTTCGCCCTGGATCATCATGGAATATGTGCGCCAGCTCTATGAGGTGCGCCGCCTGCCGACGACCATCGAAGACATCGATCCGGAGATTGATATTCTGATGGTGGTGCATCCGCAAGATCTGTCGGAGCAGGCTTTGTACGCCATTGATCAATATGTGCTGCGCGGCGGTTCGACTCTGGTCTTCCTCGATCCCAATGCCGATTCGCGCATCATGCGGTCACAGCAAGGTAATTTCGTGCCCGCCGGCATGGCCAGTGACTTGCCCGGCTTGCTGGAAAAATGGGGTGTGTCCTATAGCAGTAATGAAGTCCTGACCGACAGTGAGCTGGCCCTGCGAGTACGCATGGGGCAGGGACAACGTCCGTCGCCACATCTGGGTATGCTCGGAGTCCAGCGTCAGTATCTGGATCAGAATGACATTATCACCCGTGGCCTCGAGACTATTAACCTGTCGACCAGCGGCGCCATTGCGCAGCTGCCTGAAGCTGACAATACCTTCGAACCCATTATCGAATCGTCCAGCAATGCCATGATGATGAATCGGGCATTGGTGGAAGACGTCATGGATCCCTCGGTGTTGTTCGATGAATTCGAACCCAGTGGTGAAAGTTATGTTATCGGTGCACGGGTCTCCGGTCAGTTCGAAACGGCATTCGCCGACGGCCGGCCTGTAGAAGAAGAGGAAGCGTCTGCCGAGACGGATGCCGAAGAGGCGAGCAACGAGGAGAACCCGGCGCAGCCTGAAGAAGACGATACTGACGTTGCTGCGGCGGCAAGTGAGCCGGAAAGCGAAGCTGAGGTTACCGAGGAAGAAGACGATCGCTTGCCTCACATCGCAGCCTCGGAAAGTCCCGCCAACATTCTGCTATTTGCAGACAGTGATTTGCTCAGTGATCGCCTGTGGGTTCAGGTCAGTCAGTTTCTTGGCCAGCGCATTCCACAGCCGTTTGCCAACAACGGTGATCTCGTCATCAACTCGCTGGATAACCTGAGCGGCGGCGCCGATCTGGTCAGCATCCGCAGCCGCGGACGTTATTCGCGTCCTTTCACTCGCGTGTTGGACCTGCAACGCGAGGCCGATGATAGGCTGCGCGTGGAAGAGGCGGAGTTGCTGGAGCGCATTGCCGAGTCGGAAGAGGCACTGGCGGAGTTGAATCAGACCGAAGACGGTCAGCCCCTTGGCCAGATTACTCCGGAAATGCAGCAAGAAATTGATCGCTTCAATGAGCAATTGTTGGAGACCCGTCGCCGCTTGCGCGATGTGCGCTTCCAGCTGACGGAAGACATTGAACAACTGGGTGCCAACCTGAAGTTGATCAACACGGCCCTGATTCCGGGATTGCTCACTATCTTGATGCTGGTGGCTTATTTCACGCGTACAAGGCGTCGCAAGACCGGTAACTAGGCGGCTTTTTCCTTTTTCCTTGCGCCTGCAACCTAGTCTGACTCGTCCGCCACTATATGCGGCGGCTTGTCAGGCAGGTTGACGGTAATGTGTGTGCCCTTGCCCAGCTCACTCTTGATGAACAGTTCGCCGCCATGGGCCTGGGCGATCAGTCGGCACAGGTACAGACCAAGACCGAAGCCACCGGTATTGCGCTGGCGCGCACTGTCGGCGCGATAGAATGGCTCGGCTATCTGTGACAAGTGCTCCTGGGAAATGCCTTCACCCTGATCAATCACTTCGATAATGCCACGATCATCCATGAAACTGACGCGAATGGTGATGGGATTGCCTTCGCCGTGGCGCATGGCGTTGTTGATCAGGTTGGTGATGAGCAAGCGGACGCGTAGCTTGTCGATAGTGAAGTCACGGTCCTCGTCGGTAAACTCGGGAATAATTCCGCCTTCATAGTCCTCAAAGTGTTGCGCTACTGACGCCACGAATTCGACAAAGTTCACCGGCTCTTCCACCAGCACCGAGTGATCGTTGTTCAGCCGTTCCGCTTCCAGCAGGTCAGTGATCAGTAAGTCGATCTCGTCGATGTCTTCCTTGAGTTGTTCTTTCTCTTCGCTGTCGGGCATGAATTCCATGCGCAGCTTGGCCTTCGTGATCGGCGTACGCAGTTCATGGGAGATTGCCATCAACAGTTGCCGCTTGGCCTCGAGCATCGACTGCAATGAGTCGGCCATGTGATTAATACTCTCCGTCAACTCGCCCAGTTCATCCTGACGATTGGTCTTCACGCGGAAACTCAGGTCACCCTGACGAATGCGCTCGGCGCCGCGGCGCAATAGCCGGACCGGATTGAGCAGCTTGTTGACCATGAAGTAATTCAACAACAGGACGATGGCAGCGAGGGTCAGCCCGATATAGAGCACAACGAGGTCGATAGTGCTGTCAGTGCGTGAGCGCTGGTAGAGGTAAAAGTCATATCCACCACGGCGCACCATGATGATGTCTTCGGCATCGATGGAGCGTACCTCGGCGTCGTTGGTCAGCGTGCGGCTGTAAGAAGAGTTGTCGACATCGAGCCGGTTGTCAGGGTCGGAGCTCCACCGCATGATCGGGTTGCGAATATTGATGGTCCAGTCCAACTCGTCAGCCAGGCGCATGGCATTGCTGAGATTGGGAGGTGTCCCGATGTCCTCGATGATGGATTCTACGTTACGGGTAAAAAAGTCGGGGATGGTTTCGATAGCACCAGTGTCCTGATTAATGGCGCGCAGGGACACATAGATAATGATGACGAAACAGAGAACAGTTGCGCCGAAGATCAGCAGCAGGCGAAAGAAAAGAGATTTGCGTACTTGCTGGATCAGTGGGGTCATGCTTGCTCGCCGACAAAAGTATAGCCACGTCCCCACACCGTTTTAATAAAACGCGGTGTTTTGGAGGTGTCTTTTAACTTATGTCGCAAGCGGCTGACCAGTGTATCGACTGCGCGTGAAAACAATTCGGCATCAATGCCGCGCAGGCGATTCATCAATTCGTCTCGGGTAAAGGTTTTATTGGGGAATTGCATGAACAGAATCAGCAATTCGTATTCCATGGTGGTGAGATCCAGTACTTCTCCATCGAGCTTCACTTCGCGGCGGGAGACATCCACTTCCAGACCACTGATGGGTTTGATGTCGCGCACGCCATTGTCATCGCTGCTGCGGCGTAAGATATTGTGAATTCTGGCGACCAGTTCGCGCGGTTCGAAGGGCTTCGGCAAGTAGTCGTCGGCGCCGAGCTCAAGACCGACGATGCGGTCGGTAACCTCGGCATGGGCGGTCAACATCAGAATAGGCAATTGGCCGTAGATGGATGACTTGGCACGTATTTCACGACAAATCTCAAAGCCGTCTTTTTCCGGCAACATCACATCGAGGATCAGCAGGTCGGGTTTGACCTTCTTGAGCATCTCAAATCCCTTGCTGGGCGTCATGGCGACATGCACTTTCATGTCATAACGCTCGAGATACTGTGTCAGCAACTGACCCAGTTTCTCATCATCATCAATAATCAGGATTTGCTTCATGCCTGGACCGCTAATAACTGGTTGTAAATACTGTAATTCTTGAGGCAATAGTACGAATTCGGTCTGATTAAATCAATTGTGGTGTATCATGGCCGACCGCGAATGTTTCACCATCCCCAAATAGCATGATTTCCCTGAATGACATCACCCTGATGCGTGGCCAGCAGGTGCTCATCGAGCAGGCCAGTTTGACCGTCCACACGGGTCAGCGCGTCGGCATTATTGGCCGTAATGGCAGTGGCAAGACCAGCCTGTTTCGGGCTCTGGCCGGCGAGATCCCGCTGGAGCAGGGTGAGATAAAAAGGCCTGGCGACATGCGCATGTCGGTGATGTCGCAAGAGACTCCGGGTATCGAGCGTTCGGCACTGGATTTTGTTATCGATGCCCATACGCAATACCGCAAACTGGAGCAGCAGTTGGCAGCCGCCGAGGCAGCCGAGGATGGCAACCGGCTGGCCAGCCTGCACAGCGAGATGGAGCTGATCGAAGGCTACGACATGACTCACCGCGCTGAGCGTCTGTTGTCAGGGCTTGGCTTTGCGACCAGTCAGTTCGCCTCACCAGTTGGCAAGTTCTCTGGCGGTTGGCGTGTGCGCCTGAATCTGGCGGCTGCATTGATGTGTCCGTCGGATTTGCTGATGCTGGACGAACCGACCAATCACCTCGATCTGGAAGCGACCGTGTGGCTGGAGCAATGGCTGCTGCAGTATCCCGGCACCTTGTTGCTGATCTCCCACGACCGGACATTTCTGGATCGGGTCATCGACCATGTCATCAGTTTTGAAGGCAGTCGTCTCGATCTCTATCGTGGTAATTACAGTGCCTATGAAAAGCAACGCGCCGAGAAGCTGGCGCTGCAGCAAATCATGGCGGAGAAGCAACAAAAGCGCCGCGCCGAAATTGAGGACTTTGTGCGTCGCTTCCGCGCCAAGGCCTCGAAGGCCAAGCAGGCGCAGTCGCGTATGAAAGAGCTGCAACGCATGCAGGAGATCGCCCCGGCCCATGTGGATTCGCCTTTCCGCTTTAACTTCCCGGCACTGGATGATCTGCCAAGCTTCCTGCTGCAAGTGGAAAAGCTCAGCATCGGTTTTGGTCAGCCGCTGGTAAGCAACATCAATCTGGGCGTGCGTGCCGAATCACGCATAGGCCTGCTGGGTTATAACGGCAGTGGCAAGTCGACATTACTAAAAACACTGGCCGGCAAACTGCCGGCGTTGGCCGGAGAGACCACGCCAGCCAAAAAACTGAAGATAGGTTACTTCGCCCAGCATCAGGTGGACGAGTTGGACATGGGCATGACGCCGATCCAGGCCATTGAACAAATCTCGGATGCCCGCACCAGTGCCACCGAGCAGCAGATTCGTGATTATCTTGGCGGTTTTGATTTTCGTGGTCAGCGAGTGGATGAATCTATCAAGAATTTCTCCGGTGGCGAGAAGGCCCGACTGGCCCTGGCCCGGGTGGCCTGGCAACGACCCAACTTGCTGTTGCTCGACGAGCCAACTAACCACCTGGATCTGGAAATGGTGCATGCCCTGACCGTCGCTTTGCAGGAATTTGCCGGCGCCCTGATCATCGTCTCCCATGATCGTCATCTGTTGGCAAATACCGTCGATGAGTTCTATTCCATCCATCGCGGTCAGTTTGCCGAATTCAAAGGCAATCTGAGTGCCTACGAATCCTGGCTAAAAGCGGCGGATAAAGACGATTCTGCACCCGGCTCTGAGGCAGGCAACGCAGCCGCTACTGCAGCAGACGCCCAGGCTGACAAGAAAGTCGACAAGAAAGTCGACAAGAAAGCACAGCGCCAGCAGGCGGCGGCCAGGCGGGCAGAGCTGGCACCACTGCGCAAGCAGGCGCAAAAGCTGGAAGCCGAGATCGACAAGTTGCAGCAAACGCTGGCAACGATTGAATCGCAGTTAAGCGACCAAGGCCTGTACGAAGACAGTGCCAAGGCCCGCTTGACCGACTTATTGCAGCAACAGGGCAAAGCCAAATCCGAGCTGGAAGACAAGGAAGAGGCCTGGCTGGAAGTGCAACAGACTCTGGAAGAGGCCAGCTAGCCCCGGCCTTTCAAGCACTTGAAACCGGCTGCAGAGCACCTATTTAGTAAGAGTATCTGCTTTATCCTCGGGGTTCAGATTACGGGCTTGATTGACGGTCTGCGCTGGCTGACTCGTACTGCGAATGCAGCGCCGGGTATTCAGCTTGCAGTCAGATGCTGACAGTAACAATAGGCCGACTCGCGACTACACCTCGGCAGCAAACGAATACCCGCAAGCCTGTACGCCAGGAACCGAAATAGAAAGCAAGATAGAAAGTGAAATAGAAAGTGAAATAGAAAGCAAAATAGAAAGCAAAATAGAAAGGAAGACGAGATGAAATTCCTGCAACTATTGCTCGCTGGCCTGAGCATTGCGCTGGCCGCGCCCGGCGTCTCTGCCCAGATTCCCG
>CAZQFA010000003.1:136600-150985 GCA_964592245.1 uncultured Pseudohongiella sp. | reverse complement strand
ACCCCGCAACTAATCCTATCTAAACCCTTGTTTTTCAAAGATTTTGATGTCGGGTCATGAATTCCGACGCCATCTTCACAAGGGGGACGCATTATAAGGAGGACAAGCGCCTGAGGTCAAGAGGATACGCGGCCTGCACGGTAATGATTACTGTGCAGGCCGGTGATGACGTGTATTTGGTGCCGAAGGCCGGACTTGAACCGGCACGAGCTGGGCTCACTACCCCCTCAAGATAGCGTGTCTACCAATTCCACCACTTCGGCTAATTCTTTGTGTGTGTGGGCTGGTTGCTGCCGGCCCCTTTGTTCAATCTCTGCTGTTAGCAATATTCGGAAGCGGTGTTAAACGTCGGGTTTGGCGCAGTTATCAGGGTGTTATCCCATCAAGATAGCGTGTCTACCAATTCCACCACTTCGGCTAATTCTTTGTTTTTGCGGGTCGGTTGCTGCCGGCCCTTAGTTCTAATCTGGCTTCCTAGTTGCCCGCATCCGGCAGGCTTGGCACATCGTCACCGGCTGTGCTGCCAGCTGTATCCGGCTCATCCAGTTCCGGCACATCCGAGGCGCGGCTGGCTGATTCCTGCAAAATCTGCTCATTTACCACAGGTGAGGCTGAGGCCGGAGCGACTCCAGACTGATTGCGCGCAAAAATGGCCAGCGACAAACTGGTTACAAAGAAAATGGTCGCAGCAATGGTCGTCGCCTTGACCAGAAAATTGCCGGAACCCGAGGATCCAAATACGGTCTGTGACGCGCCTGCACCGAAGGAAGCACCTGCATCGGCTCCCTTGCCTTGCTGTAACAACACGAGGCCAACAATCGAGATGGCGACAATGACGTGTACGACTACTATCAGGGTTTGCATGATTATTAATCCGCAGTTTTACAAATTGCTATGAATTCATCAGCTTGCAGTGAAGCCCCGCCAACCAGACCACCGTCGATATCGGGCTGGCCGAAAAGCTCTGCCGCATTGGCTGCCTTTACACTTCCACCGTAGAGCAATTGCAGTCCGGTTGCTATTGCTTCGTCCTGCGCAGCCACGTGCTGTCGCAAAACCTGATGCACTGCCTGTGCCTGTTCGGGTGAGGCTGTACGCCCCGTGCCGATGGCCCAGATTGGTTCGTAGGCAACGACTGCCCTGGCTAATGAGTTAACTCCACAAGCCTGCACAATGGCATCCAATTGCGCCAGAACCACCGCCTCAGTCTCGCCTTGTTCACGCTGATCAAGGGTTTCACCCAGGCAGAGTATCGGTATCAACCCCGCCTTTTGCACCGCCGCAAACTTTTCCGCCACCACCGCATCGGTTTCCGCGAATAGCTGCCGCCTTTCCGAATGACCAACGATGACAAAGTGCACATTGTACTCAGCCAGCATGCTCACTGACACTTCCCCGGTATACGCACCGGAGTCCTGTGCATGGGCATTTTGCGCCCCAAGCAGGATTCGCGAGCCAGCCAATTGTTGGCGAACCAGCCCCACATGCAGCAGAGCAGGACAGACTCCCACTTGCGTTGCTTCAGGAATCTCAGACTCTGCGGCCAGCAATGTCGCCAGCAACCCGGTCACAGATTCCACAGAACCGTGCATTTTCCAATTTCCAACAACGAGACGGGAACGCATGTTCAGAAAACCCAGGTACTGTTTAAAAGACTACTTTGGCAGTGGTCTGAACCGGTCCGGCGCAACTTGGCTCCGGGCCCGGCAAAACGGGCGCCAATACTAACCAAGTTGCCCGGGTGTTGCAATAATCGCTGTTGCAAGTCAGGCGGCCCCAGAGGCAGGGACAGCGCTGACTTCACTGGCAACCACGTCCGCCAGCTCCTGCGCCAGTTGCTGCACCACACTCTCATCCTCGCCTTCCACCATTACCCGTACGACAGGCTCGGTGCCCGAAGGCCTTAAGAGCACGCGGCCGCGCTTGCCAAGTTTGTCTTCTACTGCCTGCACTGCCGATTGCACCGTCTGGTTGGCGCTGATATCGATCCGTTGCGGCAGGCGCACATTGATCATGGATTGCGGGAACTTACGCATCTTCTTGCGCAGGTCGGTGAGTGACTGGTTACTGTTGACGATCGCCGACAGCGCCTGCAGGCCGGCGACGATGCCGTCACCCGTACTGGTTTTCTCCAGACAAATGATATGGCCGGAAGATTCGCCGCCGAGTTTCCAGCCGCGTTGCAGCAGTTCACTCATGACATAACGGTCACCGACCTTGGCTCGCGCAAACGGCACGTCCAGATCATCAAGCGCGATTTCCAGACCGAGATTACTCATGAGCGTACCTACTACGCCGCCGATATTAATGTTCTGACGGCGATGATCTCGGGTAATGACATAGAGAATCTCGTCACCATCGACAATCCGGCCTTTATCATCGACCATGATTACGCGATCGCCATCACCGTCGAAAGCAATACCAAGATCTGCCTGTTCCTCGACCACTGCCGCTGCGAGTTTTTCTGGCGCCGTGGAGCCGCTCTCGGCATTGATGTTCAATCCGTCCGGTTTGACACCAATAGCCTTGACCTTGGCACCGAGCTCTTCCAGCACCGCCGGCGCGATATGGTAGGTCGAGCCGTGAGCACAATCGACTACGAGCTTGAGGCCATTCAGGCGCAAGCTCGAGCCCACAGTGCTTTTGCAAAATTCAATGTATCGACCTGCCGCATCGGTAATACGCGAAGCTTTACCTAGCGAGTCAGAGGGGACAGTTGACACACTTTTAGTCAACTGTTCCTCGATAGCCAGCTCAATCTCGTCCGGTAACTTGGTGCCAGCACTGGAGAAAAATTTGATGCCATTGTCTTCAAAGGGATTGTGCGAAGCGCTGATAACAATGCCTGCTTGCGCTCGCAGGGTTCTGGTCAGATAGGCAACTGCCGGTGTCGGCATTGGGCCTGTCAGATTGATATCCACACCCGCTGCTGTCAGACCGGCTTCCAGCGCCGCCTCGAACATATAGCCGGAGATACGCGTATCCTTGCCAATCAGGATTTTATTGCGGCCATTGCCCTGCTCGGCGAACACTCGCCCAGCTGCCCAGCCCAGTTTCAGCATGAAGTCCGGCGTAATAGGTGCCTCTCCGACGCGCCCGCGGATGCCGTCGGTACCGAAATAGCGTTTTTCTTTCCCCTTCATTGTGACCAGCCCTGCTTATGCATTTTTATAGGCGCAGTGTACTCTAATTGCATCAACGGTGGCAGCCACGTCATGGCTGCGAATAATGTGTGCGCCGCGCTCCAGCGCCAGCGTTGCTGCTGCCACGCTGCCTGCCACGCGCTCGTTCACCGCGCGCCCGGTAACCGCACCAATCATTGATTTGCGTGACATACCAACGAGCACCGGAAAATCCAGCGCGGTAAATACGGAGAGTTGTTTGAGCAGCCGGTAATTGTGCTCGGGTGACTTGCCAAAGCCGAATCCGGGATCGATCAATAAACGATCTCGGCTGATGCCGGCATCAATACACGCTTGCGTGCGGTTTTTGAGGAATTGCCGTACTTCCGCCACCACATCCTCATAGCCGTAGCTTTGCTGCATGGTTTGTGGCTGGCCTTGCATGTGCATGAGACAGACGGCCACATCCGCGGTAGCGGCTGCAGCAAGGGCACCGTCACGAGTTAATGCGCGCACATCGTTGATTAGCTCGGCGCCAGCGAAAATCGCCTCGGCAATCACTGTCGGCGAGCTGCTGTCCACGGAAATACACACATCGAGATGCTGACGAATTGCCTCAACTACCGGCACAACACGGGCCAGTTCCTCTTCGGTGCTTACCGGCTCCGCCCCCGGCCGCGTCGACTCGCCACCTATATCAACAATAGTGGCGCCTGCCGCCACCATTGCTTCGGCGCGCCTGAGTATTTTGTCGAGATCAATACGAAAACTCCCAGCCTCAGTTGCACCGAGCTGGGAGCCATCAGAAAAGGAATCGGGTGTGGTATTGAGAATACCCATGCAGACCGGAGTCGACAGATCCAGCTGTCGCGCTCCGGCCTTCAGAAGAAAACTCACCGGGAATTCACCAGTCAGTGCAGACCAGAACCGGGGCGAACTTAATGTTCGCCGGCAGGGCCGCCGATTTTGCCAGACGAATCCAGTTTATCGTCTTTCGTGCTGACTTCGTCTTCCTGCACTTTGCTGGCGCCAGGACCGCTGTCGCTGGGATCGGTCCAGTCGGCAGGTGGGCGTGGCTTCTTGCCTGACATGATGTCATCGATCTGATCGGCATCGATCGTCTCGTATTCCATCAACGCATCTTTCATCAGCTCAAGCTTGTCCCGGTTGGTTTCCAGGATTTCTTTCGCCCGACCGTAGCAATCATCGATAATTCGGCGGACTTCCTTATCAATTGCCTTGGCCGTTTCACCAGAAATCGATTTCGACTGTGTGCCAGCCGAACGACCCAGGAATACCTCGCCATCGTCCTCGGAATACTGCAGCGGACCCAGCTCATCCGAGAGGCCCCACTTGGTCACCATGTTGCGTGCCATTTCTGTGGCGCGCTGGATGTCGTTTGAGGCGCCGGTTGTCACACCTTCTTTGCCGAGTGTCATTTCTTCGGCAATACGACCACCGTAGAGACTGCAGATCTGACTCAGAATGCCTTGCTTGCTCAGACTGTAGCGATCCTCTTCCGGCAGGAACATGGTGATACCCAATGCCCGGCCACGGGGAATAATACTGACCTTGTAGACCGGATCGTGTTCCGGCACGAGACGACCGACAATGGCGTGTCCTGATTCGTGATACGCCGTATTAAGACGCTCTTTCTCCGACATGACCATGGACTTGCGCTCGGCGCCCATCATGATCTTGTCTTTGGCTTTTTCGAATTCTTCCATCGACACCAGGCGACGGCTGGCACGCGCGGCAAACAAGGCAGCCTCGTTCACCAGATTAGCCAGATCGGCACCTGAGAATCCGGGTGTGCCGCGGGCGATTACACTCGCTTTGACGCGATCGTCGATCGGCACTTTACGCATGTGCACTTTGAGAATCTGCTCGCGGCCGCGAATATCGGGCAAGCCGACAACCACCTGGCGGTCGAAGCGACCCGGACGCAGCAATGCAGGGTCCAGTACATCCGGACGGTTGGTGGCAGCCATGACGATGACGCCATCATTGCCTTCAAAGCCATCCATCTCGACCAACAGCTGGTTCAGGGTCTGCTCACGCTCGTCGTGACCACCACCCAGCCCAGCGCCACGATGACGACCGACCGCGTCGATCTCATCGATGAAAATAATACAGGGAGACTGCTTCTTGGCCTGATCGAACATGTCGCGCACACGGGATGCACCCACACCAACGAACATTTCCACGAAATCAGAACCGGAAATTGAGAAGAACGGGACTTTGGCTTCGCCGGCGATGGCCTTGGCAAGCAAGGTCTTACCAGTACCCGGTTGGCCCACCATCAGCACACCACGCGGAATACGTCCGCCAAGGCGCTGGAACTTGTCGGGTTCACGCAGGAACTCGACCAGTTCCTGCACATCTTCCTTGGCCTCGTCGACGCCCGCCACATCGGCGAACGTCACTTTAATCTGGTCTTCACCGAGCAGTTTGGCCTTGCTCTTGCCGAATGACATCGGACCGCCCTTGCCACCGGCACCGCCGCCTTGCATTTGCCGCATAAAGAAGAAAAACAGGGCAATGATGATGAGGATCGGGAAACTGGCAACCAGTAGTTGCGTCCAGATGCTTTGCTGTTCCGGCTCTTCGGCGATGATTTCCACATCATTCGCCCACAGGTCGTCCATCAGCTGGTCATCACCGATGAGCGGCATGACAGTGCGGAACTGGGAATTATCGGTACGAGTGCCGGCAATATTGATGCCGGACAGCCGCACTGCATCCACACGACCGGTACGGACCTCGCGAATGAATTCGGAGTAATTGATGCTCTCTGCTCTGGTTTCCTGGTTGATGTTGTTGAATACAGTCAACAATACACCGGCAATGATCATCCAGAGGATCAGATTTTTTGCCATATCATTCAAGGGTTTATCTCCAAATGGTGTATTCAGGTAGCGACGCGAAATACGGCGTCAATGCGGGCTTACAGCCGACAGGAATTGAGTAATGTGACTGTCATTCTATCGGGTGAGCGAAAATTTGCACGATTTTTAAGCTTTAGCCCTTAAATCCTGCGGCTAACAGATACTGCTCGGCGGACCGTTGCCGGGAAGCGCCGGGTTTCCGCGTCTTCACCTGGGCAAAGTTGGCCAGCAAGTCCTGGCGAAATTCGTTGAAGCCCTCTCCCTGAAAGACCTTCACCAGAAAATACGCCTCCGGCTTCAGTATGGATTTGGCCAGATCCAGCGCCAATTCAGCCAGATACATCGATCGCGGCTGATCTATATCCTTCATACCGCTTAGATTGGGGGCCATATCGGAAATTACAAGGTCTGCTCCCTCGTCCTGCAGTACAGCGAGAATTTGCTCGAATACCGCATTCTCGGTGAAATCGCCCTGGATGAAGGTCACATCAGGCAAGGCATCCATGGCCAGTATATCGCTGGCAACCACAGTGCCCCGGGGACCGACAATTTCCGCCGCCACTTGCGACCAGCCTCCGGGTGCGGCACCCAGGTCAACCACAGTCATGCCGGGCTTGATCAGCTTGTCTTGCTCCTGAATTTCCAGCAGCTTGTAACTGGCACGGGAGCGATAGCCGTCTTCCTGACTCTTTTTCACATAAGAATCGGAAAAATGCTCCCGCAGCCATTGTTTACTTGTTTTCGATCGTGCCATAAATACGTCACTGGTGATTGCGACTGGATCGCATTCTCTCACGCTGCGGAAGCTGCTAGAATCCGCGGCCTTTTGCATTACGACGGTTTGTGCCGTTAACTTCATTCACGTCAACTCGCCAGCGGCGCCAGGAATTACAATGACACTCTCCAACGCGGACAAGAAACGCTTCCGGCAAATCGGTCATGGCCTGAAACCGATCGTCACTATTGCACAGAAAGGGTTGACGGAAAACATTCTCACAGAGATGCAGCGCGCACTGAATGATCATGAACTGATCAAGGTAAAAGTAGCCGGCGCAGATCGCGAGCAAAAGCAGGAACTGGTCACTGCACTGTGCGGGGAGTTAAAGGCGGAATGCGTACAAACTATTGGTCACGTCATCCTGCTCTATCGTGCCGCGAAAAAGCCTGACCCGCGCCTGTCCAACATCCTGCGCGCTGCGCAAAAATAGCGCTGGCACTGGCGGCAACAAGGTTGGCTCATTGCCGGATAATCTGATGTCTTGCAGGAACTGGTTGTCAGCTAGAGATGCTGAACCGATTCAATTTCGTACTCAATCTCACCAGCCGGGGCTTTGACGACTATCTCGTCACCCTCGTTCTTGCCCATAAGGGCACGCGCAATGGGTGACGCCACGGATATCTTGCCGGCCGGCACATCAGCCTCGTCTTCACCCACAATCTGGTATTTCACTGTCTCCTCAGTATTGAGGTTGTACAGGGTTACCGTGACTCCGAAAATGACTCGACCTGTCGCTTCAATCTTCGATACATCAATTATCTGCGAATCTGCCAGTTTGCCCTCAATTTCCTTGATACGCCCTTCACAAAAGCTTTGTTGTTCGCGCGCAGCGTGATACTCGGCATTCTCTTTCAAGTCACCGTGCTCACGCGCCTCGGCAATTGCCTTGGAAATTTTTGGCCGCGTGACTGATTTCAGCTCGTTCAGTTCCTCGCGCAATTTCTCAGCGCCATGGACTGTCATCGGTACCTTGTTCATAGGTTACTCATCACAATAAAATTGGGGGAAAACGCGCTCACAAACGGCCCGCCATCTCGTTCCCGGCCGCGCCGGGAACCCCAGTATCAACTACTGGTTGAGATTCGCGTGTAATTCCTGGAGTGTGTAAACCGACAGGTTATTGCCGTACTCCAGAGCCTCACAAACAGCCAGTGCACCGGCGATGGTTGTCGTGCAGAACACATCGTGACGCAGGGCAGTTCGTCTGATCACTGAAGAATCCGCGATCGCTTGTTTGCCTTCAGTCGTATTGAAAACGATCTGAATTTCATCATTTTTTAGCATATCGACTATGTGAGGTCTACCTTCGGCGACTTTGTTGACCCCCCTGACAGGTAAGCCGGCCTTTTCGATAACCGCCGCAGTGCCGTGTGTAGCAACCAATGCGTAGCCCAAAGCGATGAGCTTCTGTGCCACTTCGGTGACGTGTTCCTTGTCCACATCCCGGACACTGATGAAGGCAGTGCCGGATGTCGGGATTTCTTCACCCGCACCCAGTTGTGCTTTGGCATAGGCTTCGGCGAATGTCACACCCTGCCCCATTACCTCACCGGTGGACTTCATTTCCGGTCCGAGAATTGGATCGACGCCCGGGAATTTATTGAACGGGAACACCGCTTCCTTGACGGCATAGGTCTTCGGAATTACTTCTTCCACGAAACCCTGATCCTTGAGTTTGGTGCCAATCATGCAACGTGCAGCGACTTTCGCCAGCGAAGTGCCAATGCACTTGGAGACGAAGGGCACGGTGCGTGATGCACGCGGGTTTACCTCGATGATATAGACCTCGCCATCCTGATAGGCAAGCTGCGTATTCATCAGGCCGACAACACCCAGTTCCAGCGCCAGTGCCGACACCTGCTTGCGGATTTCATCCTGCACGTCCGCCGACAAATTATAGGGCGGCAATGAACACGCCGAGTCACCGGAGTGGATACCGGCCTGCTCAATGTGTTGCATGATCGCGCCGACGACTACCTGCTCGCCGTCGCAAACCAGATCAACATCCACCTCAATCGCTGAACTCAGGAAGTAATCCAGCAGTACCGGAGACTCTCTGGAAACACGAACCGCTTCGTCCATATAACGGCGCAGTTCTTCTTCGTTGTAAACGATTTCCATGGCTCGGCCACCCAGCACATAGGAAGGGCGAACGACAAGTGGATAGGAAATACGGTTGGCTTCGGTAATTGCCTCATCGACACTGCGCACGGTCTTGTTCGGGGGCTGTTTCAGGTCGAGTTTCTGAATCAATTGCTGGAAACGTTCGCGATCTTCCGCGCGATCAATCGCATCGGGGCTGGTACCGATGACCGGCACACCGGCGTCTTCCAGGCGGCGCACAAGATTCAGAGGCGTCTGACCGCCGAACTGAACGATCACACCTTTGGGTTTTTCCAACTGGACGATTTCTATCACGTCTTCAAAGGTCAACGGCTCGAAGTACAGACGGTCCGAGATGTTGTAGTCGGTGGAGACCGTCTCGGGATTACAGTTGACCATAATGGTCTCATATCCGTCTTCGCGCATCGCCAATGCAGCATGCACGCAGCAATAATCAAATTCGATGCCCTGACCGATTCGATTCGGGCCACCGCCCAGCACCATGATCTTGTCCTTGTCTGTGGGCTCCGCTTCACACTCTTCTTCGTAGGTGGAATACATGTACGCCGTCGTCGATACAAATTCTGCGGCGCAGGTATCGACGCGCTTGTACACAGGCCGGACACCAAGCGCATGGCGCGCGGATTGCACTTCCTTTTCACTAATCTGCAGCAGTTGCGCCAGACGCTCGTCGGAGAAGCCCTTCTTTTTCAGGCCCAGCATCGTCGGCTTGTCGATATCTGCCAGTTTCATGGCCGATACCATGAACTCGGATTTCACCAGATCCTCGATCTGGACCAGAAACCAGGGGTCGATGCCGGTCAACTCATAGACCTTGTTGATCGACCAGTTCTGACGGAACGCTTCTGCTACGTACCATATCCGTTGTGCACCCGGCTCAGTCAGCTCACGCGTCAGCACCTGCTGCGCATTGCTGACTTTTGAGTCAAGAATTGGGTCGAAGCCGCAGCGATCAACCTCGAGTCCACGCAGGGCTTTCTGAAAGGATTCCTGGAATGTCCGGCCAATCGCCATGACCTCACCAACAGACTTCATCTGGGTAGTAATTCGGTCGTTGGCCTCCGGGAACTTCTCGAAGGTGAAGCGCGGAATTTTCGTGACCACGTAATCGATTGTCGGCTCAAACGAGGTAGGTGTTGCGCCGCCAGTGATTTCATTGCGCAGCTCATCCAACGTAAAGCCGACTGCCAATTTGGCAGCGACACGGGCAATCGGAAAGCCTGTGGCCTTGGAGGCCAGTGCGGATGAGCGCGAAACTCGGGGATTCATTTCGATCACTACCAGACGTCCGTTCTCCGGATTGATCGAGAACTGCACGTTCGAACCACCAGTTTCCACGCCAATCTCGCGCAAAATGGCGATCGCCGCATTACGCAGAATCTGATATTCCTTGTCTGTCAGCGTTTGTGACGGGGCGACGGTGATAGAGTCGCCCGTGTGCATACCCATGGCATCGAGATTTTCGATGGTACAAACGATAATGCAGTTATCTTTCTTGTCCCGTACCACTTCGAGCTCATACTCTTTCCAGCCAATGAGAGATTCATCGATCAACAGCTCATTGGTGGGAGACAGCTCCAGTCCGCGCGAACAAATCTCTTCAAATTCTTCCTTGTTATAGGCAATACCACCGCCGGAACCACCCAGCGTAAATGAAGGACGAATAATGCAGGGGAAGCCCACTTGCTTGAGCGCTTCGAAAGCCTGCTCCATATTGCGGGCGATGCCATGAGCCGGTGTTTCCAGACCGATCTTGCGCATGGTCTCATCGAACAGCTCGCGATCTTCGGCTTTGTCGATCGCCTCACAATTGGCACCGATCAGCTCGACATCATATTTGTCCAGCACGCCATGTTTGTTGAGATCGAGTGCGCAATTCAATGCCGTTTGGCCACCCATGGTAGGCAGGATGGCATCAGGGCGTTCCTTCTCGATGATCTTCTCGACAATCTGCCAGTTCACCGGTTCGATGTACGTGGCATCAGCCATGGCGGGATCAGTCATGATCGTCGCCGGGTTGGAGTTTACGAGGATGACCCGGTAGCCCTCTTCCTTCAGCGCCTGACAGGCTTGGGCACCGGAGTAATCGAATTCACAAGCCTGGCCAATAACAATCGGGCCGGCTCCCAGGATCAAAATACTTTCTAAATCAGTTCTGCGTGGCATAGATAATTCGCGTTCTTGGTTATTTCTTCAATTCGTTTAGTGTCGATTCCAGGCGCGCTTGGTCAGGACTTTCTCGCCTGCATCAACTCAATAAAGTGATCAAACAGTGGCGCGACGTCGTGCGGTCCCGGGCTTGCTTCCGGGTGACCCTGGAAGGCAAAGGCCGGCTTGTCGCGACGTTCAATACCCTGCAACGTGCCGTCGAACAGGGATTTGTGTGTGGCTTCCAGATTGTCCGGCAATGATTCCGCATCGACGGCAAAGCCGTGATTCTGGCTGGAAATCATCACCGTGCCAGTGCGCAGATCCTGCACCGGGTGGTTGGCGCCATGGTGACCCAATTGCATCTTCATCGTCTTGGCACCGCAGGCCAGAGCTAACAGCTGGCAACCCAGACAGATGCCAAACAATGGCATGTCCTTGTCGAGTAGCTCCCTGATCGCGGTAATGGCGTAGTCACAGGGTTCCGGATCACCCGGACCATTGGAAAGAAATACGCCATCAGGATTCATTTTCAGCACTTCTTCAGCGGGAGTTTCCGCCGGCACAACAGTGACTTTGCAACCGCGCTCTACCAGCATGCGCAAAATGTTACGCTTGACCCCATAGTCATAGGCGACGACATTGAATCGGGATTCGCTTTGCTGGCTATAGCCCTCGGCAATATCCCAGACACTCTCCGTCCATTTGTAGGTGTCTTTTGTCGTGACGACTTTCGCCAGATCCATGCCTTTCAAGCCGGGGAATGCTCTGGCTTGCTCGATAGCCGCTTCTTCGCCCTGATCAACCAATGCGTAACCAGCCAGCAAACAGCCATTCAACGGGCCTTTATCACGCAATAATCGCGTCAGCCGGCGCGTATCGATATCAGCGATAGCGACGACATTGCGCACGCGCAAAAATTCATTGAGTGATTGTTCTTTACGCCAGTTGCTGTCCAGCAGCGGCAAATCGCGAATGATCAAGCCGGCTGCCCAAGCCTGTGAAGATTCATTGTCTTCATCGTTAGTGCCCGTATTACCGATGTGTGGGTAAGTCAGGGTAACGATTTGCTTTGCGTAAGAGGGGTCGGTGAGAATTTCCTGATAGCCAGTCATTGAGGTATTGAACACCACCTCACCAACTGTGCTTCCTTCGGCGCCAATGGCCGTACCGTGAAAGACACTGCCATCTTCCAGGGCAAGTACTGCTGATCCGGTCACTATAACTCCTGTTGTTCTTCTGAGACGTACAGGCAAAAAAAAGCGGAATGAATGGTATTCACTCCGCTTTTTTGGCTAAATTCTGTACATGTCTGTTGATTTCAGTATGCGTCATACTGAGGCGGCATTATAAGCAAAAGCACCACCGGTTGTCTACGCAAGACGCGGAATCCGCGGGTTTTAGCCGCATTAGCAGTGCCACATCACACCCAATCCGCTGACCACAGCACCTTGCCCGCAACAATTTAAAGCCACTGAACACACTGTGTTCATGGCCTCTCCCGGCGCTGCTGCTGAACAGCAACCAAGCCTCCGGTTCCGCCTTTCTGTGTGCAGAATTTCTATAGACTCAGCACATCCTGCATCGAGTAGACTCCCGGCCCCTTGCCATGCACCCAGGCTGCTGCTCTTACCGCTCCTGTGGCAAAGGTCATCCGACTACTGGCCCGATGACTAATCTCTATACGCTCGCCCATACTGGCAAATATTACTGTGTGCTCTCCGACGATATCGCCGGCGCGCACGGTGGCGAAGCCGATAGTCGAGCGATCTCGTTCCGGTTCGATGCCTTCACGGCCATAGACGGCCACTTCGCGCAAATCACGCCCCAGTTCAGCAGCGATCACCTCCCCCATTTTCAGGGCAGTGCCTGACGGTGCGTCCCGCTTCATACGGTGATGGGCTTCAATAATTTCGATATCTACCTCATCGCCGAGCACTCGAGCCGCTTGCGCCAGCAAATCGAGACAGAGGTTGACGCCGACGCTCATGTTGGGCGCGAACACAACCGGGATTTCCGTTACCGCCTGTATCTGAGCTTTTTGCTCATCATCGAATCCGGTGGTGCCTATTACCAGTGCCTTGCCGTGCTCCCGGCACAGTTGCAAATGCGCCAGCGTCGCTTTGGGAGCGGTGAAATCGATCAGTACGTCGAAGTCATCTTGCTGCGCCGCCAGATCGCTGGTGGTCACTATCCCCAAACTGCTGCCGATGGCTAACAGGCCCACATCCACGCCGAGACAGGGATCATCCGGCAAGACGGTAGCCACAGTGATGCCGACATCGGCTTCGCTACGCGTCACGGCATCGACAAGATTTCTGCCCATACGGCCGGCGGCCCCGGCAATGGCGATTCTGATCATGTTGCGTCCTGCTTACTCTGAATTGGCGCAAGTATACAGGCGAGGGGGAGCAAGCTGAACTGTTGACCGCGGAATACTGCAGTCTGCACCCAGGTTGAACCATGCCCAAAGACCACACAAGAGGAAACTTCTCCCTGCAACTTGAAGCAATGGGTCAATTTAGGCACACTTCCAGCCGGGATTCGCCCTGGGTCACCAAGCCCTCAGCTCCCGCCCTGGGGGCATTAGCTTCCGAATAATTTTTTATTCTGCCTGAAGAATTATGAGCGATACCCCGGTCATACACGGAAATACCAAACAACAGCGCTACGAGTCGCTGGTCAAAAATCTGTACCAGGACGTGTATCGCTATGCGATCTGGCTGTGTAAAAACCAGCCGTTGGCAGAAGATCTGGTACAGGAGACTTTTTTACGTGCCTGGCGCTCTCTGGACAGTCTGGAGAACGACAAGGCAGCCAAAGCCTGGCTCTTTACCATATTACGTCGGGAGAACGCGCGCCTGTATGAGCGTTACCGTCCTGACCTGGTGGATATCGAAGATCATGCGCTGGCTGATTCCGGCGATCAGGAACCAGACCAGAAAATGGAACGGCAGATGCTGCACGCGGCCATCAATCGTCTTGACGCCGAGTACCGCGAGCCCCTGCTGTTGCAGGTGATTGGTGGCTTCAGTGGCAAAGAAATAGCCAAGATACTGGACCTGAACAACAACACAGTCATGACCCGGTTGTTCAGGGCGCGCAGTAAACTGAAGGAAGAATTCGACGCCGTGACCGAGCCTGAGGAAGACAGCAGCCAGGAAACCGGCTTAGAGCAATAATCGAAGACAGAACATGCCGGTTCTCGCCGGTTAACAGACCACAATGCAGCACAAGCAAGAGTAACGCACGAGATGGAAGAAAGAGAGTTTCGCGAACGGGTATTGAGTGACCCGACACGTCCGGATGCGGATGTGCTCGCGGC
>CAZQFA010000003.1:103995-136500 GCA_964592245.1 uncultured Pseudohongiella sp. | reverse complement strand
GTGAATGACGAGCGCTTTAGCGGACTCGTTATTCCGTTGGAAAAAGGTAATTTGATTTTGATCAGCGAAACCCCGGCCGCACTGGACGACTATCGCCAGACACTGACCAGCAGTGTCGGTTGGGCGATCTAGGCAGGCAGCTTACACTCTCTCTTGTCTATGGTTTCTGTGCTCCGCTCTGCGCAATAGCTCAGAATTGCTCGGCCGACATTGCCATCAGCGGTTCCGCGCCAGCCTCTATTTCACTGGCCCGCGCCGCAGCTCCAGGCAATATTCGGGAGAAGAAGAACGCGCCTGTCTTCAGCAGACCGGTGAGATAATCTCTGTCAGCGTCAGGGGCAGCCAGCCCCTGCCAACTGGCTGCCATCACACGCAGCCACATAAACCCGTACAGAGTGAGCCCCAGTAACTCGAGATAGGCGTAAGACGCAGCGCCAATTTCATTGGCATCAGTCTTTGCCCGCGCAACCACCAGATCTGTACTGGCTTGCAAGTACTCACGGCAAGAATTGAATGTGTCGAGAATGGCCTGCAATTGTTGTTGCTCCCCTTCATCCAGTAACTTCCGAACCGGCGGCAACTGCTCGTCCAGCCAGCTGTCTACTTCCGCTTGCAGTAGATGCCAATACTCGCCATTGACGCGCACAGTCTTACGACCCATCAGATCCAGCGCCTGAATGCCGTTGGCACCTTCATAGATCTGCGCGATCCGGGCGTCACGTATGTTTTGCTCAAGACCCCATTCGGCGACATAACCATGACCACCCAGTACCTGCTGCGCCATGACACAGGCATCGAAGCCACGGTCTGAACAGTAGGCTTTCTGCACCGGAATCAACAAGGCGACCAGCTTCTCTGCCTTTTCCTGCGCGCCGCTATCCGGATGGAAGCGGGCAATATCGAGCTGGCTGGCGGCGTAGAGTGACAGGGCGCGGCCAGCAATGATGTTTGCCCGCACCGTTAGCAGCATGCGTCGAACGTCGGCATGCACCAAGAGCGGATCAGCCGCTTGCTGTGGTTGTTCGCTACCATTAGCTGCTCTGCCTTGCAGGCGTTGCAGGGCATATTCGAGCGCGGTCTGGTAGGACGCTTCCGCCAGACCATTGCCCTGCACACCCATAGAGAGGCGCTCATAGTTCATCATGGTAAACATGGTTGCCAGGCCACCGTTGGCTTCGCCCACGAGGTAACCTGTCGCCGCATCGAAATTCATGACGCAGGTGGCAGAACCGTGTATACCCATTTTTTCTTCAATGGAGCCACAACTCACATTATTGCGTTTTTCTGTCTTGTTGCCGTTCGCGTCAACATGAAACTTGGGCACAAGAAAAAGTGAAATTCCACGCGGACCGGCAGGAGCGTCCGGCAATTTCGCCAACACCAGATGAATTATGTTGTCCGTCAGGTCGTGCTCGCCGGAGGTAATGAAAATCTTGCTGCCGGTGAGCCGGTAACTACCATCGTCTTCCGGCACCGCTCGCGTCTTGATCAACCCCAGATCCGTACCGGCATGCGCCTCGGTCAGACACATGGTGCCTGACCATTCTCCGGAATAGAGCTTGGGTAAATAAAGCGATTTCAGCTGCTCGTCGCCATGCAAGCTTAGCGTCAGGCTGGCGCCGGTAGTCAGCACGGTATAAAGCGTGAAGGATGTGTTGGCGGCAAACTGCATTTCCTCAATCATGGCAGCCAGCACTTTCGGCATACCCTGACCGCCGTAATCCGGATCGCCCGTCAGGCCGCACCAGCCACCGGCGGCGAAGGCCTGGTAGGCATCACTAAACCCGGGTGGTGTTTTCACGGCGCCATCGATAAAGGTACAACCCTGCCGGTCGCCTTGCTGATTGATTGGTGCCAGCTTCTCAGCGGCGATCTTTCCCGCTTCCTCAAGAATGGCGGTGATCAAGTCTGTGCTGACTTCTTCGGTTCCCGGCATGCTGGCGAATAACTCCGGCATGGCAAATACCTGCTGCAGCAGAAATTCCATATCACGAAGTGGTGCTCGATAGGCCGTCATGATTCCCCCTCGGCTGACTCTAAAATCCATTCTGATCGTGTGGTTACCCTGAGGGTTACATACACCCTCTGGCTAGGCAATCGGCAAGTAGCAGTCTACTTTGTCAGTGCGTGATTCTCCGGCGAAGGCAACCCGCATTTCAGGGAGCACATCATTTTGCCGGGCTCGCAACGTACAAACTAAGCGTGCTAGCGGGCGTAATGAAGATCTGATGAAACTCACTGCCAATCATGTATTGCAAAGAACGCGAAGCACAGTGTGGCGTGCATTCTGGTTTTGCTTGCCCACCCAATGCGTGCTGTGTGGTCAATCCCTGCACAGTAGCCTGAGCCTGTGTACTGGCTGTGTGCGCGATTTACCGGTCCCCGTTACACCGTGTCAGTGCTGCGGTCAGGAAATGGCAAACCCCGACGATGCGCTGTGTGCCAGGTGTCGAATTACCACCCCCTCTTACGCGCAATGCCGCTCCGCACTGCGCTATGAAGAGCCCGTATCAGGACTGATAACTGGCTTTAAATATTCTGCTCGCTTCGACTACGGGCGAGTATTGGCCCATCGACTCGCCACTGCCATGACTGATTATTATGATCATGCCCAACATAGCGGACAGGCAGTAGCGAATTGCTGGCCGGACTATTTGCTGCCTATCCCGCTACATAAACGCAAATTGCGTCAACGTGGATTCAATCAGGCGCTGGAGATCTGCAAGACAGTGTCCCGGGCAACGGGCATTCCCATAGAGCGCGGGTTGCTGTGCCGCCGCAAGCACAATAGCCCGCAGAGCGAACAGCGCACAAAGGCCGATAGGCAAAGCAATGTTCGGGGTGCTTTTTCTATACACCCCAATTTTTTACCCCTGCCCTGCCTCCGATATGTGGCGCTGATCGACGATGTGGTTACTACTGGCGCCACAGCGGAAGAAGCAGCGCTGGCATTGCGCCACGGCGGCGTAGAACGTGTCGACGTCTGGTGTCTGGCGCGAGCCAATCGCTAGCGGGATAGCCGGAGCATACGCGCAGAACAATGAGTACAGAATTCACTTTCTCTGTGATCCAGCGCACATCGCGATGGCCGATACGCCCTATAATATCGGTGACTATGTGGTATTTCGTGTCAGACCCGAACGGAAGCGAGTCAGGATACACGTAATTCTATCTACCCGGTGCTTGCACCGGGTTTTTTTTACCCCAGGTTTTTCGCCCCTTGTTTCTCTCATTTCCTATGATTGCGGCCTATGAACTCGGGCGCGCGCGAGCGTACCGCTGTTGATTGCGGTGCTGGAAATTCATTGAACTAACGTGAATCCAACAGAAACGTAAACCTAACAGGAAACTGGCAGGAGGAGTGGATCAGAACTGGTATTTAATCGAACCGTAGGCGACACGGCCATTCTGATCGAGGATGCGCGTGGTGGAGTTCAGAATCTGCGCAGTCTTTTCGTTCAAGATGTTACGAATACCAAAGGAAATCACCGCCCGGCTTTTCTCGCCAGCGCTGAGACTGTACCCATACTGCAAGTCCAGAGTCGTGATGTTGTCCACCAGTGCGTTTAATTCTTCCATATCGAGCTCACTCAAATCCTTGAATGAATCGAAATAGTTAGTGATCGCACTCGCAGTGTGTTTGCCATACTGCCAGGTGAGCATTAAAGAGCTTTGCAATTCGGGGCTGACTACCTGCTCTTCCAAAGAGCCGAGTTCGGAATTGGCCAATTCCAGCAGTCCGCCGCTATTTTCGAATTTCTGCACGTAGGTAGTCTTCGTGCTCAGCGTGAACTGACCAAAGCGATTGGTCTCCCATACGTAGGAGGCACCGAGATCAAAGCCGTTAGAATCGAGCTGTGTGCCCAGAAACGGGTTATCAAGGCTGAACTCATTGATCTGGGACTGATCGAGATACATCGAGGAAGAAGAAGGTGCCTGCCAGCCGGTTGCTGTATTGCTGGCTGCTGGCGCCTCTTCAATCTGCTGCCGCCAGGCATCAGCGCGTAAATTGAGCCCTTGCAATGGCGTGACAGTCACACCCAGATTGTAATTCAGCGCGTTCTCAACAATTGTGCCCTGAACATCTTTCGCTTCCACATTCCTGTCAATATTCAACATCGGCGCATCATCATTGATGAGTGATGAGTCGGGCGCGATGGTGAAGCTGACAATGGAGTTGTCGCTGTCAGTGACAGCCGGGATCGGTAGCAAAGCGGCATCTTGCGCAGCCACATTACCGACCAGCAACGCAACTGTCGCTGCGAGCAGGGGCTGGCGGAATGTCTTGGCGGCGTGCTTCATTGCTTTGCTCTTGTTGCTATTAGCGATACGCGAATTGTGTTGCTTGTTATGCGGCCCCTCGAAGGAAGCCGTACTGCAAAATCTGTTGTTGTTCGTTGGTATTTGCGTCCGCTTTCCGTCTTGTCTGGCGACACCGGTCAGGATTGGCAGTACTAAAGGCCAATTCCTCTATGGCTGCAAGCACACCAGCTCCGAGAACGGACTCTTTCCATTCTCGTCGCTTTCTACACTTCAAACAACTCTGGTAGGTTACCACTTTTGGTGCATTTAGCACATCCCCAGTTGTGTCAATTCGTCACCCAAAAGTGGCAAAATGCCATAATTGTCATAATTTAAACGTTTCCGGATTTTAGCGACTTTTAGTGGACATTAACGTCATGAGGGGCTTATTTGGCGGTGGCACCTTAGCACCAAACAGCGTGCTGAAGGACGATTCTCACTATGCTTTCAGGGTGGCGACCAGCGCTTGCACCGACACAGTCCAGCCGGGCAATTTCAGTCCGGGGGCCAACTCGGCCAGCGGCTCCAGCACAAACAACCGTTGCTGCGCTCGCGGGTGTGGCAGGGTCAACTTTTCGCTGTGTTGCTGACAATCGCCCAGGGCTATCAAGTCCAGATCCAGACTGCGCGGTGCATTGATTACGCCGCGGCGCTGACGACCCAGCTCTGACTCCAGATCAAGCAACCGCGATAGCAGCTCCTCTGGCGCCAACGATTCCGCCAGCGTCACTATCATCACGGCATTCAGGAAAGTGGGCGACCCGGGGGGACAATCCTGCGGCTCGCTCTGATAATAGCGTGAACATTGCACCGGGCCAGCTGCCAGCAAGGCCATGCGATCACACACATGATCGAATGTGGCTTCAGGCTCGCCTACTGGCGATGGCAGGTTGGCCCCCATGGCAATCACAGCCATATCAGGGGCCAGCGATGTCAGAGAAGAATTAGCTGTGGTAGTCGGCTGAGAGTTCATGGACTGCATCCACGAAAGCGCTAACGTGGTCCGGGTCAACCTCCGGCGTTATGCCGTGACCGAGATTAAAGACATGACCGTTGCCATTACCGTAATCAGCCAGAATACGCCCTACCTCTTCACGAATTGCCGCCGGACTGGCGTAGAGAATCGCCGGGTCCATATTGCCTTGCAGGGCAGCCTGCTGCCCAACACGTTGGCGCGCGTTACCGATATTGATAGTCCAGTCCAGCCCGATACCATCACATCCCGAGGCGGCGATTGCTTCCAGCCACTGACCACCGTTCTTGGTAAACAGCACTACCGGCACCGGCCGACCCTCAGCTTCTTTTTGCAAGCCGTCGACAATCTGCTGCATATAGCGCAGGGAAAACTCCTGATAGGCCGACGGCGTCAGGATGCCACCCCAGGTATCAAAGATCTGCACAGCCTGCGCACCCGCCTTGATCTGGGCATTCAAGTAAGCAGTGACACAATCGGCTAACCGTGAGAGCAGCTGATGCATGGCTTCCGGATGGTTGTACAGAAACGCTTTGGCCTTGCGAAAATCCTTGCTGCCGCCGCCCTCGATCATATAAGTGGCCAGCGTCCAGGGGCTGCCGGAGAAACCAATGAGTGGCACCTTGCCGTTCAGCTCTCTGCGAATCAGCGCCACCGCATCAGTGACATAGGAAAGCTCATCGGCCATGTCGACATCGGGCAATTGCTCCACATCTTCAGCTGAGGCAATCACCTTGCGGAATTTCGGCCCTTCGCCAGTGATGAAGTACAGCCCCAGTCCTAGGGCATCAGGAATAGTCAGAATGTCGGAAAACAGAATCGCCGCATCGAAGGCATAGCGCTCCAGTGGCTGCATAGTGACTTCGCAGGCCAATTGTGGCGTCTGACACAAGGTCATGAAATCACCGGCCTTTTCCCGCGTTGCACGGTATTCAGGGAGGTAACGACCAGCCTGCCGCATCATCCATACCGGGGTGACATCCACAGGCTCGCGCAGCAGCGCCCGCAGGTAACGATCATTTTTCAGCGTCAACGTGTTTTCCTTACCGGGAAGCGCCCGGTCCTGCCCGTGCCAGTTCCTGAGTACCTTGATTCGACCCGGTACAGGACGGGATTCCGGGTGGCGGTTTCAAAAGGGGCCCAATTCTACACGAGCCATGCCAGCACTGAAACGCAGCAGGCGCAGTTTTGGATTGCCAGCAAGTTGCAGCCGCAGTCTGCACAACTGGCAGCACAGCTACTGCGAACGCAGCTGCGCCTGAAAATCACGACTTGGACGCGCCCAGGGATTGAGCTCACGGAGCGAGGCGGGCAGCGCTTGCAGTACCGACTGGGCGGCCTGGCGATCGGCAAAGACTCCCAGCACTACCACATACCAGGGATCGCCCTGAAAACTGCTGGTTATCACGCCCGCTTCACGTCCGGCCAAGCGCTCACTGACGAACTGTTCTGCAGCCGGACGCGAGCGAGAGCCCATCATCTGCACCAGATAACTGTCGGCAGGCGCAGCAAGCACAGCGCTCTCAAAGGGGGTCAGGTCACCTTGCTCTCTATTCGCTTGCGGCGCAGACGGGGCTGCGGTGTCACTTGCCACTGCCGGCTCTGGAGCGCCGGAAGCCGAATTGAGAGAAGCGTTTGGTGCAGAACTGGGTGAAGAGTTGGGCACAGTCACAGAGCCGCTCGCGTTATCGGCAAGAGCCACTGGCTGCGATGGAGCAACGGGCGTTGTGGTAGCCGCTGGCTCCTGATCGCCATTCGGATTTGCAGTCGTGACCTCGGTTGTCATGGCCGAGCGTGTGGAATCGGGAACAGTGGGCACAGAGATGCGGACTTGCTGATTGCCAACGCCAGTGTTCGCCGGCGCCGATGAGCCGTCCAGCATCAGAACCAAAAGCAGCAACACACACAAGCCGGCCGCGACACTCCAGTACAAGCGGGTTTGTGCAAACAAACCCGCCAGGGCACTGCGCAATGGCGGCGTTACCGATTTCTCTGCCAGCGCCTCGCGCACGAGGGTATCCAGCTTCGCCGGATTGCCAGCAGACTTGTTGTACAACTGACCCAGCTCGCCACCGCTTAAGGGCAAGGATTGCCGGAAGCCTGCAGCCGTGAGTTTGAATTCAATATAAGCAAACGCGTCTTCACTGCTGAGAGGCAATAACTCCAACAGCTTGTAATCATTGCGCTGTTTACGCGGTTTGCTGTGCTCGACCAGATGATTCAATTGCTTCTCACCAAGCAGCAGGACACGCAGTGCGGATTGTTCAGCTTGCAACTGCCAGAGCTGCTCCAGCACTTCTATTGCCAGTTCATGGGCATCATCGACTACCAACAGCAACGACTTGCCTTCTGCCGCAAAGACCTGCAGCCGGTCAATGAAGGTGGCTGAATCATCTTGCAGCAGTTTGCTGTTAACCTCATCCATGAACTGACTGAGATTCATGAACAGGCCCGCCTGCACGATGACCACCTGTGTCTGCTTGCTCATTTTCGCGGTCAGCAAGCGGGTAAAAGTCGATTTGCCACCTCCCAGTTCGCCGGTGATGGCCAGCAGCGACTCGGTTTCCTGCAACTCGGAGAGAATGGTGGTCAGCAGCGTCTGCCGGTCTTTACCAACAAACAGCTCGCGCGGCGGTGCACCCGGGTCAAACGGGTCGTATTTCAGATGTAGTTGTTGGGCCAGATTGCTCACGGTCTAAACACACAACTGGTCTCCCGCGGTTAGCGTGGCAACCAGATCATCGCTATTGATTTCACCTTCGATGGCAGCGTCACCAATGGCTCGCAGCAGAATAAAGCGGATCGTACCCTGCTCAGCCTTTTTGTCGGATGCCATCAGGTCGAGGTAACGTTCCACACTTATATCGGCCGGCGGGATCACCGGCATACGGTAATTTTCTTCCAGTACTTTGCGGATATGTCCGGCACTGTCTGCGTCCAGCCAACCGATCCGCCGCGACAGATCAGCAGCCATCACCATGCCCATGGCGACTGTTTCGCCATGCAACCAGGTACCGTAGCCTGCTGCTGTCTCTATGGCATGGCCAAAGGTATGCCCCAGATTCAGCAAGGCACGCTTGCCGGATTCCCGCTCATCCTGGGCAACAATCGCTGCCTTGGTCTCGCAGCAAATGCGAATAGCCTCCGGCAAAGTCTGCGCATCTAGCGCCGCAATACTGGCGCTATTCTCGGTCAGCCAGCGGAAAAAATCGGCGTCTACGATGAGGCCGTACTTCAACACTTCTGCCAAACCGGCTTTGACTTCCCGCTCGGGGAGGGAGGCAAGCACGGTGGTATCAATCAACACACATTGCGGCTGGTAAAACGCACCAATCATGTTCTTGCCCAGCTCGTGGTTGACGCCGGTCTTGCCACCGACAGAACTGTCGACCTGCGCCAGCAGCGTTGTGGGAATCTGGATAAAGTGAATGCCGCGCTGATAGGTAGCCGCCGCAAAACCGGTAATATCACCGACGACGCCACCACCAAGTGCCACCAGGGTAGTCTGGCGATCATATTTGCCACGCAGCAGGCGATCGTAGATTGTATTGACGGCGTCCAGATCTTTATGTGCCTCGCCATCGGGCAGGACAATGGCTTCTGCAAAGCGGTCTCCCAACAGTTTCTGGGCTCGCTCCAGATACAATGGTGCCACCACATCATTGGTCACCACCACGACCCGACCTTTGCCCAGATAGGGCAGCAGAAGTTGCGGATCATTGAGCAAGTTCTCGCCAATGAAAATTGGATAGCTGCGATCTTCAAGATCGACTTTAACGGTTAACATGATTCAGTCTTCTCTGCATTTTTTACATTCTTGACAGGCGCGGTAGAGGGCTTCTGCTTGCTCTCCACCGCAACCTCTTCCATCAGGCTTTTCACCTTGCGACAGATTTCCTGACTGACAGTCTTGGGATTACGCCGATTGGTATCGACTACCATATCTGCCACTTCGCGATACAAAGGATCCCTGATCTTCATTAGCTCACGGATTTTCTTTTCTGGATTGGCGGTCTGTAGCAGCGGTCGATTCTTGTCCCGGCTGGTGCGCTCTACCTGCTGCTTGATGGACGCACGCAGGTAAACAACATAGCCTCGTTTCTGCAGGCGCTGGCGATTTTTTTCTGCCAGCACAGCGCCGCCGCCTGTCGCCAGCACAATATTCTGCAGGCGTGTCAGACTGTTGATCATCTTTTTTTCCCGGGCGCGAAAACCCGCTTCACCCTCAACATCAAAGATCCAGGGAATATCGGCACCAGTGCTTGCCTCGATCTCCCGGTCGGAGTCATAGAAGGTCAACTGCAGCATGTCGGCCAGGACTCGCCCGATCGTCGTCTTGCCCACTCCCATGGGGCCGACGAGGTAGATGCTTTTGGATTTTTTCATGGTCAGAGAGCGCACATAAGAAAGCGCCTATTGTACTCGCAATAGGCGATGTAGCGGACGGTAATTACGGAATTTTAGCGCCTGACCACTACCAGTGAACTGTACCGGCAGTGGTCAGCGCTGCTGAGCGAGGTCCTAGCGGACGGTGATGTCAGCAATAATCTTCGGAGTAATGAAGATCAGCAACTCAGTACGTCGGCTGGCGCGATTGGTACGCTTGAAGAGTCGCCCGAGATACGGCACATCGCCAAGGATCGGGGTTTTGGTTTCAGTAGTCGTGTTTTCCTCACGGAACACACCACCCAGCACAATGGTTTCGCCATTGTTTACCAGGGCGCTGGTAGTTACCTCGTTAGTATTGATTGCGGGCACCGCTCCTGAACTTGGAGCCACAGAATCCTGCTGAATCTCAAGCTCCATATTAATACGACCATCGGGAGTTATCTGCGGAGTGACTCGCAGTGACAATACCGCATCCTCAAACTCAGTCGTCGAGCCCCCTGCGGTACCGCCAGCTTGAGACTGGTACGGTATACGCACACCGGAACGAATCTCAGCAGTTACCTTGTCTTGAGTCGTGACCTTTGGTCGGGCAATCACTTCACCGTTACCGCTGGATTCCAATGCTGACAACTCCAGTTCTATCAGCCCGCTATTCCCGGTGTAACCAATGGCAAAGGTAGAGGCATCCTGGGATTGCACGCCCAGATCTACAGCGAGTGATTCCGGGAACAACACCTCTCCCAGGGGGATCGGGACACTGGCGATGGCCTGATTCACGAGCGCATCAATGAGCGAGGGATCGGTGCCGCTCTGTAGCGCTTCCAGACGCGCCGTTTCGCCCGCCACCAATGCTTCCTGCATTGCCACCTGACGCGCTGCCTGATTTCCAATCTCGTTCACAGTCGCCGCTTGCGATCCACCATAGCGCCAGTTGTCACCAGCACTGGACAGGCTGCCGACACCACCCCAGCGAATTCCCAGGTCACGCCCAAAATCTGTGGAGACGTTGACGATGCGGGCTTCAATCAATACCTGACGCACCGCCACATCAAGTCGCGCCAGCATGGCACGCACTTCTTCCAGTTTCTCTTCTGTGTCGCGTACGATAATGATATTGGTGCGCTCATCCACAGTGGCTGTGCCACGTGACGACAGAATGCCGCCACTGGATGAAACCGGCGTCCCGGCTGCATCAACACCTGCGACACCCGCCACTGGCGCCGCCGCTGCTGGTGCTGCACTACCACCAGCGCCGCCCGAACCCGTTAACAGGGCCAGAATGTCATCGGCGTTGGCATAGTTGATTTGTACAAATTCGGTGTAGAGTGGTGCCAACGCCTGGGCCTGCTGTGCGGCTTGCAACGCCTGTTGCTCTTGCGCAGCGATTTCTTCAGCTGGCGCCACGTACAACACATTGCCTTCAAGTCGGCTACCGAGGTTCTGGGTACGCAATACCAGTTCCAGCGCCTGGTCCCACGGCACGTTATTCAGCTCCAGAGTGATGTTACCAGAGACCGAATCACCGGCTACCAGTGAGAATTCGTAGTAGTCGGCAAGAATCTGTAACACTGACCGCACAGGGATATCCTGGAAGGACAGTCCGGTTACTTCGCCGGTGTAAGCAGCTGTCGGGTCAGTCGTCGCAATATCTGATGAGGGTGGTCGAACGCTCACGGTGTACTGGTTGCCGCTCTGGAAAGCCACGTAGTCATAGGCGCCGTCGACATCGATGACCACTGTCGCGCGGCCGGACTGCCCCAGCACATCCACCGTAGTTACGGAGGTGGCAAAGTCGGTGACATCAAAACGACGGTTCAGATTTTCCGGTACGTCAGTGCCATTGAATTCCACATAGATACGGGCGCCCACTTGCTCGACACTACCGAGGACATCATCGCTGGACAGATCGATCACCACCTGTCCTTCATCACCGTCACCGCGGCGGAAGGTCACATCGGTAATGGCGTTTTCATCGCTGCCTGCAGCGGCGGCGATCGTGGTGGTTGCTGCTACGCCGCCAGCTGTTGTCGTGTCATTGCCTACCTGAATCGTCAGCCTGTTGCCAACGAGACTGGTTTCGTAGTTCACCAACTCGTCCAGATTGACGACCAGACGTGTACGACTGCCGTCATCCAGCACCATGACACTCTGCGCGTTGTTGGAATCAATATTAAAGCGTTGTTGCGAAAGCCCACTGCGCACTCCCATCAAGTCGAGAGAGATACGCGCTGGATTATCCAGCACAAAGCCGCTGGGCTCGGGTGGCGCCGAGTCAAAACTGAGCTGAATTTCAATCGAATCGCCAGGCAGATTGGCGAAGCCAATGCTGTCCAGCGAGACCGATTGCTGTGCCATGGCACTCGATGCCCATAGCAGGCATGCAAGCAACTGTCCGGCGACGACCCAGGGCTGGCGCCACGGAGCGCGTCCCGGCTTGCTTGATAGTGTCATTCTGTTAGTGCTCATAAGTTAACCTCAACTCGTGCGATTACTGCAGCGTGAGTGTTTGTGGCCGCTCCACCCAGCCACCGCTGCCACTTGGCACGATCTCCACCAAATTCACCTGTCGTTCACTGATGCTTTGAATCTGGCCGTGATTCCGGCCCAGATAGTTACCTGCTGTTACCCGGTGCACTTCACCCAGCGCATCTTCAATCAGCGCGTGATAAACGCCACTGCGGGTTAACATGCCCACCATGCGCAATTCACTCAGCGGATGGCTTTCCAATTCTTCGCGTGGGCGGTCGAAATCCGGTTCCACGTTTTGCGACAACATGCCCACAGCTTCCGGATCGATATTCAACGGCACCTGGAACGGACTGCGTTGTGATGCGGCGCTGTAAATAAAACCTTCATAGGGCGTGAACTCGGGCACTGGTTCCACCTCGGCGCCAGGACGTGATTTGACCTCCGCCACATAAGCCGTCAAATCGTTCATGTTGTTGCCACCGCCACAGGCAGCCAGCAATACACTCACTGCCACTAGCAGCGCCCATCGGCCATGTCGATTCCATTGCTTCAGCATCACGGCGCCCCCGCTGAATCAACGTCTTTATAGCGATAGGTGCGCGCAATAATATTCATGTCGAGATTATTATCGTCGCGTGCCGTGATCGTAAAATCATGCAACGTCACGATACGGTCGAGGCTGGCCACACCACTGACGAATGTACCGAAGTCGTGATAGTCGCCGACCACGTCAATATCCATTGGCAGCTCGATGTAGAATTCCTGAATGACTTCACGCTGCAAGGCGATATTGTCGAACTCCAAACCACTGCCCTCACCGGTTTCAGTCACATCATCAACCAGTCCGGGTACCTCTGTTTCTGACGGCAATTGCAGCAACAGCTCTTCAAATGATTCTTCCATTTCTACTGTCTGCGCGCGGTATTCTTCCAGGTTGGCAGCCAGGAACGCTTTCTGTTCAAACTCGACACGCAACTGGTTTTCCTCATTCGCCACGCGCTCAAGTTCCAATTGCAGATTCTGAATGTGGAAGAAATAACCTGCTGCTCCACAGCCACCGAAGACAACCAGTACGATCAGCACCTTAACCGCGCCAGGCCAAACACCGATGGTGTCCAGATCCTGCAGATCTGCCCAGTCAAAATTCTTCAGGTCATTAATACTGTTCTTAAAGAAAGACATACGGCGCTACACCTCCCCGTCCTGCTGGTTTGGCAATTCCAGCGAAAGAGTCAGTGAGAAACGGAATGAATCGGATGTCGGGTCATCCGGCCGGTCGATAGCAGTGATGTCACTAAGGTCTGCTTCCCGGAACCAATTGGAGGAGTCCAGGCGGCGCATCAGTTCAGTAATACGGGCATAGGACTCAGCAATGCCTTCGATGGCAATGGTGTCATTTGTCCGCTCAACCGTCTGGTAATAGACGCCATCGGGCAAGGTCTTCACCATCTCGTCGAAAATGCGCACAATCACCGGCCGCGTGCCCTGCAAGTCGGTGATGACATTCATGCGCGCGCGGATATCTTCTTTCTGCTGCCGCAGTTCATTGATCTCTGCCACACGCTCGTCCAGCGTGCGAATCTCGGCACGAATCAGTTCGTTGCGGGCGTTCTGATAGCGAATTTCGCTGTTGAAATAGCGGTCTACCAGAAACACCAGGCCGCCGGCAATAATCACGACACCGGCAAGAATACTGAGAAATTCCCGCCGCCGCTCTTCGCGCAGCCGTTCACGCCAGGGTAATAGATTTATACGGGCCATCAGTATTCACCCCGCATCGCCAGACCACAGGCGATTAATAATGCCGACGCGTCATTCTCCAACATGGACTTGTTGACCTTGGAACCCACAGTCATGCTGGCAAAGGGGTTGGCCACAGTCACCGGTGTCGACAAACTTTCCTGACACAAATCCGCCAGCCCTTCTACCGCAGCGATACCGCCGGCCAGCAAGATATGATCTACTTCGTTGTAATGACTGGACGAAAAGAAGAACTGCAAGGTCTGGCTCACCTGTTGCACAACATTCTCTTTATACGGGCCCAGAATTTCCGTCTCGTATTCTTCCGGCAGGCCGCCGCGCTTCATGCCTTGTTCGGCCTCGGCGGCAGTCAAACCAAAGCGGCGCTGCACTTCTTCGGACAGCGCATTGCCACCAAACATTTGCTCGCGCGTGTAAATGGTCTTGCCTTTCAAAATCACATTGAGTGTCGTCATGACCGAGCCAATGTCGATAATGGCGACAGTCTGATCGTCAACCGTGCCAATCTGCTCGGCCAACAAGCCGTAAACGCGCTCAATGGCATAAGCCTCGATATCAACCACTTTGGCATTGAGGCCGCCGATTTCCAGTGCCGCTACCCGGGAATCCACGTTTTCACGGCGACAGGCCGCCAACAATACTTCCACCAGCTCCGGATTACGCTCGGACAATTTCTGGCGCTCGAAGTCGATCGACACCTCATCGAGCGGATAGGGAATGTACTGATCCGCCTCAACAACAATCTGGTTTTCCATTTCCGCGTCGGTTAGCGCCGCATTCATTTCGATGGTCTTGGTGATGACGGCGGAGCCGGCGACAGCGACAGCGGCATCCTTGTTGGATGGCTTCATCAGACTTAGCGCCGTGTCGATTGCCTCGCCCACGGCATCCACGTCACTGATGTTTTTCTCCACCACGGCATTCTGCGGCAAGGGGCGAATAACATAATTATCGACGCGATAGGTCTTGCCGGTTGGCGTCAATTGCAGAATCTTCACGGAGGTAGAGCTGATGTCTACACCCAGTAAAGTCCCTGATCGCTTGCCAAAATTGGCCAGCGCAGTGAGATTTTGCAGTTTCTCCAGCACGCTTGGTATCCCGGTCTAACCCAAAAATATTTCTGATTTGCTGCTGTGAGCAGCGAATTCCCGGCATTTTTTGCCGGCTTCATCCCGGTCCGCAGCTTAGCAGCCTGGGCAGTCTCTTTTTAATATAGACTTAAATATCAACAAGTTACAAATACTTTTTAGAATTTTTCTGCTTCCAGATCTCAGTATCGGCCGTTTCAATATTTTATAGAGTTTTCAACCAATTATCAGACTTTCAGCACAAAACACTTCACTATTTAATAATGAACTAAGGACGACAGCAAATCTATGACTCCGTTCACGTTTGTGATTTCCCCCCAGACCGCAGCAGTTCTGGCCTGCCGAGTACTTCTACGTAGCCCATTGCCACCGGAACCTGTGTCGCCGCGGCCTGCAGTGCGGCACAGTTTCCACGTTTTCAGTGAGGGATTGCTCTGAAAAAATTCTCAAGATGTGAGCCATTTAGCAATTAGCCTGTTTTGCCTGCACTCCGTGGCATTGAGCGGTCGAAGAGGCGAGTAAATTCCGCCTTCGGGTGTATACTTGTTGCCCATTACTGCTATGTATCGATTCATTCGGAGCCCACAGGGCTTTGCTAACCCAATTCACTCGGAAAGGCTGTGCAATCCAGATTAGTTAAAATCGTCAGCTGGACTCTGGCGCTGGGTCTTGCTGCTTTCGCCGGCTTGGCCATGGTGGCTACCGCTGCCTATCTTTATCTGGCGCCTCTGCTGCCGCGCGCCGAGACCTATCGCGACGTACGTCTGGAAACACCACTGCGCATTTACACCAATGACGGCCGCCTGATTGACGAAATCGGCAACCGTCGCAATCCGGTGCAATACCAGGACATCCCGCAATTGCTCACCGATGCCCTGATCGCCACTGAAGACGTCCGCTTTTACTCACATCCCGGGGTGGACATTCAGTCTCTTGGCCGCGGATTCTACGGTTTTCTGACCGGCAATTCGCTCGGTGGTGGCAGTACCATCACCATGCAGTTGGCGAACAACCTCTCCTTCGACAGCGACAATGTGTATTTGCGCAAGTTCAAGGAAATCCCGTTCGCCCTGCAGATCCAGCGTGAGCTGACCAAAGAAGAAATTCTGACGCTGTATCTCAACACGATTTATTTCGGTGCCGGCGCTGACGGCATTGGTGCTGCTGCCTTCGTCTATTACGGCAAAGAAGTCAGCGACCTGACCCTGGCGGAAGCGGCAATGATGATCTCCCTGCTGCCATGCCCATCCACCTGTAATCCACTGGCCAACCCCGATCGCGCTATCGAACGCCGGGAGACACGCCTGCGCAACATGCTGACGCAGAACATGATCAGTCAGGCTGAGTTTGAGGCCGCCAATGCCGCCCCTGTCACTGCCCAGCGGCGTAACCGCAACATCGCTATTTCTGCACCGTACGTGGCCGAGATGGTGCGACAGCAGCTTTATGACCAGTTTGGCGAAGAGACGTATTCCAGAGGATTCGAAGTAGTCACCACCATCGACGGCGACAAGCAGCAGGCTGCCCAGACGGCTCTCGTTAACGGACTGGAAACGCACTATGACAAACGTCATGGCTATCGCGGACCGGCAGCCAATTACCCCCCTGACCCATTGGAGCCCAACAAGGTCTGGCTGGAGCTGCTGCAACCGGTTCCCACTTATGGCAACCAGCTACCCGCCATTGTTACTGCAGTTCAGGAACGTTCATTCAATGCGTTGCTGGACGACGGCAGCATCATCGAAGTGCCTTGGGAAGGGATCAGCTGGGCTTACACATTCCGCAGCCGCAATGAAGCCTGGCCACCACCGGAAACTGCCAGTGATGCCGTTGCCGTTGGCGATCTGATTCGCGTCAAACGCGCTGGCGATAACTGGGAGTTGGGTCAGGTGCCTGAAATTCAGGGCGCGCTGGTATCCATGTCACCTGACGATGGCTCCATCATGGCACTGGTTGGTGGCTATGATTTCCGCCGCAGTCAGGTCAATCGGGTGCTGACACCGCGACCCCCTGGCTCCAATTTCAAGCCATTCCTCTATGGTGCCGCCCTGCAGCACGGGTACACGGCCGCGACCACAATCAATGATGCGCCGATTACCCGTGGCGACTATCGCCCCAATAATTACGAGAACAACTTCCTTGGCCCGATCACGCTGCGCTATGCCCTGCAGGAATCGCGTAACGTGCCGGCAGTGCGTCTCTATGACCAGTTGGGCTCGGACAAGGTACTGCCATTCGCTGCCCGCTTTGGCTTTCAGACACAAAATTTCCCGCACAACGACTTGACGGTCGCTCTGGGCAGTCAGGATGTTGAGCCGCTGGAAATCGTTGCCGGCTATTCGGCAATTGCCAATGGTGGCTACAAGGTAGACCCATGGTTTATTCGCAAGATAAGCACTGCCGTTGACGGCACTCTCTATGAAGCATCACCTGCCGTTGTTTGCGAAAACTGCACCCAGCTGGACAACGAGACTGGCCTGCAGACACAACCGGCGCCGCGTATCATTGACGCCGAGATCGCCTTTATCCTGAATTCCATGCTGCGCTCGGTCATTGAGGAAGGCAGCGGCAATCGTGTCCAACGCGAGCTGCGCCGTGGTGACCTGATGGGCAAGACCGGTACCACCAATGGACCGCAGGAGCTGTGGTTCTCCGGTTTCAATCGCGACATTGCTACCACGGTTTTTGTCGGCTTCGATACGCCGGAGCCTTTAGGTGAACGCGAACAGGGTGCCACCGTCGCAATCCCGATCTGGATCGACTACATGCGCGAAGCGCTGAAGAACATGCCAGAGAACACCATGAATCGGCCCGATGGCATCGTCGACCGTCTTATTGACAGAACCACCGGCAAGCTGGCTATCCCGGGCGACCCCAACACCATGTTCGAATATTTCCGGCTGGAGAATGCGCCGGGGATGGGTGATCAGCCTGCGGTCGGCATCGACAGCGACGAACAGACCAGCGAAGAGCTGTCCACCGAAACCATCTTCTGATTCACTGCTCTTTTAATTCAGGGCTCTGTTGATTCAGTGCCGCGCCACGATGGGGATGAGCAGGCACGGGCTAACCAGCCGGCCAGTTCGCATTCGCGGGAATTTTAAGAGGGCTGGAAATGCAAAACGGGGCACCGCATCGCGGCACCCCGATTATTTGCAAGTGTCTGCAGGCGCGTTTTAGACGCGGCGATTGCCGAAACGCTTCTTGAAGCGGTCAACACGACCACCACTGTCGAGGATCTTCTGCTTACCAGTGTAGAAAGGGTGACACTGGGAGCAAACGTCGATCAGGATATCTTTACCAATCGTCGATTTGGTCTCGATCACATTGCCACAGCTACAGGTGGCTTTGATCGGGCCGTAGTTTGGATGAATTTCTGGTTTCATGGTTCTACCTTGAGTCCTGATGTCGCCACAGCGTCCGCGTCTTCTGCGGTTGCCGCTGCACCACATCTGCTTGGTCAGATCTAATAACGGTGGTCCACCCACCATTCAGGGCCGAGCATTCTAGCAGAGAATTGCCACGACGCAAGCGCTGCCGCTATTTTTGCTGTTCACTCAGTTGCTTATGCAGTCGCTTATGGTTCCGCACGACCTCTTCCATGATCTGCGTAAACAGTTCCGTCACCAACTCGGCGCTGAGGTTGTTCGCCTCACACAACCTGGTGATTTCTGCCAGTTTCTCGGCCTCGCGTTTGGCATCCAGCGCCTGCAAGGCATTGTTGGCCTTCAGCATGCCGACCCGATGCGTCTGCTCGAAACGGCGCGCCAGCAATTCGATGATCTGGCGATCAATCTGATCAATTTGTTCACGCGCTGCCTGTAGCTCCGCCGGCACCGATTGAGATTCCATGAAGTCTTTCCTTGCTTGTTGCTTGCGCCCGATAGTGCTGTGCTGCTCTCACGCTATTGCCCGGCCCCGCTGGCCAGATTTGTCACCTGTGCCCGGGGAAAACGTCGTACAGCAATGGAAGGGCGAGTATAGACCAAGAGAGTCTGCAGTTCAGTAGTTCCGCCGGCAAGCAATACCCCGACGCACCGGCTCGCAGTTGTCTGCCTGCGGCATTGCCCGTACACTGCGGCGATTAGCGACAAGCACTGCAGTTCTCTCATGCCCAACCCCGCCAGCCATGCCGACAACGGACTCTTCGTCCGCGTCGCGGTTCCTTCTCCCTTGCGCCGACTGTTTGATTACTTGCCGCCTGCTGATTGTGCCCAGCCAATCTCTCCGGGGATGCGTATCGAAGTGCCTTTCGGCCGGCAAACATTGATTGGTGTGGTGATTGCGCTGACCAACAACTGTGCGGTCGCCGAGGACAAACTGCGACCCGCACGACGAGTGATCGACGCCGAGCCATTGCTACCCCCTGCTCTGATCAACTTGCTGAATTGGGCCAGCCGCTACTACCAGCATCCTCCCGGTGAAGTCTGGAGCACCGCCCTGCCAGCACGCATTCGTCAGGGGGAACCGCTACATGACGCCATCGAAGTGTGGCGCTGTGCTGCCGATCTGGAGCAAGCGCAATCAGCCCTGAGCCGGGCACCCAGGCAACTGGCGCTGTTTCTGATGTTGCAAGACACCGGTGCCATGACGGCAGCCGAGATTCGCGGCGAGGGTTTTAGCAGCAAGCAATTACAAGAGCTGTACGACAAGGCACTGGTCAGGATGGAACTGCAGCAGCAGGATCATGGTCAGCCACTGGCCGCAACCGGCTCCCCTGCCAAAAATGCCCTGCCTCTGCATGCGCAGCAGCAAGACGCACTGGCACATATCACACAACAACTCGGCGAGTTTAATTGTTACCTGCTGGATGGCATCACTGGCTCCGGCAAGACTGAAGTCTACATGCAGGCCATGACCCGCGTCCTCGCCGCAGGGCGTCAGTGCCTTATACTGGTACCTGAAATCGGACTCACTCCGCAGACCATTGGCCGCTTCACTGCACGCTTCAATGTCCCCGTGGTGGCACTGCATTCCGGCCTCAATGACAACGAGCGGGCACAGGCCTGGCTGCGGGCTCGCGCCGGCAGCGCCGGCATCATCATCGGTACCCGCTCGGCCATTTTCACCCCCCTGTTGCACCCGGGACTGATCATCATCGACGAAGAGCATGACAGCTCTTTCAAGCAACAGGATGGCTTCCGCTACTCCGCCAGGGATCTGGCCGTCATGCGCGGCCAACAGGAAAAAATACCAGTCATACTGGGTTCGGCCACGCCTTCACTGGAAAGTTTGAACAATGCGCGCTCGGGGCGTTTTCAGCATCTCAAACTCAACGCGCGCGCCGGCACTTCACTACCGGCCACAATGCAGGTGATTGATATCGCCAGCCTTGATCCACAAGCTGCCTTCAGTGAATCCGCCTTGCTGCAGATGCGGCAACAACTCAGTGCCGGTAATCAGGTATTGGCCTTTATCAATCGCCGGGGGTTCGCACCGCTCCTGCAATGCCTGCATTGCGGCTGGACTGCTGAGTGCGATGATTGCAGCGCCCACATGACTCTGCACACGCGGCCTGGCTGTTTACGCTGCCATCATTGTGGCCAGCAAACGGCGGTTCCTCGCGCCTGCCCTGGTTGCAAAAGCCGGGAGCTGAGCACGCTGGGAGTTGGCACACAGAAGCTGGAGGCTTTTCTCGAAACGCAGTTCCCTGACTACCCGGTACTGCGCATTGATCGCGACTCCACCCGCAGCAAGACGCGACTGGCAGCACTGATTGAGCAGGTGAACGCCGGCGAGCCCTGTGTCTTGCTGGGCACGCAAATGCTCGCCAAAGGGCACCATTTTCCCAATCTGACTCTGGTGGTCGTCGTCGATGCCGATGGCGGCCTGTTCAGCGCCGATTTCCGCGGCCAGGAGAACATGGCGCAAACCATTGTGCAGGTTGCCGGCCGTGCTGGCCGAGCAGAGCGCCCGGGCAAGGTGCTGATTCAATCGCGCCATGCCACCCATGCCGTGTTGCAGCGGTTGACCACAAGCTCGTACGGTGAGTTTGCCGAGCACCTGCTCTGTGAACGTCGGGATGCCATCATGCCGCCCTTTGCGCACCTCGCTGTATTTCGGGCAGAAGCAGAGAGCCCCAACAGCGGCAACAAATTCTTACAGGCCCTGGCTGCCCGCTATGTGCAACAGAACACGGACAGTGGCAAGCGCGTGGATTGCCTAGGCCCCATGCCCAGCCCGATGGAGAAACGCGCCGGGCGGTATCGCCACCAGCTGCTGCTCAAGAGTGACTCGCGGGGGGCATTGCAAGCGATGCTGGAAGCACTCGTGCAATGGATTGAAACCAGGCCCGCACAAGGAAAATTGCGCTGGAGTCTGGATGTCGATCCGCAGGAACTGATTTAATAGCTCTGAATGAATCTTGAAGCGCAAGCAAAAGTGAAATTTCCCTTTAGCTTGGCGCGGCGCTACCGATAATTGGAGTGCCGACTCTGCTTATTCATAAACCACCGTTAAAACAATATCTTAGCTATTAAGCGAGCACTCTGTGACGCACGACTTTGCAAAAATACGACCGGAGCCCTTGCTCGACAAGAAGCCGGCGCAGAACCCGCCCGCCTGGTCGATGATGGTCACCGGCATTCTGGTTGGCGCCGCCCTCGGCGTGTTTGGTTGTGTCTTGCTCTATATTTCCGGCCAAATACCGGCACTCACCACAACCGAAATTGTCACGGTAACGAGTTCACCGGCACAAACCCTGGTCGGCAACACAGGCAACACCGACCAGCCCGCGGAGAACCAGCCGCTGCGTCTGGAGTTCTACACCGAGTTACCCAGCTACGAGGTCGATGTCGATACAATCCCCGTCGATGTAGCTTCACCGGATGACCCACTACCGGTGCGCTACATGTTGCAATCTGGCGCCTTTCAGCAACGCGCACTGGCGGAACAGGAAGTGCAACGACAGCAGAGTCTGGGCCTGAATGTGCGCGTCAAATCCGAGCAACTGACCGGCCGCACTCTCTTTCTGGTGCAGTCCGGTCCCTATGAGACACACGGCCAGCTCGACGAAGCCGAGCGCACCCTGCGACGCAATAACATCCCTGCCCTGCGCACCAGCGTCCAATAATCGCCGCCGGCCCGCCCGGCGCCTTGAAATTTCCCGACTTTGCCCAATATTGGATGCTTCTGCGCGCGCGTCAGGGCCAACTCCATTCAGCCCGGTGTGTTAGGGTAATCAGAATCACTGCTGGAGGTTGATTTGGAGCAATATCGAGGCACGACGATCGTTTCGGTCCGTCGCGGAAATCAGGTAGTTATAGGCGGTGACGGCCAGGTCTCACAAGGCAACACGGTAATGAAGGGCAATGCCCGCAAAGTGCGCCGCCTCTACAAGGACCAGATCCTTGCCGGATTCGCCGGTGGCACCGCTGACGCCTTCACTCTGTTTGAACGCTTTGAAGAGCAACTCGAAAAACACTCCGGAAAACTGACGCGCGCGGCCGTCGAACTCGCCAAACTCTGGCGCACCGACCGCTCGCTGCGCCGGCTCGAAGCCTTGCTGGTTGTCGCCGACAAGGAAGCCTCACTCATCATTACCGGTAATGGCGATGTGATCGAGCCGGAAGACTCGATCATGGCTATCGGCTCAGGCGGCTCCTTCGCCCTGTCGGCAGCGCGCGCCCTGGTGGAAAACACTGACCTCAGTGCTCGCGATATTGTCGAAAAGAGTCTGCAAATCGCCGCCGACATCTGCGTCTACACCAACCAGACCCTGACCATCGAAGAACTCGAGTACCCGGCCTGATCAGCGCCCGCGTACTGCTACAGGATTGCAACCATGTCACAGTTGACCCCGCAACAGATCACGTCCGAACTGGACAAACATATCGTCGGCCAGGACAAGGCCAAACGTGCTGTCGCCATTGCCCTGCGCAATCGCTGGCGACGCATGAAACTGAGCGATGAATTACGCAACGAGATCACACCCAAGAACATTCTCATGATCGGCCCCACAGGCGTCGGTAAGACCGAGATCGCCCGTCGTCTCGCTAAACTTGCAGAGGCGCCGTTTATCAAAGTCGAAGCGACCAAGTTCACAGAAGTCGGCTATGTCGGTCGCGACGTGGAGTCCATCATTCGCGATCTGGTGGACGTGGCGATCAAAATGCTGCGCGAGAAAGAAATTGAAAAGGTTCAGCATCTGGCCGAGGATCTGGCCGAAGAGCGCATTCTCGATGTTCTGCTACCACAGGCACGCAAGGATGATGAAGCCGAGGAAACAGACTCACAATCCAGCGCCCGACAGCTGTTTCGCAAGAAACTCCGTCAGGGTGAACTGGACGCTCGGGAAATCGAGATCAAGGTGAATGAAACACCCGCTGGCGTCGAGATTATGGCGCCGCCGGGCCTCGAAGACATGACCAGCCAGCTGAAGAACATGTTCTCCAACATGAACTCCGGTCGCAAAAAGTCGCGCCGCATGACGGTGAAAGCGGCATTGAAAGTCGTCAAGGATGAAGAAGCGGCCAAACTCATTAATGAAGAAGAAATAAAGAATCGCGCAGTGGAAGTGACCGAGCAGACCGGTATTGTGTTCATCGATGAAATTGACAAGGTCACCAATCGTCATGATCAGGGCGGCGCCGGCGTTTCCCGTGAAGGCGTGCAACGTGACTTGCTGCCTTTGATTGAAGGCTCCACTGTTACTACCAAATTCGGCAGCATCAAGACCGACCATATTCTCTTTATCGCGTCGGGCGCGTTCCACTTGTCGAAGCCTTCAGACCTGATTCCAGAGCTTCAGGGCCGCCTGCCTATTCGTGTTGAACTGGACCCTCTAAGCGCGCGTGATTTCGAGCGTATTCTGGAGGAGCCAAGTGCCTCACTTACTGAGCAGTATCAGGCACTGCTGGCTACTGAGAACCTGAAGCTGTCATTCAGCAAGGATGGCATTGCCAAAATCGCCGAAACCGCCTGGCAGGTTAATGAGCGCACCGAGAATATCGGTGCCAGGCGCCTGCACACGGTGATGGAACGTTTGCTGGAGGACGTTTCTTTCTCTGCTGCCGACCATGCCGCCGATGAACAGCGAGAACTGGTCATCGATAGCGCCTACGTCGAAAAGCAACTGGATGAGCTGGCACGGGACGAAGACCTCAGCCGGTATATTTTGTAGCTGCCAACACAACCACGCGCGAGGCATTTGCAAGCTCCATGACCAGTACTTCTGACGTTCCAGTCGCCATTCAGTTACACAGGCAGTCAGCCACCCTGGAGCTGCGGTACGCTGATGAGACCAGTTATCACTTGTCGGCCGAGTTCCTGCGCGTGCATTCGCCCTCCGCGGAGGTTCGTGGTCATGGCAAGGGGCAAGAAGTGCTGCAGACTGGCAAACGTGATGTCAAAATCGAGACCGTCGCCGCGGTAGGCAACTACGCCATACGCCTCGATTTCGACGATGGTCACAACACGGGCATTTACAGTTGGCCCTACTTGCACGAACTCTGCATTGATCAGGAGACACTCTGGCAAGCCTACCTCGACAAGCTCAGGCAGGCAGGAGCCACTCGCGTTCCATTGCCAGCAGACACGCAGGTGCTTACAATCAAGCCCTCGCCCTCCAATTGAACCCCATTACCGACAGTTAACGCTGAGCACTCAGGCCCACATCATGACGGATTCCCGCGACCAAGAATCAACCACTCATTTTGGTTATCAACAAGTGCCAATTGCGGAAAAAGCTGAGCGCGTCGGTCAGGTTTTTCGTTCGGTAGCGAGTCGCTACGATCTCATGAACGACATCATGTCGCTCGGCTCACATCGATTGATCAAACGCTACACCGTTGAGCTGACCGCCATTCGCCACGGTCATTCCGTGCTGGATCTGGCGGGTGGCACCGGTGATTTCAGCATTCGCTTCGCCCCGCTGGTTGGCGCAAGCGGCAAAGTCGTCCTGGCAGATATCAACGAAGCCATGTTGCAGGTAGGTCGCGATCGACTCATTGATCTGGGCCTGGCCGACAATGTCGAAGTCGTACAGGTCAATGCCGAATCCCTGCCCTTCGCCGAGAACAGTTTTGATTGTGTGTGTATTGCTTATGGTCTGCGCAATGTCACTGACAAGGACGCCGCACTGGCCTCCATGGCGCGTGTGCTGAAGCCGGGTGGCCGCGTCGTTATTCTCGAATTCTCCAAGCCGCGCAATAATCTGGTAAGCCGCGCCTACGATGCCTATTCCACATTGTGGCCAATTGCCGGACAGATGGTCGTTGGCGATGCCGACAGTTATCGCTATCTGGTTGAATCCATTCGCATGCATCCCGATCAGGAGACATTGTTGGGGATGATGGAAAAGGCCGGTTTGACCAATTGTCGCTACCACAACGTCATGAATGGTGTTTGCGCCATTCACGTCGGCTTCAAACCAGCATAGAGACGATGTTAGGCAGCCTGATCCTGTGGCCCGTCGAGCACTTGTTGAATCAACTAATTCAGCGCGACAGCTACCTGCGTGACAAAGTCGCCGTCTTCAATGGCAAAACCATTGCCGTCCATAGCCATTCTCCCAACCTCAATTTGACCCTGCAGATCGATGCCGATGGCTTGCAGCTCTCGGCACACGACGCCGATACTCTGGGCATTGCACCGGATGCCGGTATTGCCGGTAAGCTGGTGGACTTGCTGGGCTTGCTCACAGCCGATGCTTCGCGCAAGGCGCTGGTGAACGAAAAAATACAGATAAGCGGTGACGCCTCGCTCGTGCAAGACCTTTACCTCACCAGCAAGCAGCTGGACATCGACTGGCAAGACTATCTCGCCCCGCTGCTGGGTGATGCCCTCACCCATGAAGTCGGCAAATTTCAACAACGCAGTGCCGAAGTCGTTGCCGATTCGGCCCAGCGCATGAAGCGCAATGTCGAAAGTTATCTGAAGGACGAACGGCAATTGCTACCCCATGAAGAAGATGTTGCTCGCTTCATGGACGGACTCGATACACTGCGACTGCAAACTGATCGGTTAAACGCCAGAATTGCCGCCCTCGAAGCCAGCCTTGATGCCGAGCCCAAACAAGTAAGCGATTGATTCACAAACAATTATTTGCCTGCCGCGCTTGTTCACCCTGCCCGCTAGTGCTATCTTTGCAACCCCGCAAATAGCAGACCAGAAATAGTAGCTCGTGTCGCACCTGCCCCGACTCATACACGTTATCAGCGTTATCGCCAAATACCGTCTGGATGAATTCCTGCGCGGACAGCCGGGCGCCTTTTGGTTACGGCTGGCATTAATGCCGTGGAAATTGCGCTGGGCATTCAGCCGGGTGCGCAATGAGCCTGTTAATCGCCGCTTGCGACTGGCCATGGAAGAACTCGGCCCGATCTACATCAAATTCGGCCAGCTGCTTTCCACGCGCCGCGATTTTATCGATGTGGCACTCGCCGAAGAGCTGCGCTCATTGCAAGACAATGTGCCCCCTTTCAAAAATCCTTCCGTGGAAACGATTGTTTCGAGGGCGTTAGGCGTGCCTGCCGAATCGGTATTTCAGGAGCTGGACATCGTGCCCTTCGCCTCTGCTTCGGTAGCGCAAGTCCATCAGGCAAGACTGCATAGTGGCGAAGAAGTTGTTGTCAAAGTGCTGCGCCCCGGTATTGAAGACACAGTCAAACAAGACATCACCTTGTTGAAATGGGTGGCGCGCCTGATCGCCGATTACACTCCCTATGGCAAGCGACTGAAACCGGTCGAAGTCGTCAACGATTATGAAGGCGTCATTCTGGATGAGCTGAACCTGCAATCGGAAGGCGCCAATGCCTCTCAGCTAAAACGCAATTTTGCCGACTCCAGCGAACTGTATGTACCCAAAATCTATTGGGATTACACGCGCCGTAATGTGTTGGTAATGGAGCGCATCCACGGCATCCCGGTTACCAATATTGCCGAGCTGGAAGCAGCACAGATCAATTTGAAGAAGCTGGCGGAAACAGGCGTCAACATCTTCTTTACGCAGGTGTTCGAGCATAATTTCTTCCACGCGGACATGCACCCCGGTAATATCTTTGTCTCCCGCGAGAACCCGCAGAACCCCCGGTACATAGCTATCGACTGCGCCATCATCGGCTCCCTTTCCGCGGCTGATAAAGACTATCTGGCCAAGAACCTGCTCGCCATTTTCAAACGTGATTACCGACGCGTCGCCGAATTGCATGTGGAATGCGGCTGGGTTCCTCCGGAGACTGGTATTCATGCTTTCGAATCGGCGATGCGCAGCGTCTGTGAGCCTATTTTTGAAAAGCCGTTGAAAGACATTTCTTTTGCCCAGTTGCTCGTGCAGTTGTTCAGTACCGCGGGTCGCTTCAACATGGAAGTACAACCCTCACTGGTACTGTTGCAAAAAACCCTGCTGAACGTCGAAGGTATGGGCCGACAACTCTATCCTGACCTCGATCTTTGGCAAACGGCTCTGCCCTTTCTGGAGAATTGGCAACGCAAGCAACTCAGCCCGTTTACCTTGCTGGAAGAGTTACGCGAACAACTGCCAAACTGGCTCGATCAGTTACCCACTCTGCCCGTACAGGTCATCAACGCCCTGGTGCAGGCAGACAAGCTCGCCAGTATCAACGCCACTTTGGAAGCGCAGCTTGTAGCAGAAAAGGAAAAGCAACTTAGAAGCGCCAGGCAGCAACAGCGGGGTGGCGTTCTGGCTCTGGCAGCAGCCGGTGTGACCCTGATTCCGGCAGTAAGCAGCGGCCTTACTGGTGGCTCGATGCTAACCGCAGGTCTGGCCGTACTGGGGCTGTTCCTTTTGAGTTTTAAACAGTGAGAGCGCATACTTCCGCCATGTCTTCCTACCTCGACCAGATTCAGTGGAATAGCGACGGTCTGGCGCCGGTGATTACCCAGGATGCCGATTCCGGTCGCATTCTGATGCAGGCCTGGGTCAACCGTGAGGCGCTGGCTGTGGCTGTGCAGGAGAAGCGCGGCGTCTACTGGTCGCGCTCACGGCAGAAACTTTGGCGCAAGGGCGAGGATTCAGGCAACGTGCAGGAGCTTGTTGATGTCTACCTCGATTGCGACAATGACAGTCTCTGTTACATGGTCAGGCAAATCGGCGGCATCGCCTGTCACACCGGCCGGGAAAGTTGCTATTACCGCCGGCTGGACGATGAACAATGGCAGGTGGTCGAACCGGTACTGCAAGAACCTGCCAGCCTGTATGGCAAATCGTAACCCCCTTTTTCTTTGGTGTAGAACACTGGTACAGACAGACAATGAGTGAAGTTCTCAAGCAATTGCAAACGGTCCTCGAACAGCGCAAACAAGCCGATGCCGGTTCGTCCTATGTTGCCAGTCTGCATGCCAAAGGACTGAACAAAATCCTCGAAAAAGTGGGTGAAGAAGCCACGGAAACGATTTTGGCGGCAAAAGACTACGACAATGGGTCGCAAGACACTAAAAATGCGGTAATCCACGAGACGGCGGACCTGTGGTTTCATACGCTGGTAATGTTAAGCCATTTGGGCCTGGATCAAGCGCAAGTGTTGGATGAACTGGAAAAACGCTTTAACATATCCGGCCTCGAAGAGAAGGCGTCTCGATCGAACTAAATTACGATAATCGGCATTCGCGGATTATCGGTTGTGGAGGTTTATTATGGGTGTAGGTGGTATAGGTATCTGGCAACTACTGATCATATTGTTGATCGTAGTGATGCTGTTCGGCACCAAGAAATTACGCAACCTGGGTTCTGACCTTGGCGGCGCTTTGAAAGGTTTCAAGTCAGCGATGAAAGACGACGATGCTGACAAAGAATCCGAAGACGAGAAAGAAGAATCTGACGGTGAGACAATCGACGCCACCGCGGAAAAAGTTGAGAACAAGTAGTTTCTCCATTCACTCCTTGTGATTGATATCGGCGGGCAGCCTCTTCTTGTTGCCCGCCAGCAATCGCCCAATCCAGACTATGTTTAATATCCATTCTACAGAGTTGTTGCTGGTCGCAATTGTGGCGTTAATCGTCATCGGCCCGGAGAAATTGCCTACGGCGATTCGTACGGCGAGCCTGTGGATTGGTCGCTTCCGGCGCAGCTTTTATAAAGTGAAATCAGATATTGAACGTGAATTGAATGCCGATGAGATTCGTCGTCAGCTGCATAACGAATCAGTACTGGCTGAAATCGAGCAGGCCAAAACGGATGTTGAAAAAGCAGCCAAGGAATCAGAAAGCAAATTCAAAAACATCGTCAGTTCGGATAATTTCGACCCGGGTGCTCCCAAGGAGTCCTATCAGCAGGATGCCAAGGAACAGATCGACGCAGCAAAGCAGGAATTGGAAAATGTCGGCAACGAAGTCTCCAGTGCCGGCAAACAACTCTATGGCACTGGCAAGAATCCGAAACTCGCCAGCACCGATGCGCAAGAAGACCAAGAAGACCGGAAAGTGAAAGTAACCGTACCCAATGCTGACAGTCATGGTGACGCCCCCAGCACGAATAAAGAAAGCTAGCACCTATGGCATCAGCTGAAGACGAGAATGAACTGACCTTGATCGATCACCTGATTGAGCTCAGGGATCGTATTCTCAAATGCCTGATCGCTGTGATAGTGCTATTTCTGGCACTGTTCTATTTCGCCAACGACATTTACAACTTCGTTGCGCAACCGTTGATCGCCGCCCTGCCGGAAAACACCAGCATGATTGCGATTGATCCGACTTCGCCATTCTTTGCCCCGTTCAAATTGACCTTCTACGTCTCCTTGCTGTTGGCTGCACCCTATATCCTTTACCAACTCTGGTCATTTATTGCGCCGGGGCTCTACAAGAACGAGAAGGCGCTGGCGATTCCGTTATTCATCTCCAGTGTTGTCTTGTTCTATTCCGGGATCGCCTTTGCCCGCTACATTCTGTTCGGCATCGTCTTCGGCTTCTTTATTTCGGTTGCCCCAGAAGGCATTCAGGTGGCACCTGACATCAGCAGCTTTCTCAGTTTTGCGCTGACAATTTTCTTCGCCTTCGGCATCGCATTCGAAATTCCAGTGGCCGTATTCCTGTGTGTATGGGCAGGACTCGCTGAACCCGACTCATTGGCCGGCAAGCGCCCCTATGTCATTGTCGGTTGTTTTGTCGTTGCCATGTTGTTGACGCCACCTGACCCCTTTACACAGTCACTGTTGGCAATTCCGATGTGGATGCTGTTTGAAATGGGAATTCTTGCCGGCCGCATGGTACAGAAACGTCAGGCAGAAGCGGAGAATAGCGACAATCATGAGACGCCCGGCTAAGCGGGAATGAGTGCAGATCAGACCTGTAACCAGAAAGTCACCGGGCCATCATTCTGCAGTGACACTTGCATGTCCGCAGCGAACTCACCACAGGCAACGGGTGCATAATCAGCTTTGGCTCGGCTGGTAAAATAACGCCACAGCGATTCCGCCTCGGCGGGCAGCAAAGCCGATGAAAAACTCGGACGTAACCCGCGGCCGGTATCTGCCGCCAGGGTAAATTGACTCACCAGCAACAAGCCGCCGCCAATGTCGCGCAGACTCTGATTCATCTTCCCAGCATCGTCAGCAAAGACGCGATAGCTCAATACTTTTTCCAGCAGTTTGTCAGCATTGCTCTGTGAGTCCTGCTTCTCCATGCCGACCAGCGCCAGCAATCCCTGATCGATCTCGCCGATCACTTTGTCTGCCACCTCGACTTTGGCCCATCGTACGCGCTGTATCAAGGCAATCATGACAATCCGTTACTGCTCGGACTCAAGTAATTTGGCCACATCCTGCGTGGCGCGGATAAGGGCATCAACATTGCCGGGTTCGGACGCGGAATGACCCGCCTCCCTGACAATATGCAGCTCCGAAGCTGGCCACGCATTATGCAGCTCAACGGCACTGGTCAATGGACAGATCATGTCGTAGCGACCATGAATAATGCGGCCGGGAATATCCTTGATGGCGTCCATGGCATCAAGAATCTGGTTTTCCTTGATGAAGCCTTTATTGAGGAAAAAGTGCGTTTCAATGCGCGAAAGTGCCAGCGCATTATGCGGCTTGGTAAACTTCGCCATGGCGTCGGCACTGGGTCTTAGCCGTGAACAATTACCTTCCCAGGCCGACCAACTCTTGGCGGCCGACATGCGCGCCAGCTCATCTTCACCCATGAGTCTCTCGTGATAAGCCTTCAGCAAGTCATCACGTTCGACTTCGGGTATGTTGCGCACGAATTCCAGCCAGTGATCTGGAAAAATGCGGTTGGCGCCGTCTTTATATAGCCAGTCAAGTTCGGACTGTCGGCAAAGAAAAATACCGCGTAACACCATGGCGCGCACACGTTCAGGATAGGCTTGTGCGTACAGCAAACTGAGCGTGGAACCCCAGGAACCGCCGAACAGGACCCACTGGTCAATGCCCAGATGTTGGCGAATGCGCTCGATATCTTCGACCAGATCCTGAGTCGTATTTTCCGTCAGTTCACTGTGCGGCGTAGAGCGGCCACAACCACGCTGGTCGTAGGTGACAATGTGATAGGTGCCGGGATCATAGAAGCGTCTTGAGCTGGCGTCACAAGCCGCCCCCGGGCCACCGTGGACAAACAAGACCGGGATGCCTTGCGCGTTTCCCGCTTCATCGACATACAGCTCATGCATGTCGGACACCTTGAGCTGGTGTCGCTTGTAGGGTTTGATCTCGGGGAAAAGTACGTGCATGGCTAAATCCGTTTACAGCGCTGCCACCGCAATCGGTGGCAGCTATGATCGAGCACTTATCTTAGGCTATTGCAGGCAGGTATTGCCAGCGGCGCCATGCCGTTTAGCCGCGAGCGGCGCTGCCACGGCTCATGCGCTTGCGCTCATTCTCGCTCAGGTACTTCTTGCGAATGCGAATGTGCGCAGGCGTCACTTCGACCAGCTCGTCATCGGCAATAAATTCCATCGCCTGCTCCAGTGAATGTTCCACTGGCGGCGTTAACAGGATGTTCTCATCACTGCCGGAGGCACGAATATTGGTCAGCTGTTTGGCTTTGGTCGGGTTAACGACCAGATCGTTGTCGCGACTGTGCAAGCCAATCACCATGCCTTCGTAAACATCAGTGTTTGGACCAATAAACAAGCGGCCACGATCCTGCAGGTTGAACAAGGCATAACCCAGCGACTTGCCATTAACCATGGATACCAACACGCCGTTGTTACGTGCAGCCAGTTCCGACTCTTTGTAGGGACCGTAGTGATCGAAGACGTGTGTCATCAATCCGGAACCCGAGGTCATGGACAGGAACTGCGAACGGAAGCCGATCAGGCCGCGTGTCGGGATAATGAACTGCAGGCGGACTCGGCCTTTGCCATCCGGCAACAAATCACGCATATCCGCACGACGCAGACCCAGCTCTTCAATGACCGCTCCCTGATGCTGATCATCACAATCGATCACCAAAACTTCATAAGGTTCTTTCAGCTCGCCCTCTTCTTCATGGACGATGACTTCCGGGCGCGACACGGCCAGCTCAAAACCCTCGCGACGCATACTTTCAATCAACACCGACAAGTGTAATTCACCACGACCGGAGACCTTGTACTTGTCCGGTGT